>NEUO01000016.1 GCA_002304315.1 Verrucomicrobiia bacterium Tous-C4TDCM
GGGTTACAAGAATTTTGCATCGTTTGGTGAAGGGGTGTGGTGTGCGGTTATTCGACACAACCCTTCTACCACATGACCTGTAGCCAAACGATGCCCTATCTAACTTCGGATTTCGGGTTCAATTTGAGTCGCAGCGGTGCGGATCCGCATGTTCTCGCGCGAGAGCTGGAACATCGCGGCGGAGGAGCCGAGGATTTTTACCCGGAGCCGGGCGGCGTCCAAGCGCCATGCCGCGGCGACGAGGGTTTCCGGCGCGGCGCGGTCCACGTCATCGGCGGCGCGGCGGAGGGCTTCCTCGGCTTTTTTGATATCTTCCTGACGGGAGGAAATCTCGCGATCCAGCATCGTGGCGGCCGACTCGTAGGCGGAAATCCGGGTCGTGACGGCTTCCTGCTGCCGCCTCAGTTCATCGTGCAGGACGAAGGAGTAGGGCCCCGGTTCCTTGAAGCCCTCCCAGGCCGCGGCCTGCGATTTCGACTGCGCCAGCGCCTGTTCGAGGTTCGCCTTGGTGTCGATGGTGCGGAGGGAGTTTTCCGCGCTGAAGACGCCGAGCAGCGTATCGGAGCGGCGGGCGGCAAGGTCCTTTTCGGTGATGCCCGCGGCCAGGGCGGTGGGATTGGCGAGGGACTCCGCCAGGGCCTTCCATTCGACGACCCATCCCTTCAATCGTTTGCGGGCTTCCTCGGGTGTTTCCGGGGCCGCCGCGGCCTCTTCGGCTTTTCCGGCGGCAGCTTTTAATCCGGGAATCTGGGCCTCCATGGACCACGGGAGGGTGGCGAACAGCACGCCGAGCAGCGCGATGCGGAATGGAGTGATGGCTTTCGAAATCGTCACGCGGCGGGATTGATGGCAGGACCGCGAAGGTCTGGCCAGCGCTGCCAAATGGGACCGGGCCATCCGGGCAAAAAATTGCCGCCGGGGTCCCACCCCCGGCGGCTAAAATCATCAAGCCCGGCGGACCGGAACCTGACAATATGCTGTTCACCCTTACATGAAAACTCACGTGAAACGCGGTCTTCATGGAGTAAGACCCTTGATCCGGGTGGACGTTCAAAATTGCTGAAGTTTTTTTCAGGGGGATTTCACCACCGCCGCGGTCTGTTCCGGGGTGGCGTTGCCGCCGGGGAGTTCGAGGAGCCGGATGTTGCGGAAGTGGATCTCCGAGCCCTCGGCCTCGAGGCAGAGGTAGCCCTTGCGGACGCTCGATTCACGCATGCCGTTGACGAACTTGCCGTTGATCGAGAGCTTGATGGTGCCGTCGACGCAAACCACGACGTAGGTGTTCCATTCGCCGACGCCTTTGCAGCGCATCTCGGTGGACATGCTGCGTTCGCCGCGCGGGTGGTCGGGGATGGCGGTCAGTCCATTGGCGCCGAAGAGTTCGCCGGAAACGTAGCCGGGGTGGTTCGGTGTGCCGTCGGCTTTCGGGTTCAGCTTCGGCCACTGGAGTTCCAGCATCTGGACTTCCATGCCCTTCGGCAGCGGCCGGTTGGCGGGCGTGGTGCCTTCGCTCCATGCGAAGACCCCGGAGTTCCCGCCCTCCTTCATGTGCCGCCACTCGATGTGGAGGATGAAGTTCTCATACTGCTTCTCCGAGCGCATCACGCCGATCGGCAGGCCGGTGGAGACGAGCAGGCCGTCTTTCACGGTCCAGGTGGCGGGCGAGGTGTTGACGTCGACCCAGCCGCTGAGGTCGCGGCCGTTGAAGAGGTCTTGGGATTTCGCGGCTTCTTCGGCGGCGGCGCTGGAGAGGAGGAAGGCGGCGGAGAGGTTGCGGAATGTCATGGGAACCCTAACGGGGAGATTGCGCGGAACTTGTCGGGAAGCTGGATCACGGGCGAAGATGAACTCCGAAGTTCTTAGTCCCGGCTTGAGCCGGACGAAGCACGGGCGATTAGGACTGTCCTGGTAGTGCGGGCTCCGGGGGACCATTCGTCCGGCTGAAGCCGAATGCCTTTAAGGATTCAAACCCAAGGTCGCTTATGGAAGCCGGGTTCGGGCCCGTTCTCCTCATGACGTCGTCCGCTTGAAAGCCGCCTTCGCGGTCGCGTCCTTATGGAGTGCGACGGCACGACGTCGCTTTGGCTTAGGGTTAAGCGCGCCCCACCCTTTCGACCGCGGATCGGCCGGCGGGGCAATCCGCGGCCAGCAGACCAAAGCGCCCACGCCCCAAGTCAAAGCTGCGTCGTGCCGCAGCACTCCATGGGGTCACCCGTCCAGCGGGCCGGATGATATGGGGCCGCGACAGCGAGTTACTGGTGTCTTGGAGCCCATCTGAAACTAGGCCACCAATCCTTGAAGGCATTGGGCTGAAGCCGGGGGTAACTACCTCTTTGGGTCCTACCACCCCCACAGGCTGGCTCCTCAGGGGATCCGGGAGATCGCATCCCGCAGCGCCGATTCGATCCGGATCATCGGCGTGAAGAAGCGGAGGGTGTGGAGCGGAAGGTGGGACGGGCTTTCGTCCCGCCACATCGCGGAACGACCGTCATGGTAGGCCGCACCGCCGGATTCCCAATCGGCGCTCAGCGCATACATCAAGTCACCGGCATCCGCGGAAACGCCGCGGACGAAGTATCCGTTCAGTCGCAGGACCGCGTAGGCGCCGGCGTAGAAAATCGACAGGACGAGCACCGCCAGCAAGGCCCCCAAGGCCCGGCGCTGGGAAGGGCGCATTGAGCGGACGAAGGGGCCGAAGTGCGGCTTCATCGGGCTCAGCCCCGGGTGACCTTGGTCACGAGGCCGCTGGTCACGGTGAAGTTCACGCGGTTCTCGATGTATTCGAGCGTGTAGAAGTAGCCGGGAATGATCACGCGCCACGGGCGGCCTTCGCGGACGGCGAGGGCGATGGCATCTTCCAACGGCAGGCCGAGGAACTGGGTGACTGCAAGGGGATCGACCGGCGGTGGATCGACGATGGGGTCGCCGGGGATGGTGATCGGCATGCGCTTGACGGCGAGGAATTCGGGCAGGGAAATCTTGCGGTCGAGGTTCCGGTCGCACTGGCGGAAGAGCGCGCGCAGCGCAGGAGCGGGAAGCTGGAGCGCGGCGGCTTCATCGCGGCTGAGGGAGCCGTCATCGTTGAGATCGGCGGCTTCGAAGTAGGCTGTGCGGTCGGCGATCACCGCGGTGCCAGGATCTTTTTCAGCGGCGGAGAGCGGTGCGGCGAAGAGGGCGAAGAGGGCGAAGAGGGCGAAGAGGGCGAGGAGGAGCAGGCGTTTCATCGAGATAGCGACAGGATCGGGTTTCGGAAGACTGGAGTCAAGGAAGCACCAACCGCATCGTGTTGGCTTCCTAGGGTCGCGGGGGATCTGCCAAGTCGATGTCGCCCCGCCTTAGGCGCAAGCTCGATGCAGGTTTTGCCGAGGGAGGTCGATTTCCCAGTTAAGATGCCTCGTGCGCCGGACGTTTATGAGGGAATCCTTGGCAATCAATCATAATGTCTTCAGAGAACCCGCGATCGCTCGCTGACTTCGTCGGCCTGCTGACGCGGCATCAGCCGGACCTGCTCGCCTACATCATTTCCTCGATGCCTGGGGATCCGGACGTCCCGGATATCATCCAAAAAAGCAACTTTGTGTTGTGGAACAAGCGAGCCCAGTTCAGGGCGGGCACGGATTTCGTGGCGTGGGCTTTCTCCATCGCCCGCTTCGAGGTGCTGAACCACCTGAAGAAGCAACGTCGCGCCCGCACGGTGCTGCTCGATCAGGAGCTGTTGGAAACGCTCAGTGCCGAGGCCCGTGAGGCGCTCGACTCGCATGATCAACGGCTGGTCGCGCTGGAGGTTTGTCTCGGGCAACTCCGCCCCCAGGACCGCGAGCTATTGGAGTACCGCTATCGTTGTGGTTCTAACCTCCAGGAATATGCGGATCGCGAGGGCCGGAGTGTTTCCGCCCTCTCGGTCACCCTCAACCGGCTCCGAACGATCCTCCGCCGCTGTGTCACACGGCGGCTTGCCGCGGAAGGAGGCATGGCGTGAGCCCCGACGAAATCGAAGTGGCGATTCAAGGTGCCTTCGACGGCACACTCCGCGAGGAAGACTGCCTCCGCCTTCGGGAGGTATTGAAACGCGATCCCGCGGCACGGGTCTTGTATTTCGAGCACGCGGCGCTCCATCAATTGCTGGTTTATCGGCTGAGCCGCAGTCATCCGCTTGATACGGCGCGCACGTTGATCGATGCCCGGCTGAAACTTCAGAACCGTCGCAACGTCCGGGCTTCTCTCGCCGTGGCCGCAGCGGTCGTCTTGCTCCTCGGCCTTGCTCTCATGCGGTTGCTGGCTCCCGAGCCCGCCGCGCTCGCCACCATGGAGGTTTCTGCCGGCTCGCGATTCACCGTGCAAGCCCCGGACGCAGGCTCCGGGCCATCGCCGGCGGATGGACTCCGCGAGGGAACGCGGATCCGGCTCGACCAAGGTTCCCTCGAGCTCCGGATCCGCAATGGATCGCGTGCCGTCGTGTTGGCCCCGGCCCATTTGCGGATTGATTCGGAGAGCCGCATGACTCTCTACGAAGGCACCGCTTGGTTTGAGATCGGCAAGGACGCCAAGGGATTCCAGGTTGTCACCCCGCAGTTGATGGTGACCGACCTTGGCACCCAGTTCGGCGTGCTCGCGCTGCCGGACGCCAGCCATGAAATCCATGTGTTCTCCGGCAAGGTCATCGCCCGCAGCCGCTCCGGGCTCAAGACCGAAGAACAGCTCACCAGCGGAATGGCCCGCCTTTGCGATCCCGCCGGGCGGCTTAAGGCGGTGCCTCTCCTGCCTGAGTCGTTTCTCTCCCTGCTCCCGGCGCACCCGCCTTCGACGTTGATTGCCAACGGCGGTTTTGAAGCCGGTAGCCCGCCTCCCCCCAGCAACTATGGCCCCTACGCCACCGCGGCGATGCTTCCGGGGTGGCGTTTCGGCAGCGACATCGTTGTCATGCGCGCCACCGCGGAAGGGCACCCGGGCTATGGCGAAAGGAGCATCACCATCCTCTCGTCCACGGCGGATAATCAAGTGGGCTTCAACTTCGGCCGCGAGGGTCGGCCAAGCGTCAAGACCGTTTCCCTCTGGCAAACTTTCGCCACCCAGCCCGGGCGGAAATACGAGGTTCACTTCGAGATGGGCGCGATCTTTTTCGAGCCGACCACCCTGGAAATCACCGCCGCGGTCCACGACGGGGACGCGCCGGAAGGGCCACCGGACAGCCCTCCGCTTGCCTCGCAGATCGCGCGCCGTGCCTCTACCGATTCGAATGGCTACAATCTCCCCGTGAAGCTCTCATTCACCGCAAGCTCCGGCAGCTCGACCCTCGTCTTTACCGAAACCAGCGAGCATTCTCTTAGTGCCGACCCGGTGATCGACAACATTTTCGTCAAGGAGGTGCCCTGAATTGATTTTCCTGATTAAGAAATCGGCGGGCCGGGATGTTGGTTAGGGTAGTCCGATTTCCTATCCCAAAAAACCCCATGATCCGTGTCAGTAAAATCCAATGCCATGCCCTCGGGCTGGCCGCTTCCCTTGCAGTCATGTCGCTGGCCACGGCGGCTGAAATCAGCTGGGCCGGCGCCCCCTACCTCACCAGCGGCGGCTACGGACAAAACCTCAACACCGGACAGTTAGCCACTTCCGGGACGCTGATTCGCGCCGAAAACGTCGGCGGCGGCGCGACCTCGTTCGATGGCATCGATTTCACCGCCGGGGCCATCACTTTCAGCGGCGGCTCCTTCGGGGGCTTTCACGACGGTGGAGCCAACACCTCGCTGGCGAGGACCGGAGTCTATGGCAATGGCGGCGCACCCGGCACGGTCACGCTCACCGGACTGACCAGCGGCAATGCTTACCGGATCCAAGCTCTTGTCTACGACGGACGTGGTGGCGAAACAGGCCGAACCGTCAGCTTCGACGGCGTCAACCAGGGCCAGTATGCCAATGGTATCACAAACGTCACATGGGGCAACGGCCTGCTCGTCAAAGGAACCTTCCTGGCGGACGCCGCCACCCAGAACTTCACGATCGAAGCCTTTTCCGGTGCCAGCTCGGTAGGCGCCCAACTCAACGCCCTGCTGGTTCACGAGTTCGCCAACGGCACTCCGGTTCTCGAGAATGCTTCGGTGGCCTCCATCACCGCCACGACCGCCCAGGCCAGCGTCAATCTTACGAGCGTCGCCGGCACCGTCACCCTCTACTGGGACACGGTGGACCAGGGCACTGGCCCCTGGGCCCAGTCAAACCCTCTCGGGTCCCAGGCCATCGGCCCGGTCAGCGGCGCTCTTTCCGGACTCGCCGGGGACACGCGCTATTTTTACCGCTTCCTCGCGGTGAACACCCTCGCGGATCCGGATACCGAAGGCTGGAGCACCGGGGGCACCTCCTTCGCCACCGCACCGAGCGGCAAGGCACCGGCGAACCCGTCCGCAACGGCGTTCTCCGCCACTGAGATCAATATCGCGTGGACCGATGTCTTCGATACGGAAACCGGCTTCATCATCGAGCGCTCGCCCGATGGCATCGGCTCGTGGACCTTGGCTGGCAACGCGCCCGCGAATGCCCAGTTTTTCAGCGACGGCGATCGGCTGCCCGCCTCCACCTATCATTATCGCGTCTTCGCCCAGAACGGGGCGGGACTTTCCGATCCATCGGCCGTGGTGAGCGCCACCACCAATCCCGCCACCCCGGGCATCCGGGTTGAAGCTAGGTACCGCATGGGAGACGATGGCCAAGGCACCGGCAACCGCCCGCTGGACAGCACGACCAATGCCCGCAGTTTTACGGGAAACGTCGGCAACGCAACGCTCAGTCCAAATGGTGGTGGCTACGCGAATGACGCCTATTACACCTTCAACGGAACGGATCAGGGGTATTTCGGCACCAACTACGACGCCCCCGAAAACAACATTGGCATCGAGGTCTGGGTGCGGACATCCGATTTCGCGCAAACCAACCACCACGTCTTCGGAACGGGCTCGACCCAAAACGGCATCAACATCGGCTACGATGCGGGCGACTCACGCGGCTGGTTCGGGGCCGTCGCCGGCCAAGCCTTTATCGGTGCGGTCGGTACGGCGAACTACACCACCCATGAATGGATCCACCTCGCCGTGGTCCGCGATGCCGGCGTCTCCACCTTCTATGTCAACGGCGTGGCGAGCGGAACCGCGGCAAACGTCCCTTTCGATGCCACCGCCACCCACTTTGCCGTGAATGCCGGCGGAGCCCCCGGCGGCTATTTCGGCGGCGATGTCGCGGAAGCCAGAATCTTCTCCTTCGACCCCGGACAGTTCCAAATCTCCCACCTGCTCTATCCGGGAACCCCATCTCCCTACGACTCCTGGGCGGAGTCCTTCATCGGCCTGAGCGATCCAAGCGCGGATCTCGACTTCGACGGCGGCAGCCTCGCCACGGTCATCGAGTGGGTCACCGGTGGAGATCCCACGGATGGAAGCGACGACGCGGATGTGACCCCGACCTTCGACACGACAACGAGTCCGACCCATTTCCTCTTCACCTTTCGCCGCAGCGATGCCGCCGCAAGCGATGCCGGCACCACGATCGTCGTGGAATATGGCAGCAACCTCAGCACATGGCGCAACACTGCCGTTCACGGCGTGACCGATGGGGTCGTCACGGATGACACTACCGTCCTCGCTGGCGGCTTTCGCCAGGTCACGGTCTCCATTCCCCGCTCCCTCGCGGCAAACGGCGCTCTCTTCGCCCGGCTCAAAGTCACCCGCCCGTGATGCCGGCCCTCTTCACCCCGAAACGCTCCCATCCGACAAGGCAATGAAACTCGGGCATGTGATACTTTCCATCGCCCTGCTCGGCGGTTTCGGCCAGCTCGCCATGATGCGTCGCCGCCGGGCGTGAGACCCGGCTTGATCCGCCTTGAAAGCCCGGTCGCGGCGGCCGGGTAAGCAGGTCGATCCAAGCCCCGAATCGCTGCTTCATGACGATTTCCGATGTTCGATTCACTCCTGCCGAAGCGAGGTCCCGGCGAGTCGGGAGAATACTCGCGTTCTTCCAAATCATGGCCGGCATCGTGGCCGCGTCGCCGGCGGCAGCTCCACGGCCGACGCTGATTCCGGAGCCGGCGAAGGTCGAGTGGCGGGAGGGGGTGCTGGCCGGGAGCGGTCCGGTCCGTGCGGAGCGGGTGGAGGGCATGCCGCGGGAAGGCTACGTGCTGGAGGTGGCCCCGGCGGGCGCGGTGATCCGCGCCTCGTCGGACGCGGGGGAATTCTACGCGCGTCAGACCTTGCGGCAGTTGCAGGCGGCGGACGGCTCGCTGCCCTGCGTTTCGATCCGTGACGCGCCGCGCTTTGCCTGGCGGGGACTGATGCTCGATTCGTCGCGGCATTTCCAGACGGTCGATGAGGTCAAGCGCTGGCTCGACCTGCTGGCGATGCACAAGATGAACGTCTTCCACTGGCATCTCACGGACGACCACGGCTGGCGCTTCGAGAGCAAGAAATTCCCAATGCTCACTAAAGTCGGAGCCTGGCGCGAGCAGCCGCCGGTCGGCCGCTACGGCGGATTCTACACGCAGGAACAAATGCGCGAGGTGGTGGCCCACGCCGCGAAGCTGCACATCACGGTGGTCCCGGAGATCGAGATGCCCGGGCATTCGAGATCGGTGCTGGCGGCGTATCCGGATCTCGCTTGCGGCGACACGCGGACCGAGGTCGATCGCTTTTTCGATTTCCCGATGGGGGCGACGACCTTTCCGACGGTGCCAGGCAACAATGTTTTCTGCGCGGGCGACGAGGATAGCTTTCGTCTGTTAGAAGGCGTGCTGGCGGAGGTGATGGAGATCTTTCCAAGTCGCTACATCCACTGTGGCGGCGACGAGGTGGGGATGGCGGCGTGGAACGGCTGCGCGGATTGCCAGGCGGTGATGAAGTCGCGCAAGCTGGCCGACGGGCACAAGCTGCAAGCGTGGTTCATGGGGCGGATCGAGTCGTTCCTGAAAGCGCACGGCCGCAAGATGATCGGCTGGGACGAGATCCTCGAAGGCGGGCTCACGCCGGAGGCCACCGTGATGAGCTGGCGCGGCACCGCGGGCGGAATCAAGGCGGCGCAGGCGGGTCACGACGCGGTGATGTCGCCGGAAGACCCGCTCTATTTCGACCACCGCCAATCGGCGTCGCCGCAGCATCCGCCGGGCTTCGGCGGGAACATCGAAACGCTGGAAGAGGTCTATGCTTACGACCCGGTACCGAAGGAACTCACGGCGGAGCAAGCGCGGCACATTCTGGGCACCCAGGCGAATCTGTGGTCCTGCGCGACCGAGACCGACGAACGATTGCAACTCTTCGCGTTTCCTCGGCTGTGCGCTTTGGCGGAGATCGCGTGGTGTGCGCCGGTGCCGAAGGATTTCGGGGCGTTCAAGCAGCGGCTCGACGGGCACCTGGTGCGGCTCGAGGCGCTGGGGGTGAACTATTGGAAGGAAGATGACTCGTTCGATGCCGGCCGCTGGTCGCCGGATCCGGCGATGAAGACGGGGACCACGCTTGAGCTGCCCGTGGCGCGTCCGCTTGAGGCGGGCAAGTGGACGGCGGCCTTCCACTACGAAGGCGGCGCGGATGCGCTGACCATCGACCAGGTGGAGCTGGTGGCGGACGGCAAAGTGGTGGCGGTCGATGCGCATGAAGGAACGGCGGGCTCGGAGCACAAGGGCCATCAGTACGGGCTGGAGGTGCCGGAGTTGAAGCAAGGCGCGAAAGTCAGCCTGCGGGCGAAGGTCCGGGTGACGCCTTGGGCCGGCGGCGGTGAGGGCGACTCGAAGGGCCGGGTTTCGATGAGCCGGGCGTCGGAGGTCCGGCTTTATGCGCCGGAAGGTCCATTGCCGGAGATCCGCGCCACGACGGCGGCGCCGGTTGAGGGAGAAGGCTGGATGAAACGGCATCGCGAGGTCATCGCGCGGATGAAGACGAAGCCGCCCGCGACGGTGGTGATCGGCGGGTCGGTGGTGCAGGAATGGGAAGCGCATGAGGAATCTTGGATCACGGCGTTCGGCGAGAGCGGGGCGGCGAATCTCGGCTTCCGCGGGGACCATGAGGGGAACGTCCTGTGGCGCATCGGGAACGGCGAACTGGACGGCATCGCGCCCGGCCGGGTGATCGTCTTTGCGGGAATGGATCCGCATTCCACCGACACGCCGGAGCAGGTGCTGGCGGGAACCGATGCCATCTGCCGGATGATCCGCGGCAAGCTGCCCGCGGCGAGGATCCTGGTGATCGGGCTTCTGCCACGTGCCGATGGCAAGGCTTCGGCGGCCGATCCGGACACGGTGAACCACCTCCTGCAAACGCGCCTTCATCCGCGGCCGGGCATCGAGGTCTTCGATCCGGGCAACGCGTTCCGCGATCTGGACGGCACGGTGAACGCGGAACTTTTTGCCGATGGTGGCCTGCCGAATGCCGCCGGATATGCGGTGCTGGCGAAGGCGCTGGCGGGCTTAAACTGAGCCGCGGCGAGAAACGCTCACTTGCCGCGTACCATGGCGAGCACGCTCTTCACATCGAGCGTGCCGGCTTGCTGCTGGATCTGCGGGAGGTAGCGGGCGTGGAGCTGCTGCGCGTTGTCTTTGAGCGTCGCGAAGGTGCCCTCGGCATCGGTGCCGCCCCAAGTACGACCGTTGGCGTAGTAGCGGTGGGCGAGCTGGCCGATGGCGTAGGTGCTGGCGAAGGAGAAGGCCGAGCTGGTGAGCTGATCGACGCAGCCCTTGGCGAGGCCGCCGGCGGACTTGCCGAGGAACTTCTTGCCGAGCGTGCCGGCGAAGCCTCCGACGAGTTTGCGGGCGAAGCCCTCGACCACCTGCAAGGTCGCACCGATCCCCGCGGCGGTGAGGAATTCGCCGATGTGCTTGCGGTCGAGCGACACGCCGTGAAGCGTGCCGACGCTGTGGACCAGCTTCATTTGCAAGGGCAGGATCGCCATGGTGGCGAGGGTCTCGGGCAGCAGTTCGAGCGCGCCGTTGAGAATCGAGTAGCGCAGGACCAGCGAATCGACCTCCGCTTGCACGGCGGCTCCGGGTGCCGCGGCGGCGAGCGGAATGGGAGGGGGAATGCTGGGCAGGAGGAAAGGCTCGATCGCGCCCGGCTCCGCGGCCGCCACCGCATCGGCCTCCGTCACCAAAGCGGCGGCGGCGGGTGCGGCAAGTCCGAGGGCGGCGGCGAGATCGCGCAGGAAGTTCTTCTCCGCATCGCCGGTCGCGTGGTCGGCCTCGCACACGCAGATCGCCATTTCGTAGGCGAGCTGTTTCCACTCCGGGCTGTCGAGCGCGGCGGCTGCGGCGGGGATGTCGATCTGGCGGAGCAGCACTTTCTGATAGAGCGCGGCGGGATGGAGTTCGGGTGGCAGCAGGCTTTCCCCGATGCGCTTGAGCTCGGCTCGTTCGCCATCGGACGCCCCGCCATCGGAAAAAGCGGCGAGCAGGCAAATGGCGAACAGGCCTTCTTCTTTGGAGAGCGCGGAGGTATTTTCGGACATGGGCTTGAAGGTGCCGGAATTCCCCGCGGGTGCAACGTCGGGGCGGGTGGAAAACCGGGTTTTGTCTCCAAGCGGAGGCAGAGCACCGGTGTCTGGAGCATCGAGCCTGGAATGCTCCCGTGTCCCGCGGTTAACTGGAAAAATGAGAGCGATGATCCTTTTGCCACGGCTTCCACGCATGACGGGTGGGGCATGATCCCCCGCTTATCATGAAAACCATCGCAATACTCCTGTTCTCCACGCTCTTCGCCGGCATCGCCGGGGCCGGTCAGATCACGATTTTCAACGACACCACCAACATCCGCTTCGTGAGGATTACGCACAAGGGGCAGAAGCTTGCCTCGGCCTGGTTGCTGCCGGGCCAAAAGGTAGTCGCGCAAGTCGACGACTCCCGCCGCGGCAAGCCGCTCCTGATGCTCGACGTCCCGAACCTCTGGCAAGAGCAGCCCGAGCGAGAGGTCAAATTCTACACCCTTCCCAAAAAGCCGACTCCGCTGTTCTTCGGGATTTCGTGGTTCACGCGGAGCATCGATTCCTGAGCGTTGGACGTTCAACACTCAGGAAGGCAAGCATTTCGCGGGTCCGCGCGGAGTGCTCAAGGCCCGGGTGGGGATTCCGTCTTCGCCGGGGTCGGGTTGACCGGGATGGCGGCCACCGCGGGCACGTCGTAGGTCTTCCGAATTTCGAGCGGCCGGCCAGGGTCTCCGCGGTCGAAGAGGAAGATGAACATCCGCCGTTCGGGCCGGTGTCCCCACATCGAGGAGTAAACCTTTTTCGCGGTTTTGTTCTGCACCACCGCGATCTGCACGGCGATGTCGGCGACCTTGTCGCGCCATAGGGCCGAAGTGAGCGTGCTGTCCTTGCCCGGAGCGAGGCCCGCCTTCTGGTCGCCGAGGATCAGTCCGACATTCTGCTTCGAGAAATTGAACACGCGGTAATCGCCGGACTTCATGCGGTCGGTGGAGACGCCGACTGCGCGCACGGCGGGCTTGGTGTTGCCTTCACCGCCGAAGCTGAAGATCAGCAGCACGCGGTTTTCTTCGGGCAGGACGGCTTCGCAAAGCGGGACGGGCGGCGGGCCGTCTTTCGGAGGAGACAGGTCGGCTGCCTGATCGTGGAAAGCGAGGCGGCGCGATCCCCGGTAGCTGACCGGGCTGCCCATGCCTGCCATCTGGGCCTGCATGATGGCGGGCTTGCCGTTGTTGAGGTAGTGGAAGTCGTTCACGTCGCCATTGATGCAGACGCAGAGAAGCTCGGTGCGGATCGAGGGTTCGTCATTCCCGGCGGCCGCGGTCCGCGCCGCGGGGGCGAGGATGAGGAGGACGGCGAGAAGGCGGCGGAGGCGAGGATGGAAAGTGGTGAACATGGTTCCGTGACGGGTGGCGGGCGGAGAGTGTCAGGCCTCCGTGGGCGCGAGCCAGCGGAAGGAGACGATTTGGAAGCGGCGGCCGAACTTGCGGTTGACCGGACTTTGCAGGTCGGCGGTGCGGGCTCCGGGGCTGTCGAGGCGGTCGACGAAATCGGGGAGCCGCTGCACGAAGGCCTCGCAGCGGGCGCGGGCGAGGACGGTGCCGCGGGCATCGCTCGCTTCGCCGAGGGTGACGACCCGGAAGTAGTCCGAGCGGACGCCGAGCACCGGTGCGAGGCATTGGAGGATGTCGCCTTGGGAAAGGTAACCGGCGAATCCCGAGGCCTGGTTTTCGCCGCTAATGGCCGGTGAGAAGGAGGTGCCGGTCGGTTGGGTGGCGGGCTTGCCGACTTCCGGTGGGAGCGCGGCGTTGATGGTCCGGTCGAGAGCGGCTTGGAGCGGTCCCTTGAGCCGGTCTTCCTGACGCTGAGATTCGGGATCGCGGTTGACGAATTCGGCAAAGGAGCGGAAGGGGCCGCGCTCGCGGACTTCGGCGACGATGGCTTCGGCGAGATCGTCGAGTTCATCGTTCCCCAGACTGCGGTAGCCGCGCCAGAAAGAGGGATCGGAGCCGGCCTGTTTGGTCCAGCCGTTGGAGGTGAGCACGTGGCCGAAGCGCGGGAAGCGCACGCCTTCGGGCGATTCCCACGAGGGTTTTCCACCGCTTGTTCCGATCACCGGGAGCTCAAAGTCCGCCATCGAGGCAAGCACGGCCTTCCATGCGGTCTTGGAGGTGGAGTTCACGTTGAATCCGCCTTCGATCAGGATCCGGGACGCGAGTTCGATCGGCGCGCGGCGACCCGCCTCGCCGACGATTTTGTCCAGCGAGGTGTCGCCGGCGCGAGGCACGAAGCGGAGTCGGGGATTCGGCAGCGGCGTCATTCCGGAACGGATGGATTCCCAAGGCAGGTTGCGGTCGAGCGAGCCGCTTCCGCTCTGGTAGTCGGTGCCGATTGTCGAGAAGAAGTAGCCGTCCCAGAGTTCGCGATTCAGGATGTAGGACAGGTCGGCCATACGGAATCCCTGGACGCCGGCGAAGTTGTCGCTGGAGATCGAACCGAGGGGAAGGCGGGGACTGGCGTAGGAGGCGCCGATCGGGAAGGAGGGTTCGTAGCCGTAGCGGGCGACATGGGCATGTTGGAACTGTCCGATCGAAACGAGGGGCGAGCGGGGAACGTCGAAGAGCACGACGTGATTCTGGCCGAGCGAGGTGGTGGTGGATGCACCGCCGAAGCCTTGGTAGCGTCCTTCGACGGACGCCTCGGGTTCCTGGTCGCCGAGCTGGCCTTCGGCGATTTTCCCGCGGCCTCCCGGGCCCTTGTCGCCGTTGATCGTGGTCTGGGAGAAAGGGCGGGTCGGGCTTCCCCAGGAGCCGCCGAGCATGCTGCTGTTAAAGTACCATCCGTCGTAGGTGCCGCTGGAATTCAGCTTGGAGCCGTCCCAAAGCGGGTTGGCGGCGGCGTGACGGGGATTGGTGTCGCTCCAGCCGCGGGTTGTCTGGCCTTCGACCGCTTCGGTGGTGGTCCGGGAATTCCAGGCCCAGGTGCCGATGTGCCACGGGGAGGCGGCGAGTTGTTCGACGAGGATTTTCGGCGAATTCTGACGACCATCGGTGGCATCGGCGACCGAAATGACCTGCTCGGGCACGCGCCAGTTGCCGCCCGGCTTTTCACCGGGGCGGGGGGTCTGCCAGAGGTCGGCAACGCGGTGGATGACGCTGTCGCCGCTGCCCTTGAGCGTGACCCACGAGGCGGAAGCCCCGTCGGCAAAGCCGCCCGGGAATTGTTTGGGCGTGTCCTCGTGCTGGCTGTCTTCGAGGAACAGGTCGCCATACCAGGCGAGGCTGCCGGACGGAACGACGATCGGCTTGCCGGCGTTCACTTGGGAATCGAAGCGGCTGTAAACGAGGTCGAAGACGAAGCCGCCTTCTTCATTCCAGCCGGCGACGAGGTTGTTGACATCCGCCAGCTTCGACTGGCTGGTGACCGAGAAGAGGCGGAATTCGCCGGGCTGAAGGTCGATCGACGGTGTGCGCAATTGGAACCAGCGGTCCTGGGAAGTTTCCGGGGTGTCGCCGCCGGTGCCGGATTTCCAATGCTCGCGCATCCAGACGCGGGGGGTGCCGATCCGCTTGCCGGTGCGGTCTTCGAGCCCGATGCGAAGGTAGGGGTAGAGCGCCCAGTCGATGCGGTAGGGCGTGGCGCTGATGCGGACATTGTGAGGGTTCCAGAGCCCGATTACCGGCTTCATCTCGAGCTGCATCTGGTAGCCATCGGTGCCGGTCCGGCCGTCGATGGTATAGCTCTTGCCAGGTCCGGAGGCCCGCATGCGGAAGCCCATTTGGAGATAGCTCAGGACGGGGGTGAGCGACGAGTTGGTGTGCTGGATATCGCGCTTGAAGCTCCCCTTGTCGACGTTGCGGTAGGGCGGCCAGTTGCTGGTGCGAATGTCGGCCTCGGGTCGCGGGTTGAGGGCGACGGGGGTGCTGGCCTCGTTGAGCACGTTGCTCCAGAGGGTCGCGTAATTGTAAAGGTTCCCCCAGTTCGGGCCGGCGGGGTTGCTGCCGTTCGCGGAGAGCTCCGGCGCGAGGTAGAACAAGCGGGGATTCTTCACGGAGGGCTCTTGAACCGGGGCGCCGGCGATTGTCTTCTTGGTGAAAGAGGCACCGAGGTATTCCTCGGTCAGCCCGGCTGTGGCCTGGGAACTGTCGAAGACGAGCGAAAGGTCGGTCTTCATTCCTCCTGTGACGACGTTGACCGGCAGGGCAGCCCCGCCCGCGGTCAGGTCGTGGAAATGGTCGTCGGGAACGTCCCGCGCTTCGCCCGCTACCGCGAGTGTGGCGGGTGTCAGGATCGTCCGCATGTCGAGATCCGATCCGGCACCGAGCCCTGCCAGGGCGTCGACGCTGCGAGAGACGCCGGTTTCGGCACCGATGCGCGAGCGTGAATAGCGAAGGAGGTCCGTGGAAGATCCGACCTCCGGTGCTTCGAGATCGACCCGTGCTTTCACCCCTTCGTCTCCGATCCACCACGCGAAGCGGCCGCGAAGCGGGCCATCCTCACCGACTTGCACCCCGGCGACCGAGACCTCCTCGTCTGCCACCTTGAGCAGTTTCACATCGCCCGGGGAGGCGGCATCGACGCGGCCATTTTCGTTCCCGCTGACGAGCCAGACAGGTCCGTCGGTCCCCTTTGTCGGCCACGCGGCGCTCCAACGGGGATTGGTGGCTCCGGCGTCGGTCAGGTCAGCGGTGCCGGTGACCCTTTGGTCGGGACCGGTTGCCGACTGCAACTCGCCGATCGCCAGCATCATGGCCATCCGGGCGTTGGAACGGGCGACCGCCATCGCCTCGCTGGCACCCGCCGAGCGCAGGCTGACGGCGGAGAGCGAAAGCAGCCCGACGGACAGCAAGGTGATCAGAAGCATCAGCAACAGGCTGATGACCAGGGCAAAGCCGCGTTGGCGGAACGCGGAGTGGAGTATCCTCGGTTTCATGGGCTACAAGGAACGCTTTTTTGGCGGTCGGTCGTTGGAACTGCCGTTGGGAAAAGGCTTCACGGCGATGGGATCGCCGATTCTCCGGAACACCGCGGGAGCAATGCAGTGGAGCAGAGGATTCCATCTCCCGGCGGGGTTCGGGAAAAATCCGTTGGGTTGGGTTTCAAGGATTTGAATCCTTGAGGATTTGCAGGCAGTTGGGAGGGTAGCCCTGCGACCGCGATTTCGCATCCCTCATTCGAGGGAGCATCCCGAACAAGCGGTTCGGCTGATGGGCTTAAAACTCCGGAAGGTGGATGATCCCGCGCCTCAAAGCCAACGTGACAGCCTCGGTGCGATCCTTGGCCTGAAGTTTCGCGAGAACGTTCTTCACATGGGATTTCACCGTTTCCTCCGTGATTCCCAAGCTGGTCGATATCTGTTTGTTTGCTTCACCTTTGGCGATGCACAGCACGATCTCCCGTTCGCGCAACGTGAGGGTTTCGGAAAACTTCCGAACCTGGAGTTGCTGGGCGATTTCCGCGGGGATCCAGCCCTTGCCTTCCATCAATGCTCGGATCGCAGGAACGATCTGTTCCCCCGACCGGTGCTTGAGGATGTAGCCGGACGCCCCGGCCGCGAACGAATTGTGAATGTCCTCGTCTCCCTCGAAATTGCTGAGCACGAGGATGCGGGCTTCAGGGGTGGATTTGTGGATGGCGCGAATGGCTTCCACGCCACTGAGAACCGGTAGCCCGAGGTCGATGATGATGACGTCCGGCTTCAGCTCCCGATGGACCTCGATCGCCTCGGCACCGTTCGTGGCCTGTCCTGCAAACACGAAATCCGCTTGTCTTTCGATCAAGCTGCGGAGGCCTTCGCGTACGACGTAGTGGTCATCAACGACAACGATTCGGATAGGAGGCATGGGTTGATGTTAGGTTGAAAGAGGCACGTCCACCCGGATGGTGGTTCCTTTGTCGGGGCTGCTGTGGATGGTGAGACTGCCACCGATCCGGGCCGCCCGCTCTTCCATGCCGATGATGCCGAAGTGGCCGGGCTTTCTGCCGCCTTCGAGCATTCCGCTTCCGTCGTCGGCAATGACGAGAGAAGCGTCTTTCGGAGTGGCGGCGAGTTGAATGGTCAAGCGGGTTGGGTGGGCATGCTTCACCGCGTTGCCCAACGCCTCCTGACCGATCCGGAGCAAGTTGTCTTCGATCAGCAAAGGTAGGCGGGTCGTGAAGTCCTGTTGCTCGAGTTCCACGGCGATGGGGCTTCCCAGCACCAAGGATCGCGCGGTCCTTTCAAGCGCCTCTCCGAGGTTGAAGTGGTCAGCGGATTGGGAACGCAGGTTCCAGACGGATTGGCGCATTTCGAGATGGCACTGCTGCACCAAGGACCGGGCCGCTTCAAGGTCATGGTCCGCTTCGCCTTCTCCCTGGTTCATGCTATAGAGCCGCAGTTGGATGGCGGTGAGGCCCTGTTCGAGGGTGTCGTGAATGTCCCCGGCCAGCCGGGCGCGTTCGGCTGAAACCGCTTGCCGCTCCCGCATCTCTGCCTTCAGCGAGGCGTTTCTCCGGGCGAAGAAATACGCCGTCGCCGTCGCGGCGAGGAGAATCCCAAGGACCGCGCTGAGGGCGATCAGCAAGCGCCTCACGGTGAAATAGCTCGCCGGCTCGGTGACGGAGATATTTCCCGCGTCGGGAACGAGAATCTTGAAGGTGGTGGGATTTCCCGAGCTGTCGGTTTGGACCAGACAAATTCCGCTGATCTTCACCTTTGCCCCGACCTGAAAGGCCGTTGGAACCGCGTCGCTACTCCCGCCACGCAGCTCCGCGGTGAAAACCCCTTTCGGAGTTTGTAAGGAGAACACCGACGTCGATTGCTGCGATCCGGCTTCCTGAATCATCTGCGCCGGTATCTCCATCCGCTCCACCAGGCGGCCGGACAAGGTCACGTAGTTGGCGTGTTGCCGTCCCGAAAGAAGCTCGTCCACTGTATACTCGCCGGGCCGGACGGACGCTTCCACTTCCGGTGAAGCCTTGAGCATGGCCTCCGAGAGCACGGGAAGAAACGATTCCAAATCGAGAAACCCGGTGGCCTCGACCCACTGCCCCGGCTGGAAGCCGACATCGGTTGTGGGTCTCACCGTCAATCCGCTTTCCCGGTCGTTGAGATAGATGACCTCGGCATCCTGATAGATGATCTCTCCCCGAGTGCGTTTACGGTCTCTCCGGGTTTGTCCAGGGCTGTATCGGAAAACGTGATCCAGGGACGTGATCGGGATCTTCGAAGGATCCTTCATTCCCCGGCGGTTCAGAATCAGCCCGTCCATCGAGGGAATCAGCACCTCGACATCCACCAACTGCCGGAAATCCTCCCGTGCCTTCACTGGAGATACCACCCCGTTGCCGGTGAAATCCCCCCCAATGAACTCTTCCAGCCGACCGGCATGAGTGAAATTGCTGATGAGAACCTTGAGCCGGAACCCCCCTGAATCGAGGATCATCGAAACGCGGGAAGGACCAATGGCCTCCGCCGAGCGGATGGAGCCTCCGACCCTCACTCGCTCTCCAATGAATGCCCCGTTGCGGATGCCCCCGCCGGATGCGTTCATCGCGCTGGGCAGAACACCCCGGCCGAGCCGGCGAAACGTCGCGCGGGTGATGATCGGGGTGAATGGGCCTCGCGTGAGCAGTCCCTCGATGAAGACTTCATCGCCATACTCCGGCAGCGCCCCAGTCGCGGAGCTTACCTGCACTCCTCCGGTCTCGTCTTGCACGGAGAAGATGCTTCCGGCCGTCGGGTCGACCCAGGTGACCACGCCGCACACCTTGATTTCGGTTTCCGTGAACGGATCACGGGAGGCGATCTTTTGGATGGCGCGAATCGACTTTGTTCCGGCAGGCGGTGCCTCTGCCGCCCTCGTTGCTGGGGTGAGGAGAGTGGCAAACACCGCGAGCTGCAAAGCGAAACACAGCGCCCGTGACCCAGCCAAGCCGAAGCTCGACCTGCGATGGCGGATGGAATCCTTCAAGGCGGGGAGCTTCAGTTGGATTTTCCTGAAACACAACCCCGCCGGGTGAGCTTCGGAGCGCGCGGGCAGGGAGAGTCCGTCGTCCTGCGGATTATGGGCGTCAGGGATTCAGCGTGGCATGAAGAACCCCGGGATAAGTATTTCCCGTGGCGGTGCCGGCACCGGTCATGTATTGGCCGAAGGTGATGCTGTCGCCCATGCAGGTGATCCCGTCGCCGTTGGCGGCCTCGGAACTGAGGGCCTGGGCGACCCTGAGACCGAGGAGGTTGTTCCCGGCGATGGTGAGGTGAACTCCATCGCGGTCACTGCTGTTGGCTTCGTTCCGGAGCAATGAGGCGGCGTTGTTCGCAACCGCATCCGCGAGGGTCGTGCCGGGGCTTTCGGTGAGGAAGCGGCTGCGCCAATCGATGAAGATCGCTCCGGTCGTGGTGGCAACCTGGGCGACGGCGGCATTGTAATCCGCGAGGTGGTCTTGGAGCCGCAGGATTTGCGGATGGCTCGGGTGGCGTTCGGCGAGATACTCGGTGTTGACCGGATGGATGCCGACCAGGAAGACTTTCCGGACGTTTGCGGCGAAAGCCTGGTTGACCATGCTGGTGAGATTCGCGCTGAAGGTGGAAAGGCTGACTAGCTTGGCGGAGTTCAGGGCGTCATTGATGCCGTAGTAGAGCACCAGATGGTCGGGGCTCGTCGCCAGCACGGTGGGTAAAAGGGCGAGTCCCTCGTTGGTGTTGTTCCCCGAAACTCCGGAGTTCTGGACCGCTACCGAGAACGCCGGGACCGCGTCTTTCTCCAAAACAGCGAAGAAGCGGACCGGGCCGGTAGGCGGGACGCCGCTCAGGAGATTGGTCGGCGCGGTGGCGAGGATGTCGTCATAGGGATCGTTGCCGCCGGGGCCGTCCGGGTCGTAGACGGCCCAGGTCGCGAGTGAGGTGGACAGGTCCGTGCTGCTCAGGAGATCATAGACCTTGCCACTTTTGCTCTGCCAGATGAAGTCGTAGTTCGCTCCATTCCGGGTGATGGAAAGAGGGAAAGAAGTAGCAACCAGCGGCACGGTCACATCGGCGTAACTATCACCAACACGAATCTCATCGAAGGTATAGTTGACTGCGTTCGCTCCCGCGATGCGGACCTTGTCAAAATCCGTGATGGCGACGTCCTTGGTGGCATCCGGGGTGCCGGGCATGCTACCGAGCGTGGGATTCACGAAGAGCGAGACGGCATCGGTGCCGCCGGCGCCGGCACCCCAAAGGATCCGGGCCACCAGCAGATAGGTGGTGTTGGAAGCCGGTAGGACAGCCGTCGAACCCGTGGCGAGGGGTGGTCCGTTATCGAGGATGCGCCATGCTCCCCCGGTGCCGCCGTTGGCGAAGGTGACCTCGGCGTTGGTGGAGGCGATGCCGCCACTGTTGTAGAAGGAAAGGCCGGCAAAGGTGGAGGTGGAGGCGGAGCCATTGCGTTGGGCCAGAAAACTGATCCACGTCTCTGTTTCACCATCCCCGTAAATGGTATTGAAGTTGCGGAAGTTGATGGTGGTGACCCCCCCTCCGTCAGCGGTTTTGGCGGCACCTCCGGTGGTAGGGAGACCGGTATAGGTCAGTCCGGGAGTGGTGTAGATGGTGCTGTTGCCGGAGTCCGTGTAGGCCCCTGACCAGCCGGACCCGCCGTTGGATCCGGTGAGATCACCGGCAGAGTAGTCGAAGCCATCGTAGCCTGTCAGGGCGGCAGGTGCCGCGCAACACAGCGCGAGGTGGAGCATTGCGGTGGAGTAGAGAGCTTGGGATTTTTTCATGAGATGAATGAGTTCGTAAGGATGGGGAATCCGCTTATCGGCAATTCGGTTCAAGGCCCGGGGTTTTGACGGGATGCGTGGTATCGGGAACGTTCCTCAAAGTTGGATGTGTGGGGTTTTCCGTCTGGTATACGGACGACCGGCGTTGGTGAGAGGATTGCGGCTCCGCGGTGCCCTGACGCTTCGCCAAGGAAGCCTCAGTCAGCGGGTTTTTTTCAAAGAGCCGGGTGATTTGTCATGCCACGGGTCGTGCTGGTCCAGTGGAGAATGCTTTGGAGAGCGAGGTGCCCGTTCTCCTCCATCGCGCGGAGTGACCGTGGTTCTATAAGTTCAAAAGGCTCGCCGACGGCGAAAGCCAAGCGACGACAATCCAAGGATCAGCGCGGCGGAAGTCGATGTTTCGGGTACCGGCGTCACACTTGCGAACGAGTCACCGACTCGGATCTCGTCGAAGGTATAGTTGACTGCGTTCGCTCCCGCGATGCGGACCTTGTCGAAATTCGTCATCGAGATATCCCTGCTGGCATCTGCCACCCCGGGTTCGATGCCCAGAGTAGGGTTCACGAAAAGGGAGACCGCGTCGGTTCCGCCCGCACCCGCACCCCATGAGATCCGGGCCACCAGCAGATAGGTGGTGTTGGAAGCGATCGTCGTACTGGTGGAGACGGTGGTGGAAGTTCCGTTGTCGAAGAGCCGCCATGTCCCGCCGACGCCAGCGTTGGAAATGGAAAACTCGGCGTTGCCCGCGGCGATTCCCCCGTTGTTGTAAAAGGAGAGGCCGGCAAAGGTTGACGTGGAAGCGGCTCCATTGCGTTGGGCAAGGAAGCTGATCCAGGTTACGGCTTCATCATCCCCGTAGGTCGTTCCGGTGTTGCGAAAATTCAGAGTGGTCACGGCACCTCCGTCGGCGGTCAGTGAGGCACCCCCGCTTGTTTCGAGCGTGCCGTAGGATAGGCCGGTGGTGATGTAAACGGTGCTGTTGCCAGAGTCTGTGTAGGCTCCCGACCAGCCGGGTCCGCCGTTTTTCCCGGTGAGGTCGCCCGAGGCCGCGCCGTAGTCGAAGCCATCATAGGCCGTGAGTGCCGCCGATGCTGCGGAGCACAGCGCCAGATGGAGCACCGCGGAAGAACGCAGGACGTGGGTTCGGGTTGAAGGCGGGGAAGAGATTCTCGGGATGGGTTTCATATCTTTGGGTTTGGGTTCCGAGTTTGAAACTTCCTCAACATTCATCCATGCGACCGTCATTCCGCATCCCTCATTCGAGGGAGCGCCAAGGATCTTGGCGGTGTCTGGAGCCGGATGAACGGATCTTGAAGGTGCCCGTTAAGCCCCAACCCTGATTTTGACGGGGAAACGAACTTGGTCAGGTATTCCGGCGTGCCACGGCATCACCTCGAGCCGGTTGAAGAGGCTCTTTTCTGACATGCCAGAAATGAAAGATTCGCAAAACATTGCACTTTGTGAAATCTTTTGTAGAGTCCCGTCATGCAGCCCCTCAAGCAGCTTTCCAAGACGCTCGCCTCCTTGGCGGACCGGGAGCATTGCGTGTTTTCATCGTCCGACCTAGCGGCGGCGGTGCCGGAGTGCGGGCAGTTGGCGGTGCTTTTGTCCCGGGCGACCAAGGCGGGGGTGCTGAAGCGGGTGTGCCGGGGAATCTATCTCTATCCGGTGAAGGATTATCCGCCGGGTGACCTCCTGTTCCATGCGGCGGCGCGGCTTCGGGCGGGCGAATTCAACTACATCAGCCTGGAAACGGCGTTGAGTGATGCGGGAATTATTTCCCAGGTGCCGATGAACTGGATCAGCCTGATGACTTCCGGTCGTAGTCATGTGGTGGATTGCGGGAATCACGGGCACATCGAATTCGTGCACACGACCCAGCAGCCGGAGGAGATCGGTAACGAGCTGACCTATGATGCGGAGCGGCGCCTCTGGCGGGCTTCGGTGCGGCAGGCGCTGCGCGACATGAAGGCGACTCGCCGCGGCATGGAGCTCGTGGATCAGGAGGTGGCGCATGAGCTTGTTTGACCGCTTGGTGGACGAGGCGCTGAGGTCGCGGGCCGATCTCGCGGTGTTGCGGCCGGTGGTGGAGAAGGAACTGCTGCATCACGACATCCTGCGCGAGATGAGCGAAGCCGGGTTGCTTGCCGGCCTTGTCTTCATCGGCGGGACGTGCCTGAGGGCGAGCTACGGCTCCAGCCGCTTGAGTGAAGACCTCGACTTCACCGGTGGCAGCCATTTCAAGCGAAGCGATCTCGCCGGGTTGGCAAGTGTCCTCACGGAGCGGTTGAAAACGCGCTATGGTCTGCCGGTGAGCGTGAGCGAGCCGGTGAAGAGCGGCGGTAAGGTGTCGACGTGGAAGCTCACGGTGGAGACCCGGTCGGGCAGGAAGGACCTGCCGGCGCAGCGCATCCATTTGGATATCTGTGCGATCCCGAGCCACGATCCGCGGCCGATGATGCTGCGGAACCTCTACGGCGTCGACCTCGGCACTTCGGGTCTCATCCTCCGTGCGCAGAGCCGCGAGGAGATCCTGGCGGACAAGATCATCGCGCTCGCCTTCCGGGAGAACCGGATCAAGAACCGCGATCTTTGGGACATCGGGTGGCTGGTGCAGCAGGGGGTGGAATTGCCCGTGGCGCTGATCCCGCTGAAGGTGCGGGATCACCAGCGGGAGCCGGCGGAGTTCGTCGGCTTGCTCCGGGATCGCATGTCAGGCCTCAGGACCGAAGCGGCGACGCGGACCGATTTCATGAAGGAGATGCGCCGCTTGCTGCCTGCCGCCGCGATCCGCGATACGGTCGAGAAGCCGGCCTACTGGGAGTATCTGATCCAGGTCGTGGACGACCAGGTGAAGCGGGCGGTAGCTGTGTTAGAGTGATTTGCCCCTCAGCATTCCACCACGTTCACCGCCAGACCGCCACGGGAGGTTTCCTTGTACTTGCTCTTCATGTCGCGGCCGGTGTCGCGCATCGTTTTGATGACCTTGTCGAGCGAGACGAAGTGGGAGCCGTCGCCGGCCATCGCGAGGCGGGCGGCGTTGATGGCTTTGACCGAGGCCATGGCGTTGCGCTCGATGCAGGGGATCTGGACCAGGCCGCCGACGGGATCGCAGGTCAGGCCGAGGTTGTGTTCCATGCCGATCTCCGCGGCATTCTCGACCTGCTTCGGCGTGCCACCGAGGTATTCGACGAGACCCGCGGCGGCCATCGAGCAGGCGACGCCGACCTCGCCCTGGCAGCCTGCCTCGGCGCCGGAAATCGAAGCGTTGCGTTTGTAGAGCATGCCGATCCCCGCGGCGGTGAGGAGGAAGCGGTGGACGCCATCGGAATGCGCCGGGTGCTTGAAGCGCACGGCGTAGTGGAGGACGGCGGGGATGATGCCGGCGGCGCCGTTGGTCGGGGCGGTGACGACGCGGCCGCCGGCGGCATTTTCCTCGTTCACGGCGAGGGCGTAGAGATTGACCCAGTCGAGGATCGTCAGCGGGTCGGAGAGCGAGGCCTCCGGCGTGCTACGAAGGTTCTCGTAGATCGCCTTCGCACGGCGTTTCACCTTGAGCCCGCCGGGAAGGATGCCTTCGGCGGAGCAGCCACGCTTTACGCAGGCTTGCATCGCTTGCCAGATCGCGTCGAGCCGGGCGCGCGTCTCCGCCTCGGGCCGGAGGGCGGCTTCGTTGGCGAGGAGGATCGAGGAAATGGATTGCCCCGCCGACTCACAGTGGGCCATGAGCTCGGCGGCGTTGTTGAACGGATACGGCTGCACGATGGCAGCCGGGGACGGGGATTTCATCTCGGCCTCGCTGGCGATGAAGCCGCCGCCGAGCGAGTAGATCACGGCGTCGGCGAGGGCTTCACCGCTGCGGTCGAGCGCGGTGAAGTGCATGCCGTTCGGGTGCAGCGGCAGGGGCTTGAGGCGCTTGAAGTCGAGGTCGGCCTTTTCGTCGAAGTCGATCAGGTGCCCACCGGGAAAACGGAGTTTTCCAGTTCGGATGGCGGCGAGCATTTCCGGGATGCGATCGATGGCGACGCTTTCCGGTTCCTCGCCGAGGAAGCCTAACAGGATGGCGGAGTCGGTGCCGTGGCCTTTTCCGGTGGCGGCGAGCGAGCCATAGAGGTCGCAGCGAAGTCGGGTGACCTGCGCGGCCAGTCCGTAACTTTCAAGGTAGCGGACGAAGCGGCAAGCGCCACGCATCGGGCCCACGGTGTGGGACGACGAGGGGCCGATGCCGATGGTGAAAAGGTCGAGCGCGGACAGGGTCATGGTGCCGCCAGGTACGATGAGGGGTCGCGCGGGAAGCCGCAAGAACCGCGGAAAAATTGACCGTTTCCGGGCAGCGAGATGGAGGATGGGGCCAAGCGGTGGCGCTCATCGCGGGCTCAGGGCCCGGCGGAGCGAGGCGTTGTCGCAGGGGGTGACGGTAGACGGGGGGGTAGTCCCGGGTTGGGCGGTGGCATTGCAAATGCCCCGGCGGGACTGCAATCGGCGATGCAGGTTGCATGGTCGAAGTGGCTGGGCAGGAGCGTCAGGCATTCCAAGTGATTGGCAGACAGCGCACTGAAGGCTTCGGTCCGCCTTCTGCGATAGGAAGATCAGCGGGTTAGGCATGAAGCCGGCCGGCCATTCCAAGATAACCTATGATCACCAACCTCGAAGAACTCTATCGCGATCAACTTCGCGACATCTACAGCGCTGAGACCCAGCTCATCACCGCCCTGCCCGAGATGGCGGTGGCAGCCTCCAACCGCGACCTCCGGGAGGGCTTTGTGAAGCACCTTGAAGAAACCCGCGAGCATCGCGTTCGTCTGGAGGAGATCTGCGCACGCCGCGGGATCGACCCGGAAGGCGAGGAATGCGACGCCATGCGCGGCCTGATCAAGGAAGCAAAGAAGCACGTGGGCGAAACCCTGACCGGCGAAGTGCGCGATGCGGTGCTGATCGCCTCCGCCAACCGGGTCGAGCACTACGAGATCGCCGCTTACGGGGTGACGCGTGCCTTTGCAAAGGCGCTCGGCTACGATGACGATGCCAAGCTTCTCGGCGATTCGCTTGATGAGGAATCCGCCACCGACGAGGCGCTCACCAAGATCGCCACCGGTGGCCTCTTCGGCTCCGGCGTGAACGAGGCCGCGATCCACTAATCCACCTCCCACCCATCTCATCATGAATCACCAACTCCGTGCCGTGGGCGACGGCGCCGACAGCGTTGCTGAAGATGTCCGCTCGCTGCTCGCCGCCACCGCGAATGCCGTCGAGGACCACGTTGTCGAAGCCCGCAAGCGACTTGCCGGGTCCTTCGAGAGCAGCCGCAACTTTGCGGAACGGGGAGCCCGCCGTGCCGATGGTTTTGTGCGGGGACACTCCTATGAAACCGCAGCAATCGCCTTCGGGCTGGGGGCGCTTGCCATCCTGCTGATGGTCCGTTCCCCAAGGTGCTGAGACGTCTCGTTAAAAATTCATCCCACCGGAATGCCCCGCCTGTTCTTCAGGCGGGGTGTTTTCGTTGAAGGGACGAAGGGTTAAAACTAAAGGCGCGGATCCACGGGCTCGCTCTCCATGGCGAGCACGGCCAGGACGCACTCATGAACTTCGCGCAGCGGTCGCCGGGCGGTGAAGCGGTCGAGTGCTTCCACGCCGAGGACGAACTCGCGCTCGGCCATCGAGCGCTTGTGGCCGAGCCCGCGCTGCTTGAGCCGGACGAGGTTTTCCGGGGCATCATATTCGGGACCGTAGATGATGCGGAGATATTCGCGGCCGCGGCATTTCACCGCCGGCTGGACCAGACCACGCGGGCCGCGGGCGATGAACGTGCGCGGCTTCACCACCATGCCTTCGCCACCCGCGGCGGTCATGGTTTCCCACCAGGTGGTGGCCTCGGCGACGGAGTCCGCGTCATCGAGATCAACTTCCCGCCAGCGGGTGGCAGGGAAGAGCACGAGGTCCGCGGCCTGCAAGCGCGCCGCCGTTTCCATGTGCCACGGATGATCGTGGTGGAGGAAACTGCCGCCCTCACCGGCGAGGAAATGGAAGGGCGCGAGTTTCAAGTCATCAATCCCGACGACGTCCCAGCAGTAGTGGCGGTACGCGCTGCGATACCGGTCCAGCATCGTGCTCCGCGAAGAAGCCCGGCCGAGCATCGGCTCTAACAGCACCCGCGCCTCCGCTTCGAGATGACCGGCTTGGAGCGCGGACTCGAGCACTGCGCTCACCGCCGCGGCATGGGCGCTACCGGCCGCGGCGACGGCCGCGTACTGGGACTGGATCAGGTCGCGTGCCTTCACCGACCAGGGCATCAGCTCGGCATCGAGACAGAGCCAATCCGTCGCGAGTTCTTCCCACAGGCCGGCCTTGTCTAAAGCGGCGGCGAGCCGGTCGAGGAGGGCGGCTTCGGTCGCGGCGTCGGAGAAAAAGGGGCGACCGGTGCGGGTGTAGATGACGCCCCGCCGTTCCTGCCGAAGGCCGAATCGACTGACGGCGACAGCGGGATCGCGGCACACCACGGCGACGGCGCGGGAACCCATGTGCTTCTCCTCGCAAACCACCGCGTTCACGCTTTGCTGGCGGAAGTAGTCGAAGGCCTCTTCCGGTCGCTCCAGCCAGCCCTCCTGCGCGATGGTTTCCGCCAGCCCGTGCGTCGGCTGGACCTTCTTGCCTTTCAGCCAGCGAAGAAACTTCGCATCGTGGTTGCCCGGCACGCAGATCGCGCTGCCGGCCTTGACAGAAGCCATCGCCAGCCGCAGCACGTTCGGCGAGTCCGGGCCGCGGTCCACCAAGTCGCCGACGAAGACCAGCCGCCGGCCTGCCGGGTGGGAGACCACGTGATCCGCCACCGTGTAGCCGAGCTCCGAGAGCAAAGTACGAAGCTCATCGTAGCAGCCGTGGACGTCGCCGACGATGTCGAAGGGCCCGCTCTCGCCGGCGCGGTTGTTCCACAGCGGTTCCCGGACGATGCCTTCCACCGCGTCGATCTCCTCCGGGTTCCGTAAATAAGTGACATGGCGGAACCCTTCCTTCTTCAGGTGTTTCAAGCCGCGCCGGAGCTGGCTGAACTGCCGCTTCAGCACCTGCGGGCCGAAGTCGCGGTCCGGCCGCAAGGCATTGCGCTCGTGGCAGATGCTCTCGTCGATCTTGAACACCAGCGCCGCCGGCAGCACGTGAAACTCGCGGGCGATCGCGACCAGCCGCGCCCGGTCCTCCGGGTTGAGGTTGGTGGCATCGACCACAGTACGTCGTCCCAGCGCCAGCCTCTGGCGGAGGGTGAAATTGAGTAGCTCGAAGGCCCGCGGTGTAACCGACTGGTCGTTTTCGTCGTCGGAGACCAAGCCGCGGCAGACATCGGACGAAACGATTTCGGTCGGCTTGAAGTGCTTGCGGGCAAAGCTCGACTTCCCGGATCCGGACGGACCGATCAGGAGGACGATTGAGAGCTCGGGGAGGCGGAGGGTCATTGCGGGACTTCGGAAAGAGCCGGCCGGGCTTCGGGTTCTAACAACTCGAAGCAATGCCCCGCCGGATCCCGGAAGACCGCGCGCTTGCCCCAGGGTGAAGATTTAGCCGGCGAAACAAGCACGGCCCCCGCGGCTTCGAGCGCGGGATGGACCGCATCGATCGACGCCACGGTGAAACCCAGGCGCGTAGAGGCGGTGCTGTCCGTCGCTTGAGAAAGCGGATAAATCTCGATCACGATTCCCGCGCAATCGGCGGAGTAGTGGAGAGGACCCTTGCCGTGCTGCTCCGAGGAAAAAATCAGGCCGAGGGTGGAATAGAACTCCGCAAGTTTCAGCGGATCAACGGCGCGCAGCACCAGCAAACTCAGCCGGGGAAGGGTATCGGATTTCATGGGTCGGCAGGGGTGATTGAGGGAAGTGACTCTACGGAGCTAGCCGCGGACATCAACGCGAAGGCGCCGGGTCGAGGAAAGCCGCGATCATCGCGTTATAGTCGTCACCGTGGGGAAGTTCGAGATCCTCGGCCAACCGGCGGCGGGTGGCTTCGCTCGTTTCGCCGGTCAGAGGATTGACGCCCGCTTTCTGATACTCCCGCCATGCAACGCCGTAGCCGCGCTTTTGCCAAAGCGGCAGATCGTTGAAATTGATCCCGTTCGCGAAGAGAAGATCGTGCTTCTCGCGAGTTGAAACGCCAGCGAGCGCGGCGGTGGCATCGTCCACCGTGCTACCCGACTTGCAAAGCATCCAGTAGCAATGGGAGTTAAGGCAGTTCCGTGAGGCGTCCTCCATCCGCCAGCGGAAATAGTCGGACGTCGTCTTGAGATCGGGCAGTTCGCTGAGGCGGCAGTCCATCACCGCTTGGGTGCCCATGGCCAGGCTCAATGCGGCGCTCGCCTCCCCGGCGAGGATCGAGATCCATTTCCGGTGTTTGCGTTCAAATGCCTCGTCGCCGGGATGGAAGAGCAGCGAGATCTCGTCGCTCTGCGCATAGGCGAAGACGATCCTAAAGCCGCAGTCCATCACGCGCTTCATCGCCACGATCATCGCATCGCGGAAGCGCGGATCATACGGAGCTTCATAGTCCATTCGCTCTTTTGTCAGGGGCGTGAATCCCCGGCCGTCGAGCCGGGCGACGACGTAAAAGCCGTTGGGAATCCGGCGGTCGTTGGCCACTTCGTATTGGCGCAAGTGCGTGTCGAGTTCGTCAAATCTCATCGTTCCATGTTTCGATTTTGAAATCGTCGCCGTCCAGCCTCACCTAGTGCAGGGCGTTGAATCCTTCTTCCAACCTCGGGAGTTGAAGCTGCGAGTGATGATGGCGGACGCCAGCGGCTGGAATGCATGCCTTGCCCGGACGTCGGCCGTTTCTCTCCAAGCAGTCCGCGATCCGTGACTGCATGAAATACCCGGTCACCGGATATCCCGCCTTCCTTGCCGGCTCGATCCAGGTGGCACGAATCCCGCGGGTCGTGTTGGTGTCGTCGATCACGCAAGGCTGTTGCATCGTGAGGCACCATTCGAACAGAGAACGCTCGCGATGCCGTGTTCGGAGCATGTCCAGATTGATGCGCAGGTGGCTCGCGGCAAAGCGGCTCTGATAGAACGACGACCTCCCGGACGCGGGTATTCCAATAAGAAGAATGATTTTCATGCTCGTCAGGATTCGCGTTCAAACACCGCCATCTGGCTCGGCGCGCCGTGTTCGGGATGCTCTTCGCCCAAGGGCTCGAAGCTCACCGTGTAGCCATGCGCCGCTGCCACGCGCTCGGCCCAGTCCTGGAACTCGGCGCGGGTCCACTCGAAGCGATGGTCGCCGTGACGCAGGGTGCCCGGCTTCATGCCTTCGAACAGCACGTTGTATTCGCGGTTCGGGGTGGTGACGAAGACCTTCCCCGGCGCGGCGGCGGCGAAGACCACTTCTTCCAAGGACTCCAGGCGGTCGGGGTCGAGGTGCTCGATGACTTCAACCAGCGCCGCGACGTCGTGGCCTTGTAAACGCGAGCAGCTTGTCGATCTCCTCGCGGCCGACCCAGTAATGTTTGTCGCGGTCGAGCGCCGGGATCAGCACGAAGAGGTGCTTGAGCAGCAGGTGCAGTGGAACGGTCGCGCGCAAGGTCAGCTCATGGTAGCGGCTTTCGCCCCAAGCGGGAAAGGCCGGCTCCAGCGGGAGGCGGCGGCTGGTCACATGGTAGCCGAGCGGCTGGAAAAGTTTTTCTAACATCCCTTCCGCCGCCTGGACGACTGGCAGGCTCACTTCGAGATCCATCGGCTGCTCCACCAGCTCCGGCCGCTTGGTGCAGCGGCCGTTGAGCGCGGTGCCGAAAGCGCGCGAGATCGCGACCGAGAGGAAGGACGAGGCGGCGTAGGGCCGGTCGTTCACATACTGCCCGAGTGCCCAGCCGCCGTTGCGCGCGCCTTCGGAGCGGACCAGTCCCACGGGATCCACCTCGACGGTGAGGACTGCGGTGCACTCGTCCGGAGTGGCTTTCGGGTAGAAGACCAGGCCTTTGCCGAAGGCCAGCTCGACCTCGTGGCAGCGCGCCGGGTGCTTGTGCAGCAGGTGGCCGAGGTCGGTGGCGTCGGGAGATCTGTTGGTGAGGGAGAGGAACACGGCGAACGGGTGCGTTGAGTTATTTCGATTTCAGCGGGAGCTGCAAGGACGCGGAGCGACGTGGCGAAACTTGCAGGGTGACGCTACTCCCCGGGCCCGGAACGGTAGCGGCCGGGCCGAGGAGGTCGGACCTTGGCATCGGACCGCGGTTCTGCTGCGATCCGGCCATGAGAGCAGGCGACTTGATGAAGGATCCGTATTTTGCGGCGATCTTGATGCGGATCGAAAGCCACATCCACGGTACGGACCGGGAGACGCGGGCCGCCGGCGGGTTTTCATCGAAGGACTCCGCCGTGAAGTCGGCGCTGCGGAAGGCGGAGCTGGCGATGGGTGGCAAGCCGTCGGCGAAGAAGCCGAAGGGCTCGGAAGAGGAATGGATCGCGGCGCTGTGTGGTGCGCTGGTGGGGATCGGCCGGGAGATGGCGAAGGAGGGCGGCGTTCCGGCCGTTCATTTCATCGCGGCCCTCAAGGCGACGCAGAGTTCGTTGGACACCCGGCGCGAGATGGCCGGGCATCCGCGGGGCTATTTGGATTTCCTTGCGGAATTCATGTCGGAAGCCGGGGGTGAGGGTTGAGGAAAGGGTTCGGCCGCAACCCGTCGGTTACGGCCATGAAAGGAAGCAGGGCCCTTCCCGTGCTTCGGCGGACTAAAGATCCGCGGTCCCGGTGGATGAAATTCAACCAAACGGCAGGTTCGGCTGCTCCGGAGCTTCAGACAGGTCGCCGTGGACGCCGCGGGTGATGATGTCGCGGGTTGCCTCGTCCAGGTAGTCATGGAGAAGCTTGGAGAGCTCCAAGTACTGCGGCCATAGGACTTGATCGACCATGCCACGGGTGGTCCGGACCATGACCGTGGTGTGGCGCTGGCGGTATTCGCGGTAGGGCTTCAGGCCATGGCGGCGGACGAGGGCGAGGAAGAGCTGGCGTTTCCAGGGATCCGGCAGGCTGAACTGCCAGGCGGTGGCTTCCTCCGGCGCGGCCTCGAGCTGGGCCATCAGGCGGTCAAGCGCCCCGCGGGCTGCCTGTCGTTCGCCGGGTGAGTCGGTGCCCGAAAACAGGGCTTCGACCTTGCGGATCTTGTCGATGAGTTCGTCGCGGGTCATAGAAGGGGCGGGAGTGGAAGAGGGGTGCAGGCGAGCCGCCCGCGCCCCTCTTTACTCCAGGGGAGCGAGGAGGTGCGAGAGCGTTTCCGGGTCGATCTTGAGCCTGGTGGTTTCCTCGGACAGCAGGGCTTCGACCAAGGCGGACTTGTGCTTCTGGAGTTCCAGGATGCGGTCCTCGATGGTGCCTCGGCAGACGAGCTTGTGGACGAAGACCGGCTTGGTCTGGCCGATGCGGTGGGCGCGGTCGGTCGCTTGGTTCTCGGCGGCGGGGTTCCACCACGGGTCGTAGTGGATGACGGTGTCGGCCGCGGTTAGATTGAGCCCGGTGCCGCCGGCTTTGAGCGAGATGAGGAAGACCGGAACTTCGCCGGTTTGGAATTTCTTCACCAGCGACGCGCGGTCCTTGGTCTGGCCGGTGAGCTTGAGGAATGGGATCCCTTCCTTCTCCAGATGCGCCTCGATCAAGGCGAGCATCGAGGTGAATTGCGAGAACAGCAGGATGCGCCGGCCTTCTTCTAACAGGGTGGGCAAGAGTTCTTCGGTCAGGTGGTCGAGCTTGGCGGAGTCGGTGACCTTCGCGGCTGCGGCGCTTTTCAAGAGCTGCGGGTGACAGCAGATTTGGCGGAGCTTGAGCAGGGCATCGAGCACGATGATGTGCGACTTCGCCATGCCCTTGTCGGCGATGGCGTCGCGAACCCGCTTGTCCATCGCGGCGCGGACGGACTCGTAGAGGTCGGTCTGCTTTTTGGTGAGATCGATGTGGTGGATGATCTCGGTCTTGGCCGGCAATTCCTTGGCGACCTGGTCCTTGGTGCGGCGCAGGATGAGCGGCGAAACGCGGCGGTTCAGCGCGAGCTGTGCATCGGTCGAGCGGTCGCGCTCGATCGGTTTGCGGAGGCGGGTGTTGAAGGACTTCTCGTCGCCGAGGAAGCCGGGCATCAGGAAGCGCATCAGGCTCCACAGCTCGCCGAGGTGGTTTTCCATCGGCGTGCCGGAAAGACAGAGCCGGTGCGCGGCCTTGAGCTGGCAGGCGCTCTGGGCGGCGAGGGCCTTCGGGTTCTTGATATACTGGGCTTCGTCGAGGGCGACGACATGCCACTCGTGCTTGGAAAGTTCGTCGAAATCGCGGCCGAGCAGCGGGTAGGAGGTGAGCACCACGTCGGCATCCGCGATGTCCTTGAACAAGGCGGCGCGATCCGGGCCGTGGAGCGTGAGGACTTTCAGCGAAGGGACGAACTTTGCCGCTTCCGCCGCCCAGTTGGGTACGACGGACGTAGGAGCAATCACCAGCGACGGCTTGCCGGGATGCTTGAGCTGTTCGGCGGCGAGGTGGGCCAGGGTTTGCAGGGTTTTGCCGAGGCCCATGTCGTCGGCGAGGATGCCGTGCAGGCCGTGGGCGGCGAGGAACTGGAGCCAGCGGAAGCCGTCGTGCTGGTAGCCGCGGAGTTCGGCCTTCACGGTGGATGGCAGCTCGACTGCCGGCAGCTCGCGGAGGTCGCGCAGGCTCTTGCCGAGCTTGGCGAGGGCGCGGATGGTTTCGGAGGAATCGATCGCCAGCGCGTCGGCCATGCCGGCGGCGGTGAGGCGGTCGATCCGTCCGGGATCGCCACCGCCTTGGAAGAGGTGGCGGACCTGATCGACGATTTCCATCAGCGGCTTCGCGGGGAAGCGGATGAAGCCGTCTTCCGGCTGGTCGCCCGCCGGCAGCAGGAGGAACTCGGGAAGCTCGGGCGAGTCGGCGGGAGGGAAATTGCGGGCGATGGCGTGGGCGATCACCGGGATGAGGCTGACCTTCCGGCCGTCGATCTCGTAGGAGACATCGAAGCGGAACCAGTCGATACCGTGGTCGGTTTCCGCTTCGATCGCCGGGATGAAATCGGTCACGTCGTGCAGGGTGAGGCCACAGGCGGGATCCACCTCGATGGTCCATCCGGCATCGTGCAGCTTCGCGAACTCCGGTCCTTCTAGTAGTTCGATCCACGCGAGTTCCGGCGTCGGATAGGGCTCGGCGGGGATCACCGCGTGGTAGGTGGCGGAACCGAGCAGGGCCGACGGGATGACGGTTGAAATCAGCCGTGTCCCGGCGATCAGCAGGCGGTTCTCCGCGGCGCGCTCGGCCTTGATATCGCGTGGCCAGGTGATTCGTTTGCCGTCGCGCAGCGCGGAGTGCTCGGGGGGCGTGCTTTTGGTGGGCGCTTGCAGGCGCGGGCTGTCGCCGTATTGGAACAGCAACTCACCGATGATCATTTCCTGTCTCCGCCAGTGGTCGCCGAAGACGTGCTTGTGGACCTTCAGCACCGGCGAAGGTGGCATGGCAGGACGCGTCACGGATTCCACCGCGCGGGGCATGGGCAGGGCGGTGCCGGGGACGCTGGAGAAGCGCTCGATCAAGCGGGCGACGCTCTCTGCTTTCACTACCGGACCGCGGGTCCAAGCCTCGAGCACGGGGCCGGGCAGGGAATTTGCCACCGGGCCGAGCATGATTTCGTGGGGGTCGAAGTAGCGCGGCGGGACCGTGGGGAGCACGATGATCCCCGGGCGTCCGCCGCGGAGGACCGGGCGGACGTTGCCATCGGGCATTTCTTCCCATGCGGCCTCGACTGTCTCGGCGGGTCCCGCGGTGACCGGGCGGTAGTCGGAAGAGTCCTTGTAGCTGCGAGAGCTATTGCCGAAATAGACGCGCTCCGTGGCGAGCGCGCCGTCGAGCAGGTCGTCCCAGTCGGGGCCCTTCATCGGCATCGTGCCCCAACCGCCGTGCTTGTTCTGGCGCTGGCGGAAGAGCGAGGCGAGGACGATGTCCTCCTTCGCCATGTACTTCGGCGGTCGTGAGGGATCGGCGGTGGCGTTGCTGCCTTGGATGCGGATGGTGCCATCCTTCAAACGGCTGGCGACGCGCAAGGCGAAGTGGTAGCCGCCGGCCAGTGATTCCTCGATGCAGTAGGCGAGAAAGCGCGACTCGGTGGAAGGTTTGGTCGATTTCTCCGGGGTGGTAGCTGCCTGACGCGCGGCGCTTTCGATCTCCGTGAGCCAGGCGCCGAGCTGTAACTCGGACGCCGGGATGGGCGCGTTGAAGATCTTCGCCGCCACTAGCTTTTTCCGGAGGAAGATCGCCAGTGCGGCCCCGTGTTTGCAATTGAAGTGGACCGGGCAGGTGCAGGCACCCGTGACGAACCAGCGCTCTTTTCCCATCAGTTGGAATTCGAGCGAGGTCTCGTAGGGCTTGGTCCGCGTGCCTTGGACATCCGCCGTGACCATGAGCTCGCCGGTCGAATGGAATTCGATCCATTCGAGGTTCCGGATCAAATTGTCATTCGCATAGGACTCCCCCCGGGCGACTGAGGCCCGGTCGAAGGTCGTCTTCCATTCGCCCGCCACGAGCCACGCCCTGAGTGTGGGGCGGGCCTCAATGGCGGCGATGGCTTCGTCCATGGAAGACTCAGTTCGCGATCCTCCTTCGCCAAGGCTACGGAGGACAGGCGATGTTAGTTGGCGACGATGTTTACCAGGCGGCCGGGCACCACGATGACCTTGCGTACCGTCTTGCCGTCGAGCTGTTCCTTGACCTTCGGCGCGGCGAGGGCTGCGGCTTCGACCGTCGCGGCGTCGGCGTCGGTGGCGACGGTGATCTTGTCGCGGAGCTTGCCGTTGACCTGGACCACGAGTTCGAGCTCGTCGGTGACGAGTGCGGCTTCGTCGTAAGCGGGCCAAGGCAGGTCGGCGAGCATGGGGGCCGGAGAGGCTTGCGGCAGGGATGCCGCAGCCACGCGGGCGTGGATCTCCTCGCTGAGATGCGGGGCGTAGGGATTGAGGACGTGGAGTAGCAGTCGGAATTCGTTCAAGGGGACCACCTCGGCCGCGGTGAAGGCGTTGGTGCAGATCATCATCTGCGAGATGCCGGTGTTGAAGGACATCTTCTCGATGTCCTCGGTGACCTTTTTGACGGTTTCGTGGACAACCTTGAGCAGGGCCTTGTCGGTGCAGGGGACGTCCTGGATTTTCGAGGAGATGACCCATTCACCGGCCTGGTTTTCCTCGAAGGCGACGCGCCAGACGCGGGCGAGGAAGCGCGAGACGCCTTCGACGCCTTTCATCTGCCACGGCTTCACCTGTTCCAGCGGACCCATGAACATCTCGTAGAGGCGCAGGGCGTCGGCGCCGTACTCGTTCACAACGTCGTCGGGGTTGACCACGTTGCCGCGGGACTTGGACATTTTCTGTCCGTCCTCGCCGAGGATCAGGCCTTGGTTCACCAGCTTTTGGAAGGGTTCGTTGGTGCTGACGTGGCCGAGGTCGTGGAGGACCTTGTGCCAGAATCTTGCGTACAAGAGGTGGAGGACGGCGTGTTCGGTGCCGCCGACGTAGAGGTCGACCATGGCCGATGGGGGATGGCCGATTGCTGATTGAGGATTGTCGATTGTTGATTTTTGATTGGAAGAGCCGGACCAGTAGGACTCGGCCTCCTTGGAGATGAAGCGGTTGCTGTTACGAGGGTCGCAGTAGCGCAGGTAGTACCAGCAGGAGCCGGCCCACTGGGGCATGGTGTTGGTTTCGCGGATCGAGCCGTCGGGCAGCTCGACCCAGTCGCGGGCCTTGCTGAGCAGCGGCTCGGGGGTGCCGGACGGCTTGTAGTCGTCGAGCGGCGGGGCGAGCAGCGGGAGTTCGGAATCCGGCACGGCGTAATGCTGGCCGTCTTTCCAGGTCAGCGGAAAGGGCTCGCCCCAGTAGCGCTGGCGGGAGAACAGCCAGTCGCGGAGCTTGAACTGGATCCGGCGCTTGCCTTTGCCGTTCTGCTCGAGCCAGGCGATCATCGTGGCTTTGGCTTCAGCGGTGGGGAGGCCGTCGAGGAATTTGGAATTTGCGGCTATCCCGTAGTCAGGCGTTGCGATTCCCGAGATCAGAAACCAAGAATCAACACCCTGCCAAAATGGTGTGTTTACGATTTCTTGGCATCCATCCGCCACCGTTGGCTTGGACTGGGCCACCACTTGAACAATCGGCAGGTCGAACTTCTTCGCGAACTCGAAGTCCCGCTCGTCGTGCGCCGGGACGGCCATGATCGCGCCGGTGCCGTAGCCCATCATCACGTAGTCGGCGATCCACACGGGGATGGGCTCGCCGTTGACCGGGTTGGTGGCGAAGGTGCCGGTGAAGACGCCGGACTTGTCCTTGTTCATGTCGCCGCGCTCCATGTCGGACTTGGCGGCACAGGCCTTGATGTAGGCTTCGACAGCGTCCTTCTGCTCGGCGGTGGTGATTTCCGCGACGTAGGGATGCTCCGGCGCGAGCACCATGTAGGTGGCACCGAAGAGGGTGTCGGGACGGGTGGTGAAGACGGTGACGGAATTGCCGATTGCCGATTGAAGATTGTCAATTTGGAAGACGACCTCCGCGCCCTCGCTGCGGCCGATCCAGTTCTTCTGGAGTAGCTTGATGCCTTCCGGCCAGTCGAGCGGGTCGAGTTCGTCGATCAGGCGCTGGGCATACTTCGTGATCCGCAGCATCCACTGGCGCAGCGGGCGGCGTTCGACGGTGTGGCCCTTGCTGCGCCACTCCTCGACTTCCTCGTTGGCGAGGACGGTGCCGAGGTCGGGCGACCAGTTGACCGGGGCTTCGTGGACGAAGGCGAGGCGGACGGCATCGATCTGCTCGCGGGTCCAGCCTTTCGCCTCCAGCTCGGCGACGGGCTTGGCCTTGCCGGCTTCCTCGTCGAAGTACGACGTGTACAGTTGCAGGAAGATCCACTGGGTCCAGCGGACGTATCCGGGATCGGTGGTGGCGATCTCGCGGTCCCAGTCGTAGCCGAAGCCGAGCGACTTCAGCTGGCGCTTGAAGGTCGCGATGTTGGCGACGGTGGTGATCGCCGGGTGCTGGCCGGTCTTGATCGCGTACTGCTCCGCGGGCAGGCCGAAAGAGTCCCAGCCCATCGGGTGGAGGACGTTGTAGCCTTGGCGGCGCTTGGCGCGGCCGATGATGTCGGTGGCGGTGTAGCCTTCGGGGTGGCCGACGTGGAGGCCGGAACCGGAGGGGTAAGGGAACATGTCGAGGACGAAGAACTTCGGGCGGGAGGCATCGAAGTCCGCATCGCCCGGGTTCGGGGTGCGGAAGGTCTTCTCGGCATCCCAGCGGGCCTGCCAGGCGGGCTCGAAGGAGCTGAAGGGGAAGGGCTTGCGGACGTCGGACATG
>NEUO01000160.1 GCA_002304315.1 Verrucomicrobiia bacterium Tous-C4TDCM
CTGTCTGTTGATTCATGGTGTTGGTTGATTTGAAACGTTTGTTCAAACAGGCGATGTCGGAACATCGCCCGATCAACCAGCACCAATCCGTTCTAACAATTTAACGGGAAAAAATCCGCTTCCTTTCCGCTTCCTCCTTGGTCGAGCGGACCGACACCGGCGCGGTCGTGTCCGGATACGCCATCAGCATTTGCGCATCGAACACTCCCCAGCGGCCGGTGTCCGGCTCTTCCCAGGCAGACAGGGCGGCGGCGGACTCGTCAGCTTCTCCGGCGTCCGGCGTGACCCGGACCTTCACCTCCGGGTTCATCGTGGTGACGCCGTATTCCGTCTCGCTGGTGAACACGATGGGATCGGGCTTCGGCAGGCGGGGCTGCCAGTGCACTTCCTCGTAGAGGACTACCCGTCTGTTAGGTCTCGGGCTGACGATCAGCATGGACGGTCGCTGTCGCTAAATTGGCGATCGGGATCTGTCTGCACAGAGGGTCGTTGAACGCGCAAAGGGGGTATTTGCTTGATCAAGCACGCAATTAGCGTTAATAAAACTCGCAAAAGAATACTTACCCGGCACCAAATGATCCCGATTTCCACTGAAACCCTCGACGGGACGCTGACCGCGCTGGCCGCATTCCTGAAGGACTCCAAGGCGGCTCCCGAGCATCTTGTGTTGATCGGCGGGGCCGCGCTGCTGGCGCTTGGCTTTGTTTCGAGAACCACGCGGGACGTCGATATAATGGCCGGGGTGGATGCGCGCGACGGGCTTGTGGATCCCCGGCCGATGTCGGCGTCGCTGCGGGAGGCGGCCTCGAAAGTGGCTCGTGAACTCGATCTGGATCCGGACTGGCTCAATACCGGACCCGCCGACCAGTTGCGGGCGGGTTTGCCCGAAGGATTCTTGTCCCGTCTCACCCGGCGCGACTACGGCCCGCATCTGGTGGTCTATTATCCGTCGCGCTTCGACCTGATTCACCTGAAGCTTTTCGCCGCAGTGGACCAAGGTGCCGGTCGTCACACGCGCGACTTGGCGGCCCTCCGGCCAACGGAGGACGACTTGCTCGCTGCCTCCCGCTGGGTGTTGACCCAAGACGCCGGAGAGGTTTTTCCCGAACTGTTGAAATCCACCCTGAGAGAAGCCGGCCATGGATCCGTCGCCGATCGCATTTAAGAGCCGCTGCCTGGAGGCGGCTCTCGATCTCGCCTGGCGGCAGTGGTGCAGCCTCGGTGCGGCCGGTCATGCCGGGCCGGCGGGACCGACGCGCATCATCGATCCCGAGGCGCTGCTGCTCGCCACCACCTGTCTCGGCCGTCATGATCCCCGGCTCTTCGACGAGTGCCTCGACTGGCTGGGCAAGCACGGGGCGCTGATCCATCTCCAACGATTGAAGACTCTTCATGCGGAAACCGGACTGGGCGATCCGATCGTCCTCGCGGCGATGGCCGACTGGCTCGTTACGGAAGGGCGTCAGCCAAAATGGCGGGCGCTCGCGCAGGGAAGGGCCGGCGAGTCCGCGCCGCAGCCCTTGTTCGACGGCAGGGTGCCGGCGCCGCCCGATCCGGTCTTCCTCCGCCACGGACTTCTTCGGGCACCGGTGGCGCTGCGCGGGATGAGCCGGCCACCGAATCCGACCCTGCCGCCGAACCTGCTGCTGGCTCTCCGCGCCTTGATCGGGGTCGGTGCCCGGGCCGAGGTGATCCTGTGCCTGGCAACCGGGCCGGCGGTGCATGCCGCCGAGTTGGCGCGGCTGACGGGCTACCGGCCGCGGTCCATGCAACTGCTGCTTCAGGAAATGGCCATGTCCGGTCACATCCTCACCCAGGAGCCGCCGCCGCGTCCCGCCGGCAGCACGGGGAGGGGGAGCTCGCGCCGTTATCAAGTGCAGCCGGGCGACTGGGCCTTTCTTGCCGCCGGGAAGCCCTTGCCGAAATGGATGCCGTGGACGCCGTTGTGGCGGGTGGTGCTGGAAATCCTCGACGCGCTCGGGCAGGCGGGGGCGTCGCCCCGGAATCCGGCGATTCTCTCCTCGCGCCTCCGCGACACGTTCGCGACCCAAGGTCAGGAACTTGCCGCAGCCGGCCTCCTGCCGCTGTTTGATCTCCGCTCCTCCGCGCCTGGATCAGAGTTGATCGCGACCTTGGCGGAACGACTGCCTGGGGCGCTGGGTGCCCTGTAGCCGGGCCTATGTCCGCGGCTTCTGGCCGGCCGCGCGACCAAGCCTGAAGCCGGCAGGCTCTGCGCGACTACCGGGTCGAGTTGCGTTGTTGCCGGATCCAGTGGCCGGCCGGCGGCAGGTCGATCCCGGACTTCACGCAGTGCTTCTTGAGGGCCACGTCCGACACGCCGAGGTCTTTCGCCGCGTGCACCAGAGGCTTCTGCCAGACGAGCTTGCGCAGCTCGGCTTTGGTCGGCCACGTGATCCGACGGACCGTAGGCAGCTCCACCGCGGGTTTCTTGGCCAGAATCTTCGCCGGTGTCAGGTCCCAGAAAGCTTTCACAACTTGCTCGTCGTCAACGGTGTGGCGGTAGTGAAGATTCATCATCTGGATCGACGTCCCGCAGTGGAAGGCGGTAAAAGCCTCGTTTTTGTCTCTCTCCGTTTGGAATGAGATTGCGGTGTGCCGGAGAATATCCGGCACCCACTTGGCGGCCTTGGTCGCCTTCTTGAGCTGCTTGAGCTTGTAGTTCCAGCCCGCCGGCAGGCCGGTGAAGGGCTGCCGCTCGAGCCACGCCGCCAGCACCGGCGGGATGGGCACGGCCCGCTTGAGCTTCCGGCGCAGCTTGCCGCCGGACACCCGGATGACCTTGTCGCCGATGTCTTCCGCCTTGAGGGCGGTGAGTTCGCTCGGTCGAAGCCCGGCGAACAGCGCGATGGCGACCGGTGTTGCCGCCGCGCCGTCTCCGTAGGTCAAGGCGGCGTAGAGCAGACGCTTGCTCTCTTCGAGGGACAGCATCGCGATCTGGGTCATCTCCTTCGGCAGCTTGTCGAGCCGCGCACAGGGGTTTTCCAGAGTGTAATGGTGCCTGACGGCCCAGCGGAAGAAGACCGAAAAGATCAGGCGGAAGCTTCTCTGCGACCGGACGTTCTTGTAGCTTTTGAGGGCCGACTCGATGTCGCCGACCGTGAAGGTGTGGACCGGCTTGTTGGGGTCCTTTTTCTGGAGCAGCAGCAGGCCGGTCTTGTAGTTCGCCCGCGTTGCTTCGGAGAGCCCCTGTCGCGTCCGCAGGTATTCCGCCGTCGCATTTAGGATTGTGATCGATTGGGTCTCGGGGCGGTAGCGGCTCTCGAAAAACGCGATCGCCTGATCCAAGGTCTCTCCCTTCGCCCGGACCCGCGTTTGCAGATTCAGGTAGTGAGCGACGACCGTCGAGAGGCTCATCCCGTTCAACAGCTTGAGCGCCGATTCCGCGTCCGACAACTGGTCGGATTCCAGCGACGTGCGAACGGCCTTGCGATGCTCTTGTCCGCCGGCGAACTCCACCTCAAGGTCGGCTTGCTCCTGGACTGCTTCGGCCCGATTGGCGTAGTTCTTCCGGACCCGGGTGCCGTCCTTTTGCGTTCCTGTCACCCGCCATGAACTGGTACCCGAAGTCGCGTTTTTGAACTTCGTGATCTTGAAATGAATGAGCTTCTTCGGTCGGGCCACGTGCAAAATTGGCAACTTTGCTGGCAACTGCCAAGGGTTTCCTTAAGGGGGAGTTGTAACTGATTGAAAAATAAAAACTTGAGATTGTCTCGTTTTTTGTTCGCAATGAAGAGGTCAGGAGTTCGAATCTCCTATGCTCCACTTTCCCGCCGCGCCCGCCAAGTCCGCATGTCAACCGAACATGCCCTTGACCTTGTCGAGCAGTCCGCCGCCGAGGGAGGCGAGGTCCGGGGTTTCGCCGGCGAGCAGCGAATCCACGATGCCTTGGTATTCTTCGGGCAACTTGGCTTTGACGAATTCGGCGACGGTCTTGAGTGCGCCGTCGACCTGTTCCCCGCTCAATCCGAGAGCGGCCAGCTTTTCTTTAAGTTCGTTTATGGTCTACAGGAGCTTAAGTACCGGGAACAGGACTCGAACCTGCACGCCTTGCGGTGCCTGGACCTAAACCAGGTGCGTCTACCAATTCCGCCATCCCGGCTCTCGGGAGTAGCCTAGCCAGCCGGAATGGCGGGGCAAGCCGGGTTTCACCAGCCGCTGCGTTTTTCCATCCGGAGGTGCGGGCGGCCGACTTCGGTGAAGAGGTCGCCGACTGGCCGATAGCCGTTCTTTTCGTAGAAGGCGGCGGCGTTCTGGCGGGCATGGAGGACGAAGAAGTTGACGCCTGCAGCGGAGAGGCGGGTTTCAACTTCGGAAAGCAATTCGTGGCCGTGACCCTGGCCGCGGAGGTCGGGGTGGATCCACATTTGCCGGAGCTTGGCACTGCCGGGGCCGTGGGGATTGGCAATCAGGCCACCGAAGATTTCCTCGCCTTCCACGAGGGCGAAGTGGCGGTGGAGTTCTTCACCGACGAGGTCTTCCGGACGCAGCCACAGACCGATCGGCTGCCGCAGGTGGAGGTCGCGCAGGCGGATCAGTTCTCGGTAACCAGGGCTTTCGTGGGCGAATTCGACAACGTTCATCACCAGAGTCATGAGCGAACTTTATCCGGAGTCATGTCGCGGCCAAGAATGGGGCGATACCGGATCGGGATGGGGGGATTTCGATCCTCAAGCTTTCGCCGGGCCGACGCTTTCGCGCGGGGTGTAGATGGTGGGAAAGACTTCCTGGCGGGGGGGCAAGGATTCGCCCTCAGGAAGCTCGATCCGCGAGATGAGCAGCCGGGAAGCGGCGGTGCTGATCATTTTGAAGCGCTGGCGAATCGAGCTGAGGCTGATCGGTAGGTAGGAGCAGAGCGGGACGTCATCGACGCCGATGATCGAGAGGTCGCCGGGGATGCTCATGCCGGCTTCGATCGCCGCGCGCATGGCTCCGATGGCGGCGAGATCGTTCATCGCGAACAGGGCGGTGGGGCGGCGCTCGGGGTGCTTGCGGAGGAAGGAGGCGAAAGTCTCGCAGGCGCTATCGACGGTATGGCCGGTGCGGAGGATGTCGATGTTCGCGGCGGGGATCCCACGGGCGGCGAGCATTTCGAGGAAGAGGCGCGGCCGCTTGCCGTCGGCCTGGCCTTCGGCGAGGGCGCTGAGGAAGGCGAAACGCTTGTGGCCGAGCTGGCAGAGCGCGTCGACCGCATCGTTGAGGCCCTGGGTGAAGTCGGAAAGGACGGCATCGACGGGGATCGGGACTTCGGGGATGCCGTTGCCGAGAACAACGACCGGTCGGCGGGCCTCGGCCATGGCGGCGAGTTCGGAGCGGAAGACCTCGTTGTCGGAAAGCCAGAGGACGGAGCCGTCGACTTCGAGGTCGTCGAGGTCGCTGAAGAGGTGCTTTTCGCGGACCAGGGAGGAACGGCAGTTTTCCACCAGCAGGTCATAGCCGCGTTCCTCGACGGCGGCTTCGAGCTCGTCGGCGAGGGTCGAGAAGAACGGATTGGTGAGTTCTTGAAGCAGCAGGCCGATGGTGTGGTAGCGGCCGGAGCGCAGGGCGCGCGCCGTTTTCGACGGCCGGTAGCCGAGTTCGCGGGCGGCTTGAAAGACGCGGGCCTCGGTTTCCTTTGAAGCCCAGGAGTTCGGGCGGCGGTTGAGAATGGTGGAAGCCGTGTTGACGGCCACGCCGGCCTGTTCGGCGACGTCTTTGAGGCGGATGCGTTTGATCATCTAGGAAAGCTTCTTATGTAGCGATTCCCGGACAGGAAGTGCTTCATGACAAGCGCTAATCCGATCATGGACCAACCTTTGCGACGCGGGGTGCATCCGCGACTTCCACTTTCGCCCATTTCGGCCCTTTCGTTGTTGCACCCTCTTGTGGGTCGGGAGGGTCTACGGCGTCAGATCCGCGAGTTCCTTTCTTAGGCCAGCCACGATCTCCGCAGGATGGGTGGCGGAGAGGGAAATCCGCAGCCGGGCGGTGCCGCGGGGCACGGTGGGATAGCGGATCGCCGGGACCAGGAATCCGCGGTCTTCCATCTGGCGGGCGGCGGTGAGGGCGGCCGTGCTTTCGCCGAGGATGCGGGGAAACACCGGCGAGGGATGGCCCGGGGCGAGGAGGTCGATGTTTTCGCGCAACCGCTTCCGCAGCGCGTCGCCTTCCGCCGAGCGGATCAGCCCGAGCGAGGCGATCGAGGCGTGGGCGACTGCCGGCGGCGGGGCGGTCGAATAGATGAAGGAGCGGGCGCGGTTCACCAGCAGGTCGCGCCATGCGGCGGAGGTGGCGAGGTAGCCGCCGGAAAGGCCGGCCGCCTTGCTGAAGGTGCCCATTTGGAAGTCGATCCGGTCCTGAAGTCGGAGCTCCGCAGCAAGTCCCATCCCCGCCGGACCGAGGACGCCGAAGGCATGCGCCTCATCGAGGAACAGCAGCGCGCCGTGGCGGTCCTTGGTCTCGACGATTTCTTGCAGCGGGCAGAGGTCGCCGTCCATCGAGAAGACCGACTCGGTGACGACGAGAATCCGGGCGTCGGCGTGTTTGGCTCGGATGTTGCCCAACAGCCGGTCGAGCTTCGCCACGTCGTTGTGCGGGAAGACGCGGATCGTCGCGCCGGAAAGGCGGGCACCGTCGATCAGGCAGGCGTGGCAGAGCTTGTCCAGCACCAGCACGTCGTGCTTTCCCGCCAGCGCGGGCAGGCAGCCGGTGGCGGTGGCGAAGCCGGAGGAGAAGACCAGCGAGGCATCCGTGCCTTTGGCCGCGGCGAGCGCTTCTTCCAACTCGCGGTGCGGCGGCAGGGTGCCGCTGACCAGTCGGGAGGCTGCCGCGCCAGCGCCGAATTTCCGGACGCCCTCGATGAAGGCCTCCGCCAGCGCCGGATGCGCGGCGAGCCCGAGATAGTCGTTCGACGCGAAATTCCACAGCTCGCGGCCGGCACGGATCACGCGCCGGCCGGCGGGAGAATCGAGCGGGCGCAAGGTCCGCAGCAGCCCGGCGTCCGCCAGTTCCGCGAGTTCCTGCCGCGGGTCGGCCATGCTCACGGTTGGGCGGCCGGACGTTCGAGCGCCCAGCGCAGGAGCTTCTCGGAGTCCTTCCAGATGTTGGCCGAGTTGCTCTTCAGGGCGACCACGATGGCGGAGCGCCCGTTCAGGGTCCCCGAACTGACCAGGCAGCGGCCGGCCAGGTTGGTGGTGCCGGTTTTCAGGCCGTCACAGTAGGGGATGGTCTTGAGCAGGCGGTTGGTGTTCTCGAGCGTCTTCACCCGGCCGTCGCTGTGGCGGAAAGTCGTCTTTTTGAGTGAGGTGAACGAATGGATCGTCTGGCTTCGCCAAGCCGCACGAGAGGCAATGGCGATGTCGCGGGCGGTCGAGAACTGGCCTTCGGCCGGCAGTCCGTGAGGATTGAGGAAATGCGAGTTCCGCATGCCGAGCGAGGCCGCCTTGCGGTTCATCAAGGCGGAGAAATTCTCCTGACTGCCGGCAACGTCGCGGGCCAGCGCGCGGCCGGCGTCGTTGGCGCTTTTCACCATCAGCACCTTCAGCAGCTCGCGGCGCGGGTGGACTTCGCCGGGCTTGAGGTAGAGCTTGGTCGGCTCACAGCGGGTGTCGTCCACGTCGATGGTCACCGGCTTGTCGATGCTTCCGCTGTCCATGATCACCAGCGCCGTGACCAGCTTCTGGGTGGATGCGACCGGACGGCGCTGGTCGGCGTTTTTTGCATAGAGCACGCGGCCGGAGACCGGGTCGATGACGATCGCGCTTTCCGCCACCACCTGGGGCGGCGGGGTGGTCGGAATGGTGGTGGTGAGGATCGGCTCGGCACGCTGCGGCATGCCTTGGGCCAGTGGCTGGCGGGGCGGCGAGTCATCGCCGCAGGCGGGCAAGAGGATGGAGACGGCAAGCAGGCCGAAGGTGCGCAAGGTGGCTTTGCGAAACATTGCGCGGACTATTCTCCTTTCCCGGCGACCCCTCAAGGCGGGATTCGACGAATTTCCGCTTGCCGACCGGCGCCCCGTCTGGTTTTGTTCTCACGAACACTGTTCAAAAGCCATGCAAACCGAGCCGATGACCGACCGCCAGAAAGAGATCCTCGAGTATCTCAAATACGCCCAGCGCACGACCGGCGTGATGCCGTCGACCCGCGAGATCCAGCACTACTTCGGCTTCGCCAGCCAGACCGCGGCGATGAGCCACCTGCGTGCCCTCGAGCGCAAGGGAGTAATCCAGCGCCGGCCCGGCAAGGCCCGCGCCGTGGTGTTCCCCGACGAGCTCGACCGCGAGGAAATCGTCGACATCCCGGTTTACGGCCAGATCGCCGCCGGGATGGCGGGCGAGGTGGACCAGGAAAAAGAGGGCTGCATCTCGATCGACATCGCCTCGATCAGCATCCCGCGCAGTGCCCGGACCTTCGCGTTGAAAGTCCGCGGCGACTCGATGATCGATGCGCACATCTGCAGCGGGGACACCGTGATCCTGGAATTCCGCGAGCCGCGCAATGGCGACATCGTGGCGGCCTTGATCGACGGCGAGACCACGCTGAAGCGCTACCAGGTCACCAAGGGCAAGCCTTACCTCCATGCCGAGAACGAGGATTTCCCCGACCTGATTCCGGCCCGTGAGCTGATCATCCAAGGCGTCCTCGTCGCGTTGCTGCGCAAAGCGGCGTGATTTCCCGGGGCCAGAAGTGCAGGGTACCCGGCGGCTGACTGGTCTCCTCTCTGAGGGCTAACCGGTCCGCCGAGGGTCTGCACTTCGTCGGGCCCGGGGTCCCACCGGTGGTGCCCCGCAGGTCCCGGGAGAAGGGGGGCGGTAAAGGGAAGATCGGCAGCTCCTGCGACCTGCCGTGGACGGACCCATTCGCCGCGAGACTCCCGGCGGGCTTCAATCCGCCATCGCGGAGCGGTGGAGTTGCATCTCCGTCCCGAAACCTTCACCCTCGTCAGCCGCCCCTCTGCTGACTTCCTTCTTGCCACTTCCACTGGCTCAGCTGAAAGTTCAGCATGTTCGGAAGTCACTCAACCATTCACACGAGTGCCGCATATGCAGGTGTTATGCGGCACGCCGCAGGAGCAGGGCAAATGCAGCGTTCGGAATAATAACACTGTTGGGAATTAGAACTTTATGAACTCAACTAAAATCATTTCGATTCTCTGCTGTCTTTTGGCAACAGGCGAGGCAATCGCCGCAGAAGTTAAGGTGCGTCTGTTCAACTCGAAAGATTATGGCGCGGTCGGCGACGATAAGACCGACAATACAGCAGCATTTTCTGCATGCCTTGACGAACTGATCGATGCGGGTGGTGGGCGCATGTTCATACCTGACGGAATTTATCGCGGCCGAATTATGATTCCCAGCACCAAGCAATGGATCACGGTCGAAGTTGTTGGGGAGATTGAGCCGACGCCGGTTTTTGGAACAATCGGGTCTGTTCCTTTTCCGTCGAAAGGAACCATCATCAAGTGTATTTCAGAATCTGGATCCGCAGTCATTTCGGCCCAGAACACGCCTGAAAAACTGTATGCGTCGTTTTCAGGGGTCCACGTGGTTCTCAGGAATCTTGATGTGCGCACATACAACAACCCTGGCATCGGAGGCATCGATCTCCAGCACGCCGCACAATGCAGACTGGAGAACGTTTTCGTCAACACCGATCGATACAACGTTCAGGCGTCCAAACCCACCCATGGCACGGCGGGGATTATCACGCCGGCCTGCAATAACGGGGCTCTTACGATCTTACGCAACGTGGTCGTTACCGGATATCATACTGGCATTCAGGTCAATGAGCATACGGATGGGGATAACATCGTAGTGGCCTCCAATGTCAACGGCCTTGAATTCCTCCAAGCCCATCACGCCTCCCGCTTCGCCCGAGTCGGCACCTACCGCAATACTCATCATATCGCCGTATCTGGCAGGCACGGATTTTCAATCGAACAGATGAATACTGAGCAACCCGGTAAGGGGCAGACAGACGCGGGGAATGCCTGGCAAACGCTCATCAGTGACATTAACGATCCCAAGAATCTAGGAATTGCCGCCGTCAACTACTGGGTGGTCGTTGGCGGGATAGGCGCAGTAGACCAATTCACCAAGAACGGCGGCACTTCGATCCGGGCACGGAGGGTTGGTTCCCAACCATTCGTCGAAACCCCGGACTCACAAGAATCCCAACAAGACGGTGGTGGACAACCGGCTACCCGCCCCGAATCGAAATGACCCTCTTGACTACAACCCTTAACCCTGTTGCAGAGTGGCGCTCCCGGTAGCCGGTGCCACACCTCGACGTTCTGCTCAAAATTACATGCATTTTACAAACGTTTTTCAGAATCACGCTAGCTTGCGGGTAATATGAAAATATACCCATTTCTCGTTGCTGCTTTCATGGTATTCCAAATTCCTATGCACGCTGATGAAACAGCTCCGGCAGCGGAAGCCAATGTTTTGTCGAAACCAGTGATTTCAAGATCACTAGCTGATGCGTGCGAAGTACTTCGACTCATCAATAATCTGAACTGGAAGGACGCGAAGAAAAAATTGGATGATGGCAATCAGGTAGCGGTAATCGAACCGCTCTCAAAGTGGAAGGATTGGCACGGGATAGGTGCCTTCCGTGGGACTGAAATAGACGCGGCGAAGAATCAGGTGAAGCACCGATTTTCGTATGGCACAGGAAGGCTGGCTGTGCATGAGGTTTGGATTACCTACACCTATAGCAAAGATGACTTTAAGAATCCAAGTTTTTATGTTCTATGGTGGTAAGTCACCTCACCATCGAAGAGCATGACAAGTCGTGCATGGCAACACCCACTAGCCCCTCAGTTTTCAATGATCTCACCTGATTTCAACCCTAACCCTGCGATCAACGTTGGCTCCCGCTAGTGGGTGCGCCATCACTTTGACGCGGAAATCGAAGATGATAGATGGGGTCATAAATGGGGTCAGTAAATGGGGTCAGTCCCGAATGGCCCTAAGATAAGGATTTCCGATACCTTGAGCGATGGGGAATCTCCATGGCCTCACCCCGTGGTTTGGTCATCAATCCGAACGGCTTGGGTCTTCGCTTCTTGAGCCGCGGCTCCCGTCGGTTCGGACGCTCCCGGACAATGTCTTCGGCAATGGTTTCCAGCAGATCGTCGATAAGCCGTTTGCGGGTCTTTTTGCAGGTCGTGGCCATGGCCATCGGCAGCCATCGGTTGATGCGGTCGAGACTCCCCTTGAAGCTCACCCGCCGCGGATCGTCCGCCTGCAGGATCAGCGCGCGCAGGAGGTTGTAGGCGATGACATGCATCAGCAGCTCTCGGTGGATCATGCGCGGGCTGCGGGTGCGCAGGATGTCCATGCCGAGGCTGGTCTTGAGGTCGTCGATGAAGAGTTCGACGTCCCATCGGCGCAAGTAGAGCCCGCCGATCTCCGCGGCGCTCATCCCGGCGGGGTCGAGGACCGTCGTGGTGATGTCGAGTTCAAGCGTGCGGAAGCCGGACTCCTGCGGAGCCGTGACGGTGACCACGCGCACCGCGATGGAATCCGGCAGGGAATCATACTCCGCGCGGCTCACCCATGCGGGTTTGACCACGGGCTTGCGCCAGCGCTCGAGCCGGTCGCCCTTGCCGAGACGGGTGGAGCCCGGGCGGGCTTTGCGGCGGCCTTTGTTGCGCAGCACGAGGCGCACTCCGCGGCGGTGCAGCAACGCCAGACTGAACCAGTCGCAGAAGCCAGCGTCGGCGACGACGGTGTCACCGGCTCGGAGATACCTCCAGAGCCTGCGCCAGAGCGTCCTTTCACTGCCGCGTTTGCTGCCGGCGAGGGTGCCGCGGGCCATGGCGATCCAGACACCGGTGGCCAGATCGAAAAGCCCGACGATCCGCATGACCGGGAAGCCCACGCCCGCCGTCTGGGCTCCCGACTGGGGCCAGCACATCTGGTTGGCAGGCGTATCGGGCATGCTGATGGTGGTGCCGTCGAAAACGAAAGTGCGGGGCCCCTGGCGCGGGCAGAGCGCGGCGGCGAGATGACGTTGGATGGAGACGAGTAATCGGATCGGCAACTTCGCCCGGGCCATGCAGTAGGCCGCATCGCTGGAGGAACAGAGCGCCTTGCCGAGATGGCTGAGCAAGGATTGGACCGAGCCGGTCGCCATGCGGCAGGAGGCGTTGCCGAGGATCTGTCATAGGAAAGTCCAAAAGACGACCGGCACGGTGAAGATCCGGCTGCGGCTTCCGGGCGGGCCGGAAAGCAGTCCGGCCGGGAGGAGCGCGCCGAAGGTCTCCTCGGCCTGGCGGGTGCAGAGCGCGCCCAAGTCTCCGGCCATCCGCTTCATGGCTTTACCCGTCCGGCGTGGTGCGCCACTGAAAGTTGATCTCG
>NEUO01000161.1 GCA_002304315.1 Verrucomicrobiia bacterium Tous-C4TDCM
CAACTCTCAACTCTCAACTCTCAACTCTCAACTCTCAACTCTCAACTCTCAACTCTCAACTCTCAACTCTCAACTCTCAACTCTCAACTCTCAACTCTCAACTCTCAACTCTCAACTCTCAACCATCCGCCATCCGCCATCCGCCATCCACCATCCGCCATCCACCATCCACCATCCACCACCGCCTACCCCGGCATCGAGGAAACGCTGTCCCGCCAGTTGCGCGAGGCGGCGCTGGACCACGAGGCCTTCACGATGCGCCTCAAGGCCTGCGAACTGCCCAAATGCCGCGCGACCTGCTGCCATGACGGCGCGCTTCTAACAGACGAGGAAATGACCGGCATCGGCGAAGCGGTGGAAGGGCATCGCGACCTTCTTGCAAGCTACGGCTGGACGGCGGAGCACTATCTCACAATGGCAGGCCGCCAAGGCCGCACCGTCACGCTGGAGGCCGGCGATGAAGCCCTGGAGGAAGATTTCCCGCCGCATTTCCCGAAGACCCGTTGCGTCTTTCTCGATCCCGAACACCGCTGCATCCTCCAGCGCCTCGCGATGGACACCGCGCAGCATCCCTGGTGGTGGAAGCCGGTTTCCTGCTGGATGCATCCGCTGCTGCTGCGTCCCCCGGCCGGATCGGAACGCCCGCTCCTCACCCTCGCCCGCCCCGGCCAAGACCCCGCGGCGGAAGACGGCTATCCCGGCTTCGGTTCGTGCACACCGTGCGGCGTCGAAGTCGCCGACGGCCTCCCCGCTTGGCAAACCCTGCGGCCGGAGCTGGAGCTGTTAGGGAAGATCTCGGGGAGGGATTTGGTGAGGGAGTTGGGCGAGGGAGAAGACCGAGCCAAGAGAATCGACGGTGCGATCAATCGCTGAGGCACGCTGGCAGCGTGACCCCCGGAAAGCCATTGGCCTTGACTCGATCCGGCCGGGGTGGGGGAACTAGGGGAAGAACCCCGGTATCGACCCATGGATTACCACAACCACTTCCTCTCCGCCGCGTTTGCCGGCGTTTGCCTCGCGCTTTCACCGCTTTCCGCCGCGGAGAGCCCCGCCATCCGTTCCGGGGATGTATGGAACGATACCGACGGGCGTGCGGTGGATGCCCACGGCGGAGGAATGCTTTTCCACGAAGGGACCTACTACTGGTATGGCGAGATCAAGCAGGGGAAGACCTACTTGCCCGACGTCAACAAGTCCTGGGGCGGAACTCGGGTCGATGTGACCGGCGTGTCCTGCTACTCCTCAAAAGACCTTCTGAGCTGGAAGAATCTCGGCAATGTCCTGCCGGCGGTGCCCGGTGATCCTTCAAGCGACCTGCATCCCGGCAAAGTGCTGGAGCGGCCGAAGGTAATCTTCAACGCCAAGACCAGGAAGTTCGTCCTGTGGTTCCACAGTGACAGTCTGAACTATGCGGCCGCGGCATGCGGGGTGGCGGTGGCGGATGCGCCGGCGGGACCGTTTGAATACCTCGGCAGCTTCCGGCCGAATGTCGCCACTTGGCCGGCCAACGTCACCGACGAGGACAAGAAGGACCCGAAGACCCCGTTGGTCCGCGATTTTGAAAAGGGCCAGATGGCGCGCGACATGACGGTGTTTGTCGATGACGACGGCAAGGGCTACCTCTTCACGGCGTCCGAGGACAATGCCACGCTGCACATATCCGAGTTGAGCGATGATTTCCTCAAGACCACGGGGAAGTATGTCCGGGTCTTCCCGGGCCGCATGATGGAGGCGCCCGCCGTTTTCAAGCGTGCGGGGAAGTATTACCTCATCGCGTCCGGCTGCACCGCGTGGGAACCGAATGCCGCGCGCTCTGCGGTGGCGGACTCGATCTGGGGGCCTTGGAAAGAATTGGGGAATCCCTGCCAGGGCGAGAAGGCGGAGATCACCTTCCAGTCGCAGGGGACCTTTGTCCTGCCCATCGCGGGCAAGCCGGGCCGCTTCGTCTTCATGGCGGACCGCTGGAACAAGAACAACCTGCCCGACTCCCGCTACGTCTGGCTGCCGATCGCGTTCGAGGGCGAGAAGCCGGTGCTGCGCTGGATGGACCGCTGGAGTCCGAAGTAGAGGTGGCAGGGTAGGCAGTTCTTTCAGCTTTGCTGATTCTTCAGGCTTCCCGTGGAAGCGCCTCCGTGCTAGTCGCAGGGCATGAAATTGCCTTTCGTGGTTGCCATGCTGTGCCTCTCGGCGGTGGGCTTCCATTGTAGCCAAGTGGCGCCATTGCCGGGGCTCGGCGACCAGGCGGTCGGCTCCTTCGGCGTGCCGGCTCCCGGCTCGGCACCGAGGACGGTGTCGACCCCCGTATCCACCTCGGGCCTGGCGCGCGAGATCAACTTGAAGGTCGACATGGTGCCGAAGGGCACCCACGGCCGCAAGGTGGTGCGGCCGATGACGCCGCGCTACATCACGATCCACTCGACGCAGAACTGGACTGCCGGGGCCGACCGTCATTCGCTGGCTTTGAAGCGCGGGGCCTTGCGCTCGCCGAAGAGCAAGACCGGCAACCGGATCGGCTACCTGATCTGGCACTACACCGTGGACGATTCGGTCGCGATCCAACACATGCCGGTCAACGAGCAGGGCGAGCACGCGGATTTCGACGGCCCGGGAAACCGGCTGTCGATCGGCATCGAAATGTGCGAGCACCGCGGGAACAACCGGGACGCGACGATCGAGCGCACCGCCAAGCTCACCGCGAAGCTGATGCACGAGCAGGGGATCCCGCTCAGCCGGATCGTCCCGCACTACCATTGGCCGCGGCGGGGGAAGACTCCGGCGAACAAGGACTGCCCCCATTTCCTGCTCGATAACGGCCGGCCGGGAACGAAGTGGCGCTGGTTCCTCGGCCGCGTGGATTACCACTACAAGCGGGCCTATCAGCAGACGGTCGTCGCGCGGTGACTGGCATGATCCTAAAGAACCGAGTTGAGAGTCTATGGTTGATTGTTGATAGTTCAAAACAAGAGGCGCGAAAGCGCATGCTTTTCTCACCAGGAGGATGAGGTGAAATTTCGGCCTGAGTTTTCCGGATCAACTATCAACCATAGACTCTCAACTCTCAACTTCCCTTCCAGGATGATCCCTTCTCGCGAGCCGTCCCACGGCAGCCCGGGCAACCGGGATACCTTGCTGGACCCGGACCGCTTCTACATCTGCCAGCGCTGCACGGCCTGCTGCAAGTGGCCGGGCGACGTGCGGATCGAGGAAGACGAAATCGCCCCGATCGCCGCCCATCTCGGGATGGCCGAAGACGATTTTATCACCCGCTACACACGGCTGCGGACGAACCGCAACGGACTCTCGCTGATCGAGAAGGAGAACCACGAGTGCATCATGCTGGAGGACGGCGGCTGTCGCATTCATCCGGTGAAACCGGGGCAATGCGCGGGATTTCCGAACAAGTGGAACTTCGAAGGCTGGCGGGATGTCTGCGAGGCCAAGCCGGTGCCGATGGACGAGGCCAGGGCGAGGGGGCTGGTTTGATTCCCTTGAAACGTAGAAGAATCCAGATCAGATGAAAAAGTTTATCAAAACGGAATTACCTATTTGAGATGAATTACTTCCCTATATGCGGTTGCCTCAACTACAAGAGGTTTCTTAACTGCGACATCCACGGGGGCGATTTGTATCGTCGGTGTCCAGAGTGTCGCACGGATTTGTTTTCGCCAGATTATGGTGGATTGAAGTGCGAGGTCGAAAAATGGCAGTTGAAGGAGATTGAGAAGAGTGAGTCGAGGTGCCCTCTTTTTCTGATGTCGGCCCGGTTTGTATCCATTGGCGAGGTTGGCGTGGATTGGTTGAAATGCCGGGAGGCGAGCGGGGTGGTATTCCATCATCTTCCGGTGCTGGGTAGCGAATCTCAATCCGCCACGCTTGAAGTATTGGGGAGTTATGAGCGCGAAGTAGTCGACGCGGAAGGGGTTCATGTGTGCCAATGTTGCAAGTCATTCATCCCGCCGGGAAACAAGTTAAAATTCGGGAAGATCAGTAATTGTAATGGAAGTGACTTTGTCGTCAATCGGCGCTATAGCGGAATGGCGTATGTAAAGAGTGATGTGTTCGATGATTTGGTGGCGGCTTTTCCCGGGGTATTTGAGCTGCAGATCCTTGGGGCCCGGCACGCGATTGACGACGGGCTTGAAACAAGCGGTGGTGATTTGATGGGAGGAAAGTGACGGACCCGAATGGCAAGGGATGACGCGGCACTTCGCTGAGGCCGCGCCTTCCGCGGGAGCGCTGACTTTAGTCGGCGAGTCCACAATTGTCGCGACCTGACTTGCTGGCTTCAGCCCAATGCCTTTAAGGATTCGAATTTAAGGTCGCACCAAGGCGGCCTGATTCTGGCTGATGGACCCAGGGCTCTTACGCAAAGGGCAGCTCGGAAGATTAACCGCAGATTACGCTGATTTTCGCAGATTTAGAAGCAGGCTTAAGTTCCGCTTTCCGAAGCCCACCGGACTTTCCCTCCATCGCGTTCGCCGCGGTCACTGAAAAATCGATCCGAAAATCTGCGCGAATCTGCGTAATCTGCGGCCGTTCAATCGAACCGCCCCGAGAAGCCGTCACTGGTGTAGATGCCCTGCCTGATTCGGGCTGATGGACCACGGATTTACGGATTGAAGGGATTGACGGATTCAAACCAGGAAGGCCGGAATCTGAGGGGAGTTGGACCCTTGCGGGGTTTTGCATAGTAACCCAACTCTCTGAAAATCCGTATGATCCGCGAAATCCGTAAATCCGTGGTCGTTGCCGGCACTTTCCTCGTGCGTTGAATCCTTAAACGCATTGGGCTGAAGCCAGCGCTCCCTTGCGTGCCTTGCCTAATCCCGTGCCATTCGTGACGGACCCTGGAGTGCTGCGTAGTGCCCTCGCACTCCATAAGGACATAAGGACGCCACCGCGACGACGGCAGTCAAGCGGGCGACTGCCTGAGGTGAACGGAACGCAACTGACCCGAACCCGAACTCCGGAAACGACCCCGGGTTTGAATCCTTAAAGGCATCGGGCGAGAGGCGGCGCTCCCGTCCGCGGCCTCACGTCGCCTGCTCACCCCGCGCCATCACCACCTTGCCGGTGCGGACGGTCTCGATGATCTCGAACTGCGAAAACATCGCCACCGCGGCATCCACCTTGAGGCTGTCGCCGGCGATCAGGACGATCATCGAGACCGGGGTGAGATCGACGGTCTTGCCGCCGAAATGTTCGGTGATCTGAAGCGCTTGGGAGCGGTCCTCCGGCGAGCACTTGATCTTGATCAGGATCATCTCCTTGGTCACCGAGTCGTCCGAGAAGTGCTCGAAGCAGTGGATGACGTCGATGAGCTTGGAGACCTGCTTGATGATCTGGTCGAGGCCCTGCGGGTCGCCGCTGATGCCGATGGTCATGCGCGAAAAGTTCGCGTTGCGGCCTTCGGAGACGACCAGCGAGTCGATGTTGAAACCGCGGCGGGAGAACACCTGGCAGATCCGCATGAGGACGCCCGGCTCGTTGTTGACGAGGATCGAAAGCGTGTGGGTCGCACCTCGGCGGGCCGGAAGGGCAGTGACGGGAGTGTCGGTGGTGACGATGGTCTGGGGCATGGGAAGAAGATGGTGGATGGTAGATCGTAGATGAAAGGCAGCTGGGAGGCGGCGATTCGGATCAGCCATCTCCCATCTGCCATCTTCCATCTCGATTCACGTGGACCCGACGGGCTTGGCCATCTTGGTCTTGGGGGCTTCGGTGATCATGTCCTCGAGGGCGGCGCCGGCGGGGATCATCGGGAAGACGTTTTCCGTCTTCACGCACTCGGCGTGGATCAGGATCGGGCCGTCGTTGTAGGCCAGGGCCTTTTCGAGCTGCTTGGTGACGTCGGCCGGGCGCTTGATGTAAACGCTGGGGATGCCGTAAGCGGCCGCCAGCTTGCAGAAGTCGGGATTGCCGACGAGGTCCACGCCGGAGGTGCGGTCCTCGTAGAACAGCTCCTGCCACTGGCGGACCATGCCGAGGTAATGGTTGTTCAGCACCACGATCTTGACCGGCAGCTTGTGGATGGCGGCGGTGGCCAGTTCGAACAGGGTCATCTGGAAGCCGCCGTCGCCGGAGATCGAAATGACGGTCTTTTTCGGGTGGGCAAGCTGCGCGCCGATCGCGGCCGGGAAGCCGAAGCCCATGGTACCGGCCCCGCCGGAGGAGAGCCAATGGAAGGACTCGTGGTTCCTGTAGAACTGCGCGGCCCACATCTGGTGCTGGCCGACGTCGGTGGAGACGATCGCCTTGCCTTCGGTGAGTTCGTAGAGTTCCTCGATCACCTGCTGCATGCGGAGGCCGCCCTGCTTCTTGTAGGAGAGGGGGAACTTCTTCTTGTAGCCGTCGAGCTTGGCCAGCCACTCGGTGGTTTCGAGCGGGCCGATCTTCTCGTTGATTTCGGAAAGCGCGGCCTTGGCGTCGCCGACGATCATGATGTCAGGCACGATCATCTTGCCGCCTTCGGCGGGGTCGATGTCGATGTGGATGATCTTGGCGTCCTTGCAGAACTTCGAGGGCTGGCCGATGATCCGGTCGTCAAAGCGCGAGCCGATGTTGATCAGCAGGTCGCACTCGATCATCGCCTTGTTGGCGTAGGCGGTGCCGTGCATGCCGAGCATGCCGAGCGAAAGCGGGTGGGTTTCCGGGAAAACGCCCTTGCCGAGCAGGGTGGTGGTCACCGGGGCGCCGAGAGTCTTCGCGAGGTGCATCAGCTCCTTGTCGGCGCGGGCGATCATCGCGCCCTGGCCGGCGAGGATCACCGGACGCTTGGCCTTGGCGATCAGCGCGGCGGCTTCTTTCACGGCGGCAGCGTCGATGTTGAAATCACCGGTCGGGTCGTAGCCGGGGAGATCGAAGGGCGGATTCATGTCACCGGTGAAGGGGCCCTGGGAGATGTCCTTCGGGATGTCGATCAGCACCGGGCCGGGGCGGCCGGTGGTGGCGATGTGGTAGGCCTCGCGGGCGATCCGCGGCAAGGCGTTGGTGTCCTTGCAGAGGTAGTTGTGCTTCACCACCGGGATGGTGATGCCGAAAATGTCGGCTTCCTGGAAGGCGTCCTTGCCGAGCATCCAGGTGACGGTCTGGCCGCAGAGGACGATCATCGGCACGGAGTCCATCATCGCGGTCATCAGGCCGGTGACGGTGTTGCCGGCACCCGGGCCGGAGGTCACCAGCACGGCGGCGGGCCGGCCGGTGGCGCGGGCGTAGCCGTCGGCCATGTGGACGGCACCCTGTTCGTGGCGGACCAGGATGAACTTCATCTTGGTCTTGACCGTCTCGAGCGCGTCGAAGATGGGAATCGCGGCTCCGCCGGAGTAGCCGAAGATGTATTCGATGCCGAGGTCATCGAGGGTTTTGATGAGGGCCTGTGCGCCGTCGAGTTTGTCCTTGATCATGCCAAAATGGGGTTCCGCCAGGGAAGTAGGCCATTTTCGAGGGGTAAGCAATGCGAATTTTGGAGGTTTTCCGGTAAAAATGCCAATCTTGGGATTCACGTTGAGTGAAAAATTAAGACTTTAGGCGTAAAGTCGCGCAGACGGTCCGGCGCTTCCCGGGAAATGCGTTCTTCAATAGGGCGAGAGCTTCAAGGCGACCACGAAGAAGCCTTTCGACCCGCTGGCATCGAAATAGACGCTCGCATTGCCGGATGCCGCGGGGGCGAGGACATTCTGGTTCGCGGTGCCGTTGGCGGTGGTGCTGAAGGGGATCACCGTGAAGGCATCGTCCAGCGAGGCGTGGTGGCGGATCTCGTATTTCGCTTTGGCCGTGACCGGGAAGTCGAGCTTCAGGCGGAGGTTCCCTGTACCGTTCCGCTGGATGACTTTCAGCGAGTGGACGGCAAGCGCGAGGTCGGGGATGGTGATGGCGATGATGCCTGTCGCCACGTCGTAGGTGGTGGCGAATTGCTTCAAGTCCGAAGGCGCGGGCTCGGTCGAGTTGCCGCTCGCGTTGCGGAAGACCCGGCCTTCGATATCGAAGCGGGACTGGTGGCAGGGGCAACGCGTGTTACCACCATTTCTTATCAAGATTGAAATGGCATCGACCCGGACGGGGGCGGACCGCTAGCCTAAGCTCATGTCCGTGCCCTCCCGCTGCATCACCATCGGCGTCCTGGTGTTCCTCTATTGGGTGGTGGCGTTCCTAGTGGCGTTCATGAGTCATTTCGCCGCCGTGTTACAGATAGACGTCAGCAGCTGGTGGAACCTCGGTTGGTTGAGGGTGCCGGGTCTGAGTGTGGGAATGTGGGTTTACGAGTTTCTGGAGATGCTTCCCGGATGGGATTATGCCGACATCCTTGGCTGGCCGCTGTACATCGCTCTTTTCATCAGCGCGGTCGCGATGGGCACGGGAGCTTGGCTGCTGTCCGCGCTGGTCACGGGATGGTGGCTGCGGCGCAAGCGGTCGTGATCGTCAATGGCTCCGCGGATCTGAGCTCTCCCGAAAAGTGGGTGGTAATCACCTACCCAGTGGGTAATTACCACCCATTACGATTCCGCCATCCGCTGATCATCAATCATAGAGATTCCGAGAAAGCCTTCAATCTCGCCACACATTTCTCCCGCCCGAGCAGGCCGAGGATGTCGCCGAGATCGGGCCCGCCGGACTTACCGCTGAGGGCGACGCGGACCGGGAACATGAGCTGGCCGGGCTTGGCACCCGCGGCCTTGGCGGTCTCGCCGATCTGGTGCTTGGCGGCGTCGGCGGACCAGTCGGGGAGAGCGGCGAAGTCGTTGGCGAGGGCGGCGAGCAGGTCTTTGGCGGCGGCATTGCCGCGGACCTTTTCGACGGCCTCGGGGTCGAGCTCGAAGGCGTCCGAAAGCAGGAAGCCGATCGCGGCGGGGACCTCCGATAAGAGTCGTAATTTCTCGCGGACCAGGCTGGCGACGGCGGGGTAGCGGTCGTCGACGGGGAGGCCTGCGTCGGCGACGAAGGGCTTGGCGGCTTCGATGAAGGCATCCGGCGCGAGCTTCAAAAGATGCTGTTGGTTGACCCACGCGCATTTCTCGGGATCGAAGCGGGCGGGCGAGCGGTTGACGGCTTCGAGCGAGAAGCGGTCGACCAGCTCGTCGAGCGTGAAGATTTCGTCCTCCGACTTCGACGACCAGCCGAGCAGGGCGATGAAGTTGACCACCGCCGGGGCGATGAAGCCCTGCTTCGGGTAATCGCCGACCGCCGCGCCGACGTCGCGCTTCGACATCTTGGAGCCGTTCGGATTCAGGATGAGCGGGATGTGCGCGTAGAGCGGGGCCGGGGCCCCAAGCGCTTCGAAAAGCTGCAAGTGCTTCGGCGTGTTCATCAGGTGGTCCTCGCCGCGGATCACGTGGGTGATTTGCATGTCGAGGTCGTCGACCACGTTGACGAAGTGGAAGACATACGAGCCGTCGGAGCGGCGGATGACCATGTCGGGGGTGTTCGACTCGTCGCGGTAGTCGATGGTGACTTCGCCGCAGACGAGATCGTGCATCGTGACCGGCTTGCGCTCGAAGCGGAAGCGCCAGGCACCGTCGTCCTCGTAGACGCGGCCTTTTTCGCGCAGCATTTCGAACCAGCGGTCGTAGTTTTCCTTCCGCTCGCTCTGGTTGTAGGGGCCGAAATCGCCGCCCTTGCCTTCGCCTTCGTCCCAATCGAGGCCGAGCCAGTGCATCCCGGAAAAGATCGCATCGCGGGCTTCCTGCGTGTTGCGGGCCTCGTCGGTGTCTTCCACGCGCAGGACGAAAGTGCCGCCGTGTTTGCGGGCGAAAAGGTAGTTGAACAAGGCGGTGCGGGCGCCACCGACGTGGAGGTAGCCGGTGGGCGATGGGGCGAAGCGCGTGCGGACGGACATGGGAGGCGGACTTTAGGAGGCCGCGGGCAAGAGTCCAGACGGGTTTGGCTCGCCTCCCGCCTTGCGTCTTCGGGCGCGGCCCCGTAGTTTTCCGCTCATGGCCAATCAGGTCCGCTCAACCCATCTCGTTTTCCGGCTTACCTGCTGGATGCTTGGTCTGCTCGCGTTCGCGCAATTGCTGGTCGGCGGGGTGGCGCTGGCGGTTCGGATGGAGCGCTCGCGGGAGGTGCGGGTGGAGGAAAAGGTGGTCACCCGGATCGTCACCGTGGCCGCCGCCGTGCCAAAACCCGCGAAAGAAGTGGTCGCCGTGGCACCCGCTTCGCCGTCCGCCTTGCCGCCGCCGGACCCGACCCCGTTGCCGCCCGCCCGCCCGCTGGTCGCGCCGCCGATCGCCGATCCGGTGGTGGAGCGGCTGGTCAAGGAAGCGCGCATCGCCCGGGTGGCGGGCGACATGGCCACCGCGATCGTCAAGCTCGGCGAAGCGCGCGACGCCGCGCCGCAGGAGCCGAGCGTGCTTTACGAGCAAGGATTGGTCTACGAGGCGATGGCTGCTTTCGATCCCCGGTTGGCCGACCAGGCCTCCGACGCCTACCTCGCGGTGATGGCGCTGGGCGTGCCCGAAGCGGGCGCTCTTTATCCCTTGGCCGCAGCGAAGATCCGCGACGGGATCTCGATGCCGTCCGACCTGCGCGGCGAACTGGCGCTCGGGCTGCCGCGGGTTTTCCCGGACGATCCGAACGTGGAGGGTGAGCGCGTGGTGGTCACCGTGCCGGTCCAGGCGGCGCCGGGCACCGAGGTCGCGGCCGATGACCTGGTGGTGAAAGTGCAGTTCTACGAATCCACCATGGCGGAGGGCCGCAAACAGATCCAACCGGCGGCCGAGGGACTCTGCGAGACCGTCTATGAATGGGTCAGCGGCGAGTTCGACTTCATGGGCGGCGAGGAAACACTGCGCGTGACCTACACGCTCCCGCCGCAGGAACTCCAGCAGGAGCATCTGTTCGGCAAGCGCAGCTACTACGGCCAGACGGTGGAGGTCTTCTTCAAGGGCGAACTGATCGACACCCACGCCGCGCCCCGCCACCTCTCGTCGCGCATCGGCGGAGGTGCCCGCCCCGCCGACGATGGCCCGCAATTCCTGACCCCGGACATGATCGACAACGGCTCGGTCCTGCCGACCCTCGAAGGTGATTTCCTCCCGGAAATGCCCGACCTCATCAACCCCGACGGCTCGATTCCGGCCTTGCCTGAGAACTGACCATGGATGATCCCCGCTCGCGCGCCGGCACCCTGTTGGGCGACTACCGCCTCGACCAATTCCTCTCGGAAAGCGCCACCACCCTGACCTGGCTGGCCCAGCAGGCATCGATCGGCCGGCCGGTCGTGTTGGTCGAGCTCAAGCCCGCAGCGCTTGAGCGGCGCGAGGATTTCCTGGCAAATATCCGCGCCCAGGCAGCCGTCGATCACCCGCTGATCGGCTCGGTGTATGAGGCGGTCTCGACCCCTGACCAATGTTTCGCCGCGCTTGAGCGGTTGCCTGGAGTGACGCTCGCCGAGCGCGCGAAGGCCCGCGAGGCCTTGAAGCCGGTGCAGGTCGCGCACGTCCTGCGGCGCATCGCGGAAGCCGCGATCCCGCTGGAAGCCGCCGGCACCGCTACTGCGCCGCTGGGTTCGGCGGATGTCTTTCTCGATGCCCACGGCGTCGTCCGCCTGGCCAATCTCGCCCGTGCCGGGGCCCGCGATCCGCAGCGCTCGGCTGCCGACATTCTCACGCTCGGCCAAAGTCTGACGCCGCTGGTGGCCGATGGCCGCGCCGGGGCTTCCCGCATGCTGACGGTGCTCGCCTGGATGCGGGGCGAGGGTCTGGACCGCACTTTGAGCTGGGCGGAAGTCCGCTCGTATGCCGAGCAGATCGAGCAGCAACTGGCCGAAGCGCCGGCCGCCGCGGCCCCCCACACCGCCCGCGCCTTGCCGAAGAGTTCGTCGTTGCCGCTGGTGCTCGGCTTGGCGGCCGTGGCCGCCGCAGTCGGGATCGGTGTGATGGCCATGAAGGGCAACAACGGGGGCGAAGCCGAGGTTCCGCTGCCGGGTCCGGTCGCGGTGGCGGCCGGCGATCATCCCGCGGCCGATGGCGGCACCCGCTCGCTCGCCGCATTCACGCTGGCTGGCCACGAGGTGACCATCGGCGAATACGGCGAATTTCTCGAAGCACTCGACCGCCTTTCTGCCGCCCAGCGAACCACCTACGATCATGTGAGCCAGCCGGCGGACAAGACCGGCCACGCGGCGGAGGGCTGGCCTGAAATGCGGGCCGCCACCAAGTCCGGCGGCCAGTGGCAAGGCCGGGCCGTGAGCGAAGATTGCCCGGTGGTGAATGTCGACTGGTGGGACGCCGTTGCCTACTGCGAGTGGAAAGGCTGCCGGCTTCCGACCGAGGACGAGTGGTTCGCCGGGCTGCGTCAGAAACTCAATGACCCCTCCACCCTGCGCCCCGCCGGTTGGGGTCCGGTGCAAGAAGCCCCGCC
>NEUO01000162.1 GCA_002304315.1 Verrucomicrobiia bacterium Tous-C4TDCM
GAAGCGGGAAATCGCGGACTGGTCCGCAGTTACAAGTATGCTTATTGGCGATCCCTGCCGAGGCGTCGATTACCCCAAGGGGGGTATCGGTGGAGACGGAAGACTTGAAGACCCCACACCGCAGGGACTTCGAGGGGCAGGCGCAAGACTCAAGGCATGAGTTCGCGGCAAGCTCCTGTTAGATCGGAAAACGCGGCTCTTCCTTGGAGTCGCGGAACTTCATCGCGGCCTCGGTGCGGGAGCGGACGTGGAGCTTCTCGTAAACGTGCTTCAAGTGGACGCGGACGGTCTCCACCGAGATGTCGAGGCGGTCGGCAATCTCCTTGTTGGCGAGTCCTTCGCAGAGCCGTTCGAGGATCTCGGTCTCGCGCTTGGAAAGCTTCACATCGTCGAGCGGCGAGGGGCCGGTCTTGACCGGCTGGTGGAAGGCTTCGACGACGCGGCGGGCGATCTCGGGGCTCATCGGCGCACCGCCGCTACGGACGTCGTGGATGGCTTCGCGGACCTCGGCGGGGTTGGAGCGCTTGAGAAGATACCCGCAGGCACCGGCCTTGAGGGCGGCGAAGATTTTGTCGTGGTCCCGGTAAACGGTGACCATCACGACCTTGATGTCCGGCAGGTATTGCTTCAGTCGCGCGGTGGCCTCGATGCCGGACATGCCGGGGAGATTGATGTCCATCAGCACGATGTGCGGGCGGAAGGCGTCGATTTTTTTCAGGGCGTCCTCGGCGGTGGTCCAGACACCGATGCAGCGGAGCGTGGCGTCGGATTCGACGACCTTCTTCAGGCTGCTGCCGAGCGCGGCGTTGTCTTCGACGATCGCGACGTCGGTGGTCTCGGTTTTGGCAGGCACGGGGCTCATGCTAAGGCGGTGGTGCTGGGTCGGCAAGCAGCGGAAGGGTCAGGGTGACGGTCACGCCTTCGTCGGGAGCGCTGGTGATGGAGCAATCGCCTCCGCAGGATTTCATGCGTTCCCGCAAGTTGGCGACGCCGTAGCCTTTCGCTTCCCATTCCTGGGAGAAGCCGCGGCCGTTGTCTTCGATGCGGATGACGAGCCCGTTGTGATCGAACTGGACCGCGAGGCGGGCCTGGGTGGCCTTGGAGTGCTTGACGAGATTGTTGAGGGCTTCGCGGGCGGCGAGGAAAAGGCCGTGGCGCACGGTGGCGTCGAGCGGGAGGTCGGGAACGTTGCGCGGGATATCGGTGCGGAGCGGGATGCCGGCGGTGTCGAGGAATTCGCGGGCGAAGGCGGCGAGGTAGTCGACGAGCGAGCGCAGGGTGTCCTCGCGCGGGTTGACGGCCCAGACGATTTCATCGAGTGCACCGACGACGACCTTCGCTTTGTGGGAAAGCTGGTCGAGTGCGGGGCGCATGGTCGTTTCGTCCTCACCTTCGGCGGCGAGGGCGGAGAGGATGGAGATTTCGGTGAGGCTGGCGCCGAGGTCGTCGTGGAGGTCGCGGGCGATGCGGGCGCGCTCGGCCTCGCGGGCGTGGCGGATTTTCAGGCCCTGGATGCGGCTCTTCATGCGGGATCGCGCGATGGCCCAGCCGCCGGCCGCGGCGCAGGCAAGGGTGAGGGCGGTGAGGGCGAGGATGAACCAGGCGGACTCCCAGAAGTGGGCCTGGATGCGGATCGAAATGCGGGCGGGCTCACGGCTCCAGACACCGTCGCCACTGACCGCCACCACCTCGAAGGTATAGCGACCGGGTGGCACGGCCTCGTAGGCAGCGACGCGCTGGCTGCCAAGCTCGCGCCAACTGTCGTCGAGGCCTTCAAGGCGGGCGCGGTAGGTGACTTTCTCCGGCGCACTGTAACTGAGGCCGACGAAACGGAACTCGAGGCGGGAGCGGCCGGGTCCGGCATCGACGCGGCCATTCGGGGCATCGTGCTGGCGGCCGTTGACGCGGGTGCTCTTGAGGTAGACGGGCGGCGGCACGCGGTTGACTTCGACGAGGTCGGGACGGAGCCGGACGACGCCGCTGCTGGTGGGGAACCAGAGCCGGCCATCGTTGGCTTTCCAGCCGGCAGGGTGATAGCCGCCCATGCATTCGCGGGTGGGCAGGCCGTCGGAGCGGTCGAAGCGAAGCCAATGGAGAGGCTTGGAGCGATCGGTCACGCGGGCCAGGAGCTCGCTGCGGCTGGCGCGAAGGATGCCGCCGAGCGAGCCGAACCAAAGGTAGCCGCGTTCGTCGTCGAGGATGCAGGTGAGGCGGAGGTCGGGCAGGCCGTCATCGGCGGCGAAGCGGTGCCATTTCCTGCCGTCCCACAGAAAGAGTCCGCCGCCGAGGGTGGAGATCCAGATTTCGTCACGGGCGACGGGTAGGATGCCGGAGATCCACTGATGCTTGAGCAAGGTGGGGTCGCCCAAAAGGGAGAAGGTTCCCTGCTTTCCGCGGAAGACGCGGCCGTCGCTGGTGCCTGCGATCAGGGTGTCATCCGGGCCCCGTTCGAGGACGGTCACGGTGCAATTGACGAGGCCGTCCCCGACTCCGTACTGGCGGACTTGGAGGCCATCGAAGGAAGACAGTCCTTGCTCGCCGCCGAACCAGATGGTCCCGCTGTCGTCCTGCTCGATGGTGCGGACTTTCGACGGGACCTGGCTGCGGGAAAACTGGGGTTCGAACTTCCCGTCGCGATAGAGGAACACCGAGCCGCCGCGGGAGGCGACCCAGAGGCGCTTCTCGCGGTCCTCGAACACGGTGGACGCGGGGCGATGGTATCCGGTGGGGACGAGTTCCAGGTGCTGAACACCTTCCTCGGTCCAGCGGTCGAGCCCGCCGCGGCGATTGGCGATCCACCACGCGCCGGAAGAATCCTGGGTCAAGGCGTAGACCGTCCGTTCGGCGAGGCCCTGCGCGGTCGAGAGCACATCGACGCGGCCGCGGCGGATGCGGGCGAGGCCGTGGAGCTGGGTGGCGACCCAAACGTTGCCCTCGCGGTCTTCAAGCATCTCGTTGAAGGTATAAGACGAAGTGCCCGGCAGTTCGACCGGGGTCATGCTGCCGTCGGAATCGGAGACGGAGAGGCGCTTCTGATCATCGGAAGTCCAGAGGCGGCCGTCGCGTGATCGGAGGGAGGGGGCGACTTCGTCGATGACCGAGCGGCCACCGGCTTCCTGCTTCTCGGAGTCATCGGTGAAGAGCTTGCGAAGTGCATCCGATGGGTTTTCGACGGGGCTGGCCACGCCCCGGGTGACGCTCCAGATCTGTTCGCCTTGCAAGAAGTGGATGACGTTGGCCGGGTCGGCGACGAGCTGGCTGACCGATGGCGGGCGGACCGGCGGGGCTTCGACGACCTGGATGAGGCGGCTGCCGTTGATGCGGAAGAGGCCGCCTTGGAAGGTGGCGACCCACACGCTGCCATCGGTGGGCGCAAAGAGGCGGCGGAAGGCGAAACGGACGCGGCGGAGTTCGCCGTCGGGTTCGACGGGCTCGAACTCGACGCCGTCGAAGCGGGTGATCCCCTCGGCGGTGGCGATCCACAGGTAGCCGTCGGCCGCCTGGACCATCGAGCGGACGACGTTTCCCGGCAGGCCGTCCTCCGACTGCCAGACCCGGGTGATCAGCGGTTGGCTGTCCGCGGCGAAGAGCGGCAGCAGGCTGAGCAGGAAGGCGGCAAGCAGGACGCGCACGGTGGGAGTGTGGGAAGAGGGGCGGGGCAATGTCGAGGTCCGGCTCACGGGCTCCAGTCGGCGAAGACGCCTCGGGGATCGAGCTTGCCCGCTTCGGCATCGGTGAGCTGGTGCGACCAGGCGACGCGGGAGGCGGGATTCGCGCCGGGGCCTGAACTACGATGTTCGCCGTAGCGGGCGGCGGACTCGCGGGCGGGGTCGTTCCAGTTGTGCCAGCCGGCGGGAAGGATGACGGCGGGGAGTTCGCAGGAGAGGAAGACGGTGGCCGCGCGATTTTGCCAGGGGCGGCCGAGGAAGACCTTCTTCGCTTCCTTTTCGGCGAGGATGCGGCAACGGTGGAAGATCAGGCCGTGGGCGGAGGATTCCGGGGTGGAGGCGGCGGTGATGTAGCCGTCGCCACGGCAGGTGATGGTGCAGCGTTCGAACCACGCGGTGGAGCCACCGAAGATGAAATCGACGTGGCCGGAGATCGCGCAGTCTTCGAAATACTGGCGGCTCTTTTCGACCAGCAGCGTGTCCTGCCAGCCGGTGAGCTTCACCTTGCGGAAGGTGGCGCGGTCGCCAGAGACGCGCAGGGCAAGGGCTTGCGAGCCGCTGCCGAAGCGGTTCTCGATGGCGAGATTCTCGGCGGTGAAATTCGCGGACTCCACGGTCAGGGTGGCGCTGCGGAAGGTGCCGAGCGGCTGGCCCTTCGCGTCGAGCGTGCTGGCGGCATCGGTCCAGGTGATGACGGTGGTTTCCGCGGATGCTCCTGTGAGATGGATCGGCGCCTTGCGGGGCGGGACGTGGATTTTTTCGCGATACGTGCCGGGTGCGAGGCGGATCTCGACCGGGGTTTTCGGATCGTCAGGAATCGCGTCGATCACGGACTGGATCGCGCCCGCTTGACCGGGCCGGAGCTCGATGACCTGCCCGGCGTGGGCGGGAAGGAGAAGGGCGGGAAGGAGAAGGCGGATCACGGCAGGAGGATGACGCGATAGAAGTTCCTGCCGGGCGGCGGGCTGGCGTCGGTGTAGGAGTTCAGGCCGTTGATTCCGGGGACGGTGGCGAGGTCGCCCCAGGCGGCGAGATTGCCGGAACGCTGGACTTTGAAGATGAGTCCGGAGATCCCTTGCCACTGGATGACATGGCTGGCTGCGGCTGTGGCTTTGAAGCGGGAGTTTGGATCGGCGGGGTCGAGTTGAAGGAGGAACTCGGCGTGGTTTTCGGTGCCGTCCTGATCCGGATCGTCGCCGGCGGACTGGAGGAGGTTGGTGAAATGGAGCAGTTCCCAGGCATCGGGCAGCAGGTCGTTGTCGTCGTCGGGATCCGCGTTGTCCCCGAGGCCATCGTTGTCGGCGTCCGCCCATTCGGCGGGATCGAGCGGGAAGAGGTCGGCGTTGTCCGGGCGGGTGTCGTTGTCGTCGTCCGGGTCGCTGTTGTTGCCGGTGCCGTCGAGGTCGCTGTCGAGGGACTCCTCGGGGTTGTCGGGAAAGGCGTCGCTGGCATTCGGCGTGCCGTCGCCGTCGCGGTCGTCCGGAGTGGATGTTAGAGACAGAGGATCGGATCCGGCGGCGAATTCGGCGGCGTTGTTGGAGCCGTCGTTGTCGGGGTCGGAGGTGCCGGTGAAGGAGAGCGACGAGAGCATCCGGGCCTCCCAGGCGTCGGGGAGGAGGTCGAGGTCGTCGTCCGGAGCCGGGTCGGCACCGATCGTGAGGACGAGGGTCGGGCGGTTGGCGGCGGTTGCGTCCTCGTCGGCTTGGGTGAAGTACTGGGTGTTTCCTCCGTGGAGGAGAAGGGTGAGGACCCGATCGGTGGCATGGGCCTGCTGGATCGCGTTGCGCAGGGGGATGCTGGTAGCACCGATGTTCTCGACGGTGCCGCCGGTGGTGGAGTTGCCGTAGGTTAGCAGGCTGGTGACGGTGCCCGGGGCGAAGTCGGTATCGGTGTTGGTTTCCGGAAGGTAGGCATCGTCAATGAGGGGATTCGCCGCGTTGTAGGCGAGCGAGGGTGTGATCAATGTATCGTCGCCATTGAATACGGAGAGGGTCCGGCTACGGCTGCCCTGGGTGGAACCGTTGACCACGAGGTTGAGGAGAGAGGCGGAGACGGTGCCACGCGGCAGAGCTGAAAGGTCGAATTTGAATACGGCGAGGTAGTGGCGGACGCCGTTGTTCTGGTAGCAGTTGTTGCGCTTGCTGGTCGTGTCGTTGGTGAGGAAGCCGCCATCGTAAACGCCGCCGTAGTTGACCTCGCAAAGGGATCCGTCGAAGCCCGAACCGTCCGAGGTTCGGACGGTGGCGTTGACCGGTTGAGGGAAAGACGCGTGATCGACCGGTGAAGTGGAACTCCTGTATTCGACCCAAGTGTTGAAGCCGTCGCCATCGGTGTCGCCGAGCGGGGACGCGGTGGCGATGGTGGGGTAGTGAACGAGTTCCCACACGTCGGGGATCAGGTCGCCGTCGAGGTCCGGGGTCGAGGTGTTGGATTTGGGATCGGTGCCGGCCGTTTCCTCCATCTCGTTGTTCGCGCCGTCGAGATCCGGGTCGAGGAGGCCGGTCTGGAGGAGATTGGCGAAGTGGAGGGTTTCCCAGGCATCGGCGAGGCCGTCGTTGTCGGCGTCGGCGGCCGTGCCGCCGGGAAGCGTCGGCATTTCGAGGGCGAGGTAGTCGTACATCACATGGTCGCTCGTATTGGTGCTGCGGCCTTGGACGAGGGTGATGGTGTTGCTGCCGGCGCGGAGGTGGGAGACGGGGATCTCGACGACGTGCGACGAGTATTTCGCGAGGTTGGCCTGGCGGAGGAGGCCGTTGCCGTTTCCGTGGTTCGGATAGAGGATGGGGCCGAACTGGGTGGTCTCGTCATTCACGTAGAGATGCATCCGCGAGTAGTGGGAACCGGCGAAGGCGATGTGGAAGCGGGCGTTGCCGGTGGCGGGGACGGAGGGGAGATTGAAGTGGATGCGCCATTTCCAGTTCGCGGAGCCGGCGGTGGTGAAGTAGCCGGTATGGGCGTAGTTCCAGTCGGTGGCGGGGTTCGAGCTGCCGATGGTGTATTCGAGCGGGTTGTGCAGCTCGCTGGAGAACTGCTGGTAAAGGTGGGGCGTGAAGTAGTCGTTGCCGTGGCGGAACTCGCGCGAGTCGCGGTCGGCACTGCCGATTTCCCAAGCGAGCCAGGTTCCGCTGCGGGCGATGTTCCAGGCGAGCGTGCCGAGGTTGAGGGTCTGGCCGGCGGTGACGGTGACGGGGCTGGAGTGCTTGTATTCGCCGGTGGCGCCGGAAGTGAAAGCGTAGAGCGTGTAGGTGCCGGGGCGGACGTGGGGGATGGTGAAGCTGCCGTTCGGGCCGGCCTGGATCCAGTGCTGATAGCGTTTGGACTCGAACTGCCAGTTGCCGCCGGGGTCCGGCGCGGCGAGGCCGACCCAGGCGCCTTCGCCGTCTAACAGCGGCTTGAGGGGATCGGTTAGATCAAGCGTGCCGCTGACGGTGGCGCGGCCGGCGGCAAGCGGATAGTCGGGATTTCCGGTGAGCCAGGAGTAAGGCCACGCGGCCTGTTCGGCGGCGGCTTGTTCTTTCGCGTCGGCCCAGCAGGCGTCGGCGCCGGCGGGGTCGTGGTTGCAGTAAAGGAGGAAGGGGCCGTAGAGCTTGCGCCAGGATTCGTTGGCGGCGATGGCGGTGGAGGAACCGTTGAAATGGTTCATCCCGAAGTGGATGTGCAAGATGCGATCGGCGGGGGCGAGGTCCTGCTTCATCGGGCCGTCGTTGAAGAACTCATGGCCGCCGGTGACGAGCCAGACGCCGATGTCCTCGTCATTCGTCGCGTGGCCCCAGACGGGGTTTTTGCGGTAGTTGGAGTTGTAGCAGTATTTGCCCTCGAACTGGCCGGTGAGGACCCCGGTGTTGAGCTTGAGGATCTCCGCGATGGAAGTTGGGGATGCCGCGGCGTAGTCGGCGGCGGTGGGCATCTGGCGGTTGCGGAGATCGTCGACGTAAAGTCGTTCGAAGGTGTTGTCCGGGAGCTTCCAGACCATGCGCCATTCGCCGAAGCCGGTGGCGGGGTAGGTATCGGGGTGATCGAGGATGGCGTAGGTGTAGATCCCGCTGTCGCCGCGGCGGAGGACGTAGTGGACCTCGATATCGACCGCCTGGGCCTGGGTGGTCCAGGTCTGGCGCATCCCGATGTCGACCATGTCGGGCGTGTTGGTCTTCACCGTGTAGGTGCAGCCGGAGGGTTGGCGGTAGTTGGAGCCGCCGTCCATCGAGTAGTAGATCTGGCGGGCCGAGGTGGTGAGGGCGACGCTGCGGAAGGCGTAGGCGGTGAATTTCGCGTTGTCCTTGGCGATGGTCGCGCTGACCACGCCGTTGGAGAGGACGACCGAGTTGCCGTTGTCGGTGAGGGTCACGTTGGCTCCCACGCCGGGCGTGCCGCCGCCGGGGTCGTTGGCGCGGAGGGGCGAAACGACAAGCGCGAGGAGGAGGGCGACGATGGGTTTCACGAACAAGATCGGGCTTTCGGGATATTTGAAATCCCACGACTGGCATCCTCGTCAAGGCGGCGGGGGCGGTCAAATCCCCCGAGGGGGGTATCCGGGCCGTCTCAGCGGTGCGGCCACTTGGCGAAGTCCTTGGCGAAGGATTCGCCCCAGTTGCCATACCAAGCGTAGCCGTTGCGGCGTTCCGCACCGATCTGGTAGACGGAGTCCTTCTTGATGCCGTCGCGATCGCAGAAGAAGGGCTTGCCGGTATCGAGGTCGTAGAGGCGGGCCCAAAGCGGCGGGGCGCCGGGGTCTTTCTCCAGCACGCGGTCCTTGCCGGATTTTCCGTAGCGGTAGCCGCTCAGCTTGGCGGAGTCGAACCAGGCGACGCCGCCCTTCACGGCGCGGATCACGTCTGGCGACGGCTTTTCGAGATCCATCAGGAAGCGGAGGATGCCGGCGCTTTCGGCGCCGCTGAGCGAGGGCAGTTCGTAGTCCCGGGCCTTGGCGGGGGCGAAGGTGACCTCGTCGTGCTGGGCGCACCAGACGGTCGGTTTTCCGCTGATCACGATCTGGCATTTCACGATGCAGTCCACGCCGCGGTCGGAGGCGGCGGCGGCCTTCTTGTGGCGGTCGGGGTCGAGCACCTTGAAGTCCCGGCTGTCGCGGAGGAACTCGAGCAGGCGGACCATGGTCCCGTCGTTGAAGGTGATGTGACGGTGATACTTTTTGCCGGGAGGGTGGAACTGCGGCCAGCCGCCGTTCGGGTATTGGGCCGCGAGGATGTGGTCGAAGCCCTTGATCACGGCGTCGCGGCATTTCGTGTCGCCGGTGACCCGGAAGGCGCGGGCGAGAAAGCGGAGTTCGCCGGTGGTGGCCTTGTTGTCGAAGGTGCCATCGAGGCTCTCCGCCTTGCCGGTGTAAGGCTTGTCGCTGGTGTCCTGGTTCTTCAGCCAGGAGCCTTCCGGGGACTGCCAAGAGAGCACGTTGGCTGCGGCTTCCTTGCCTTCGTCGGAGCGGAACCAGGAGTCGGGCTTTTTGAGGAGGTCCTCCGGCGAGGCCGTGGCGTTGGCGAGGGACAGGAGCAGGGCGGCGAGGGTGGGGCGGAGGGGCATAAAGAACTAGGGCGTGAACTCGATTCGGTAGAAGGCCTTCGCGAAGGTGGCGGGGTCGGTGAAGGTCGCGGTGGTGCCCGGGCCGCCGGTGACGGTGCCGATCGAGGGCCATGGGTCTTGCAGATCGGGACTGCGCCGGATGGTGAAGACGATGCCCGGGGCGCTGGGCCAGGTGAGGGTGCGGCCGGAGATCGTGGTGCGGAAGGCGCTGGAGCCGTTGGATGGATTGAGGCCGAGGCGGTGTTCGACGAGGTTGGCAGTGCCGTCGCCGTCGCGGTCGCCGCTGGAGGCCTGGGCGAGGTTGCCGAAGTTTGCGATCTCCCAGGTGTCGGGCAGGCCGTCTTCATCGGAGTCGTCGATGACCAGCGCGACCTGGCCGGGGAGGGTGGTGGAAAGGTGGGCGGTGGTGCCGGGGGGGATGCCTGTTAGAAGGGCGGGGCCAGTGAGATTGCCGTCGCAAGTGAGCAGCGGATAGCGGCCGAAGGCGGTGCCGGGGGCGAGGCTGACTTGCACGGTGCCGCCGAGCGAGAGGTCGCCGCTGATGGCGATCCGGTCGGACGTGATCCCGCCGCGCAGGCGGGTGGTGCCGCTGAGGAAGGCGTTGCCTTGAAGGTTGAGGGTGCCTGCGGTGCCAGTGGCGAAGCCGCGGCCTTCGAGGGTGCCGGCGAGGTTGAGGTCGGTGGTGAGTGAGCCGTGGGCCACGAGGGTCGCGCCGGGGGCGACCTCGATGGCCTCCGTGCTGAAGCTGCCGCCTTCGATTTTCAGGGATGCGCCGCTTTCCACGCCGGTGGCTCCGGCGCAGGTCATGGTGCCGGTAATTCGCAGCGTGCCTTGCTCGACGGTGGTCCCGCCGTTCCACAGTCCGGTGCCGGAAAGCGTCCACATGCCGGTGCCGGTCTTGACGTAGTTGGTGGCGGTGCTGGTGTTCTGTTCGCCGATGCTGCCGGCGAAGGTGGCGTCGGTGTTCTTGCTGCCGATGCGGTAGGTCAGGGCGCGACCGCCGGTGACGCCGCCGCGGAGGTAGGAAGCGGTAGGACCGTTGAGCGCGCCGACGGTAATGGTGGTGCCGGCTCCTTCGGCGAGAATGCCGGCGTGGTAGAACCAGGTGTTGGCGGACAGGTTCACGGTGGCCTGGGGCAGGCCGGGCCAGGAGTAGCTCTGGGCGATGCGGAAGTCGCCGCCGCCGGCGTCGGTGATGACGTTGACGATGCCGGTGAAGGCGCTCCAGTTTCCGGTGATATCAGAGCGGACATAGGTGCTGCGATAGCCCAGCGTGCCCGCGCCGCTGACACTGCCGCTGAAGACCCCGCGGGGCGCGGCGTGGAATTCGGCGTTGCCGGCGACGATGAGGGCGTTGGGAACGGTGCCGGCGCTGGTCCCGTCGCCGGCGCTGTACATTTTCAAGATGCCGCCGTTCAGTGTCACGGCTCCGGTGCCGAGTCCGCCGGCATTGGCGGTCGCGTCGGCGAGCTGGATTGAGCCGGCGTTGAGGACGGTTCCCGCGTGGCTGTTAGTTCCTGTTAGAGTGAGCGTGTTGGAGCCGCTCTTGGTGAGGAGACCGCCACCGAGTCCGCCGGCAAGGGTGTAGGCCTTGGTGGAGTGGTTGAAGAGGGTGGAGCGCGGCGCGACGGTGCCGACCGGGGTGATCGAAAGCACGGTGGCGCTGTCGTTGAAGACAACGGCGTCGTTGGTGCCGAAGGTGTTCGGGCTGGCACCGGACCAGTTGTCGTGGGTGACCGTGTCCCAGACCGTGCTGGTCGCTCCGGACCAGGTGAGGGTAGCGGGATCGCCGGTGACGGTGAGCCAGATGCTGGAGGGATTCGAGCCCGCGGCGCTGCGGTTCAGGGTGAAGGTTTGGCGGGTGCCGACGGGGAGGTTGTGGGTGAGGGTGACATTGTTCGCGGTGCTGTTAGATGCCCCGGTGACGAGCTCGTAGGTGCCTGCGGCGAGGGTGCCTTCGAGCAGCAGGAATTGGAAATGCAGCGCGCCGTCGAGGGCGAGGGTGCCGCCGTTCATGACGACCTTGTCATTGGCACCGGCGGTCGTGGACGACATGTCGCAATACATCGTCGAACCGTTCAGCGAAAGCCCGCCGCCGAGGGTCAGGGTGGCTCCGGTGAAGGGGACGGTTCCGGGGGAGAGGAAGGCACCGGCGTTCACGGTGACCGGACCGGCAATGCTGCCGTCGCCGCCGAGAAGGGTGCCGGCCGCTGCGGTGACGGAGGTGGTGCCGAGCGTGCTGTCGATTAGCAGGCCACCCTCGTTGAGAGCGGTGGGGCCGGTGTAGCTGCTGGTGCCGCCGAGGGTGAGAGTGCCGGCACCGACCTTGGTGATGTTGCTGGTTCCTCCGCCGTTGGCGATGTTGCCGGCGAAGGTGGTGGAGGTTCCGAGGCCGCCGATCACGTAGGTGGTGGCGCTGGTATTGCCGCTGCCGGTCGCGCCGGAGAGCGTGGTGCCGGCGTTGCCAGAGAGGGCGCCGAGGGTGATCGTCGCCGCGCCGCTGCGCTTGCTGAGATTGGTGGCACCGAGGAGGTGGAAGGCGGTGGTGGCGCTGCCGGTGGAGCCGTTCATGCGGATCGGCGAATTGCCGGTGAAAGTCAGGGTGCCGCTGTAGCCGGAGAGATCGCCGCGGAGGTCGAAGACGTTCGTTTGCTGGGTGGTCAGCGGCGCGCTGCCGGTGATCGCGCCGATGCCTGTTAGTCCGCCGCCGCTGCCGCCGGTGATGGTGGCGGGTCCGGCGGCGGTGATCGGGTTGGTCGGGCCGTTGGCGCCGATGTTCCAGGTGCCGCCTTCCAGCCGCAACGGCGCGGTGCCGAGGGCGTTGGCATTTCCGATGGTCAGCGTGCCGGACTCGTGGGTGACCGAGCTGAAAGCGTTGGGGCCGGTGTTGGAGATCGTCAGGTTGCCACTGCCGCGCTTCGTGAGAGGGCCGGTGGCGGTGATCGCGCCGGTGCCGGTGAAGGCGTAGTTGCCGGTGGC
>NEUO01000163.1 GCA_002304315.1 Verrucomicrobiia bacterium Tous-C4TDCM
CTGGCCCGGACGGTCCCGAAACGCTTTTGCTCAATCGATTATGAAGCATCCGGTCTGCCGGAAGGCGGAAGACCCGGCGCTGTGGGATCAGGAAGCTTCGCAAGGGATTTTTCGGAGTGCCCTCCAGATGGATCCGAACGATTCCTCGGACGACCTCGGTTTCCGTCTTCGCTGCACGACCCAAGCGGGAAATCCGTTGATCACCCTGCCGGTGCTCAAGCCAATCGGAAACTATCACCTTCACCGGGATACCGATCTGACTGACATCGGCAACGTGGCCAATCGCATCGACACCGTGACCAAGGCCGAGATCGAGGCGATGACGCCGGAGCAACGGGCCGCTTACTCGGTGCCGGCTCCGGCCGGCGGGCCGCGGGTCTTCTACCAGCTCATCTTCGAGCCGGTTGCCAACTGAATCTGCCGGGATTCCCGGGAGGGTAAAGATGCCCTCCCGGGGCTTTCCGTGCCCGGAACCACTTCGAGCAGTCCTTGTCAGGACAGTTGCGATTGCCGCGAGTTACCGCTCCCGCTTTTCACAAGCGGTTTCCATTTCTCCTCCCCCCACCCATGAATCGCCCGCCCCGGATCGTAATCATTGGCGCAGCCGGACGGCTGGGCCAAGCCTTGCAGCTCAGATTCTCGCGCGATGCCAGCGTCATCGGTTTGACCCGCTCGGACCTCGATCTCACCGCTCCGGAGTCGATCCGGTCAGCCCTTGAAGGGCTCGATTTCGACCGCCTGATCCTGCCAGCCGCGATGACAGCGGTGGATCCCTGCGAGACCGACCGGGAAACCGCGTTCGCAATCAATGCCGCCGCCCCCAAGCTCATTGCCGAGATTTGCGCGGCGAAAGAGGCTCACATGACCTATGTTAGCACCGATTTCGTGTTCGATGGCGGCAAGTCCGGTGCCTACCACGAAGACGAGGTCGCCAAGCCGATCAGCGTCTATGGTGCCTCGAAACTGAAAGGGGAGGCCAACGTCCTCGAAGCCGATCCCGGTCATCTGGTGGTTCGCGTTTCCTGGCTCTACGGACCCGGCAAACCGGCGTTCCCGGAGTGGATCGTCGGCAAGGCCTGTGCCGAAACCGAAATCGCGCTGCCTGGAGACAAGACCGGCAGCCCCACTTCCAGCGTGGACGTGGCCGACTGGATCGCCGCGTTGATTCTCGACTCCGCCCGCCCGCCCGCCGCCGGGATCTATCATCTCTGCAACTCCGGTTCCTGCACCTGGCGGGACTGGGGACAAGCTTGCATCGACCTTGCCCGCGAGGCCGGAGTGCCAGTGATAGCCGAAACCATCGCCGCCAACACCCTCGCGGACATCCCCGCCTTCCTCGCCTTCCTCGCCCCGCGCCCGGCTAACAGCGTGATGAGCAATGCCAAGCTCGCGGCTTTCACCGGCGTCGAACCGCGGCCGTGGCGGCAGGCGTTGCGGGAACATTTCGTAGAAAGCGGCTGCCTCGACAAATACCGTGCAGCGCCGTGCGGTTGACCCGCGGCCCACATTCGTGCCTACTCTCTCCACCTTCCCCAAAACATGAATATCCTCGTCACCGGCGGAGCCGGATTTATCGGTTCCAATCTCGTCCACTATCTCCTCGGGGATGCCGCCGGCGAACTCGGCGTGACCATCTGCAAGGTGGTCAACCTCGACAAGCTCACCTACGCTGGCAACCGCTCCAGCCTCGAAGATCTCGATGGGGATTCGCGCCATGTTTTTGTCCAGGGCGACATCGGCGACGAGGAGCTGATCGGCAGCCTGCTGCGCGAGCACGACATCGATGCGGTGATGCACCTGGCCGCGGAATCTCACGTCGACCGCTCGATCGACGGCCCCGAGGCTTTCATTTTGACCAATGTCGTCGGGACCTTCCGCCTGCTCGATACCTTCCGGAAATACCTTGCCGAAAGTGGCCGCACCGCTTTGCCGAACTACGGGAAGTCGATCGCCGACGGTGGCGAGTCCGCTTTCCTCCATGTCTCCACCGACGAGGTCTATGGTTCGCTGGGTGCCGATGACCCGGCCTTTTGCGAAACCACGCCGTATGCGCCGAACAGCCCGTACAGCGCCTCGAAAGCCGGCAGCGACCACCTTGCCCGCGCCTACCATCACACCTACGGGATGCCGGTCATCACGACCAACTGCTCTAACAACTACGGCCCGTTCCAGTTCCCGGAGAAGCTGCTGCCGCTGATGATCCAGAAGACGCTGCGCGGCGAGTCGCTGCCGGTCTATGGCGACGGCACCAACGTCCGCGACTGGCTCTACGTCGAGGACCACTGCCGCGGACTTGCGATGGCGCTGGTCCGGGGAACGATGGGGGAGACCTACGTGATCGGCGGCAAGAACGAGATGCGAAACATCGATGTGGTGAAGGCGCTCATTTCCACCGTCCACGAACTCGCCCCGGAGTGCGCGCTGAAGTCGGCCGACGAACTCATCACCTACGTCCGCGACCGCCCCGGCCACGACCGCCGCAACGCGATCAATCCGACCCGGATCGAGAACGAGCTCGGCTGGTCTCCCAATGAAAACTTCGCCACCGGCCTGCGCAAGACGGTCCAGTGGTACCTCGATAACCAGCCGTGGATCCAAGGCATCGAAGACGGCAGCTACCGCGGTGAACGCCTTGGCAACCTCGCCTGATCCAACCCTTTCCCATTTCCTCCCCATGTTCGAACTCGAAAAGCATCGCGCCACCCTGCCGCCTGAAGACCTGAAGCTCCGCAAGGGCATCATCCTCGCCGGGGGCACCGGCAGCCGTCTGTTTCCAATGACCCACTCGGTCAGCAAGCAGCTCATCCCGGTCTACGACAAGCCGATGATCTACTACCCGCTCACCGTGCTCATGCTCGCGGGAGTGGAGGAGATCCTGCTGATCTCGACGCCTCGCGACCTGCCTTCCTTCGAGCACCTGCTCGGCGACGGCTCGCAGTGGGGCTTGAAAATCTCCTATGCCGAACAACCTAAGCCGGAGGGGCTCGCCCAGGCCTTCCTGATCGGTGAGGAATTCCTCGCCGGAGAACCGGTCTGCCTCGTACTCGGCGACAACCTCTTCTACGGGCATGATCTCGGCAAATCGCTGATGGCCGCATCCCGCCGCAAGGATGGCGCCACGGTCTTCGGCTATCATACGAACCAGCCGGAGCAATACGGCGTGGTCGAGTTCGACGACGAAGGCAACGTGGTCTCCCTCGAAGAGAAGCCGGAGAAACCGAAGTCGAACTACGCGGTGCCCGGCATCTATTTCTACGACGGCAATGTCGTCGAGCTGGCCAAAGTCCTGAAGCCCTCGCCGCGCGGCGAGCTGGAAATCACCGACCTCAACCGCGTCTATCTCGAGCGCGGCGAACTGCGGGTCGAACTGCTCGGGCGTGGCACGACTTGGCTCGACACCGGCACGCCGGACTCGCTGGCCGATGCCACCCAGTTCGTTCAGGTCATCCAGCAGCGCCAGGGTCTCAAGATCGCCTGCCCGGAAGAAGTCGCCTACCTGCAAGGCCGCATCGACCGTGATAAGCTCGGCGAGTCGGTGGCCAAGTATGCCAAGACTCCCTACGGCGACTATCTTGCCTCGCTCTAACCAACCGCCACCATGCCATCGACTCCCAACGATCCGTGGGCAGGCCTCAAGCCCGACGCCCGGGCCCGGCTTGAGACGCGCGACTACTCGAACGCCGACCTCGCGCTGCGGCTCGCCAGCAGCGGAGTGAACGCTTCCGAGGCCATCGCCGGTCGCGACCAGTTCGCCGACGCTTGGATTCCCGGCGTCGAGCTCTTCCAACGTCGCGTCTATCAACAGAAGGGCAGGGGATACTTCGGCGAGCTGACGCGGCTCACGGAAGGCACGCTTGACCGCATCGGGCTCGCCCCGCGGCAGTGGGCTTCCGCTCTGATGCACCGCGACAGTGCCAAGGGCTTCCACATCCACCCGCCTCATATTCCAGAGGGCATCGAGCCCGCCGACTGGTTCCAGAAACTCTACGTGGAGTCGCCCGCGGAAGTTTCCCTCCGGCCCTATGACCGCGAGCAGTGGGACGTCATGTTCTTTCTCACCGGCATCTGCGAGATGGTTCTGGTGGACGAGCGGCAGGGTCTGCCGCGCCGAGTGATGCGCTTCACCATCCCCGGTGACAGCCGCGCGGGCCCTGACAATGCGGCCGTGGTGATTCCTTCCGGAGTCGCCCACGCGCTCCGCAACATCGGCAACGAAGACCTGGTCATGGTCTATGGCACCAGCACCGTCTTCAACCCGGCCTGGGAAGGTCGGATCGCCAGCGATGTCGAGAAGGCACCGCTGCATGCCGACTGGGACCGTTACCTGGCCGGTCCGGCCATCGAGTGAAACTTTGAACTTTTTCCTGCTCACCCCTCACCTCAAACGAACCACGACCCCATGGAAACCAACCCAGCTAAACCAGTCGGCACTCCCCGGCGTTCCACTCCGGCGGCCGGATGGCAGCGCCTCCGCAACGGCATCCTCACCTCACTGACCGCGGTGGTGGCCGTGATGCTCGTCTTTGCTTCTTCGAGCTGCGAGGGGCCTGATACTTCCACCCCCATTCCGGCGGAAGCCTTCAACTCGCGCCCTAGCGGCAGCCTCGCGGCGGGCGATGTCATCCGGGTCAGCTTTCCGGGTGCTCCCGAGCTGAACACCGTCCAGAAGATCATGGCCAACGGCAAGGTCAGCCTCCCGACCATCGGCGACGTGACCGCCCAGGGCAAAAGCGTGTCCACCCTTCAGTCGCAGCTGACCGGTCTCTACCAGAGCCACCTGCAGAATCCCACCGTCCTCGTCGGGGTGGATCAGATGGCTGCCTGCGTCTATGTCTCCGGAGAAGTGATGAAGCCGGGCAAGGTGCCCCTGGATCGTCCGATGACCGCGTTCGAAGCGATCATGGAAGCCGGCGGATTTTCGAAGTTTGCCAATCCGAAGCAGGTGGTCGTCGTTCGGAACAACAACGGCAAGAGCGAGCGCTATGCTCTCAACATGAGCGATACCCTCAGCGGTGTCTCTAGCAGCTCGTTCTACCTTCGCCCCTACGACACTGTTTACGTGAAGCAGAGCCGCTGGTGATCGATTGCTCCGGGACCGTTTCGCTGGCCTTGGCGGTAGAGCCGCCGCAGTCAGCCGGGTGCAACGGGATCGTCCATACGGACGGTCCCGTTTTCGTTTCGTTCAGAAGCTTCCGCGCCAGAGTGCCTGCATTTCTGCCGGAATGGGAGAGCCCGGGCCCTTGACGAAGAGCGCGGTGGCCCAGGCGCTGGCGCTTGCCGCATCGCCCGCAATAACGGTGACGCTGCACGGCGGCCGGAGGACCGGCCGACCGCTGGCCGGATCCAGAATGTGGCTGGAAATCGTGCCGTCGGCTTGCGGTTTGCCCTGGCGGTAGTTGCCGCTGGTCGCCAGCGCCTGACCGGAAAGCCGGATGGTTTCAGGCGGTCCGCCACCCCCTTGAACCGGCGATTCGATCTCGACCGGCCAGGTTCCTTCGCCGGCCCTGACTTCTCCTGCGAGGGAGAACACGAAGCGGCGGATGCCTTGCTCCCGCAGATAATCGGTGACCCGATCCACCGCGAAACCCTTGCCCACCGATGAAAGGTCGATCCCGCTGCCGCCCGGGCCGAAGCCGGCGGCGGTGAGTTGCGAGAGCATCCGGTGATCGAAGGCGCCGCCGGTGTCGCGGTGGAGTTGCTCTGCCAGGCTAAGGACGTGCGAAAGGTCGGCACCGGCGGGCTCGCCGCGGTTGTGACGGCTCAGGTCGGAATCCTGCCGCCAGGTGCTGAGGACCTGCTCCCAGTGCTCCAGCACCGCGGCAATCCCAGGTCGAAGGTCTTCCAAAGAGGCCTTCTCGTCGGTCAGCATCTTCCACTCGCAGCCCATCGCGCGACCGGTCAGCAGGGCGTGCGGCCGGGCTTGCTTGCGCCAGAGGGCGAAGCAAGTCCCGGCGATCCCGGCGAGTACGACGCGGCGTTTCATGGCAGCAGCAAGCCAAGCCAGGCGAGGGCGACCACCCCGCCGGCGATCGCATCCCGGCGGGTCCAACGGCCGGGCGAGCTGGCGAGGAATTTCAACACCGCACCGGTCGGGCAGCCGTAGTGGCAGTAAGCCTGGGGAAGAAAGTTCGCACCGATCAGGCCGGCTGCAAAGATCAGCACCGGCAACAGCGCAACGAAGCCGGTGCTCCAGACTTCGAAGGGCTCGGCATCCGCGAAGGGGAAGCCGATGCCGAGAAAGGCCAGCAGCCAGAGCAGCGCGAGCGTCAGCCAGGGCATCCCACTGAGGGCGCGATGCAGCTTCGGCGGCAGCGCGAAGCGGCGCTTCCGCAAGTGCCCGACCAGTTGTTGCGCGGCTCCGTGCGGGCAGATTTGGGCGCAATAGACGTTCTTGCCGAAGGCCGCGGGGATCAGCAGCGCGGCGGCGGTTAGCGCGAGCAAGGGCAGCGCTGTGCCCCCTACCGAGCCACGCTGCGCCGCTTTGATCCACTGGTCCTGGCCGGTCATCAGGCCGAACCAGAGGCCGCCGGCCACAACGGAGACGGCGGCGAATGCGGTGCGCACCCGCTTTCGCCCGCGCCAGGGTCCGAGGCCGATGACCAGTCCTGCGACGATCCATGTCAGCGCAAGTCCATCGCGCAGGGTGAGCAGGGGCGGCTCGACCGGCGGCGCTGCAAAATGACGCCGCAGCATTTCCTTCACCGTCTCCTCCACCGACTCCGCGGTCCGGCTGGCCCCGCTGACCATCACCGCGGTGCCGCTTTCGAAAGCCAGCGCGTCTTTCACCGTCATGCCGGCGAAGGGCTGGTCGTAAAGCAGGCCGTCGCGGACGTCTGAGATGTAGGGCTCGTTGTCGCGGCTGCCTTGAAGGGCCGCGCCAAGAACCGTCCGCCCTGCCGGATCCAGCGCCAGCAGCACGTCGGAGGCTCCTTGGAAGCCGCGCACCGACACGCCCATCCGGCTGGCTCGGAGCAAGGTGCCGAGCTCCTTGCCATCGGTCGCCAGCACCCGCGTGCCTGAAAGCGAAGCCGCTTCCGGGAACCATGTGCGTAGCGACTCGACCGCCACTTCGCCGGGGAACCACTGGTCCATCCCGGTCGCCCCGAAACGCGCCGCCACGCCGCGGGCCATCGCCTCGCTGGTGAGCGATGCCCCGCTGACGATCTTCGGCTCGCCCGCCGCGCCGAGGCTCGACTGGGACCGGCCGTTCCACTGCGAGAAGAAGCCCGGGTCCTTCACCACCTTCGCGACATGGCCGGAGGTGTCGGCACTCTCTAACAGCGTCACCCCGGCTACCCGGCGCGTGAGGTCGAACACCACCAGCAGGTTCGATGGCCCCGCGTATCCGGTCACCGGCCGCGCTTCGGGAAAGGTCTGCGCGGCCCAGCCGACCGGCTCGCCCCGGGCATCGAGCACCGCTGACACCCGGTCGTCGCCGTCCGGCGGGCCCAGCGTCACTGCCGCAGGCAGATAAGTCTTCACCACCGCCAAGGCGCTGGCATCGAGCACCGCGTCCTTTCCCGCCTCGCGCTTCTTCGTCGCGAGGTGCAGGCAAAAGAACGCCGCAGCCAGCAGCCCCAGCCGGTAGCCGGCTAGCAGCGCGCGCTTTCCCGGCCGCCGGGTGTCGGCGGGTGGAGGTGAAGTTGTCGTCGGGCGGCGGCTCGAATTCATCCGCCGCTAGAAAGCCCGTTCCGCCGCGCTTCCGCCACAGGATTTTCTTGGTGTCCGTAGGTGACTGCTCGCCGGGAAGCTCGGGAAGAATACTCCCCGGTGCGAAGAAGAATCATCGCAAAGTCCGATGCCTTCGCTTTAGTGGGCGGAGATTCCTTTAACCTCATGAGATCCAAACCGCTTGCCTTGCTTCTTCCGTTCCTCCTTGGTCCCGTCATGGCCGCACATCCGGTCCCTGAAAGCCCGCTGTGGCTGACCTATTCCGGCGGCGAGGGCCCGGGAAAGGGCAAACACATCGTCCTGATCGCTGCCGAACAGGAATACCGCGGCGAGCAGTCGATGCCGATGCTGGCCGGCGTCCTCTCCAAGCATCACGGCTTCGACTGCACCGTCCTCTTCGGCGTGAACGAGAAGGGTCTGGTCGATCCGACCCTGCCGGTTTACCCGGAGAAGGGGAAAGAGGCCGAGTTCAAGCCGCACAACATCCCGGGCCTCGAGCATCTGGAGAAAGCCGACCTCCTGATCTTCACCACCCGGCTGCTGACCCTGCCGGACGATCAACTCAAGCGCATCGTCGCTTATCTCGACTCCGGAAAGCCCATCATCGGCACACGGACCGCGAACCACGGTTTCCAAAGCCCCTTGCCCTATGAGATTGACGGCAAGCGGGTCAACATCGGCCAGATCCTCGGCGGCAGTTTCATGGGCCACCACGGCAACTGGCAGGCGGACTCGACCCGCGGCGACATCATCCCGGCGATCAAGGATCACCCGGTTCTAACAGGTGTGAAGGATATCTGGGGGCTGACCGATGTCTATCGCACGTTCAAAGAAGGCACCGGCCTGCCGGAAGGCTGCACCGCGCTCGTCATGGGCCAGCCGCTGATCGGCCGGGTGCAGGGCGGGGCGGACAATCCCGAAAAGGAACCGCTGCCGGTGGTCTGGTTCAAGGATTGGAAAACGAGCGGCGGCAAGTCGGCGCGCGTCCTGCAGTCCACCATGGGCAGTGCAAAGGACCTCGAAAACCCGGGACTACGCCGTCTCATCGTCAACGCCGCCTACTGGGGCCTGGGTATGGAGGACAAGATCACGCCGGACCGCTCCGTCGACTACGTCTCGGCCTACAAGCCTCTCTCCAGCGGCTTCAACTACGAGAAGCTCGGCGTCGTCCCGCGTGCTCCTTCGGTTTACCGGTGATTGCCTGACCTACGACAGGAGTGTCGTGGCTCCTTGAAACACGGCCCTACTTCGCCACGGTATCGAGCTCCTTGCTGAGCTCCTCGATGGAGGTGAAGCGCTTCGCGCCGGGCATGCGCCAGAGGTGCTTCACTTCCTCGAGGTGCTTCTCGTAAACGTCGCGCGGGCCGCAGTTGCGGGCCTTGCAGATGGCGGCGGCGCGGCCGACGGCGACGCCCATCATGCCGATGGTCTTCATGACGCGGATGGTGCCCAGCGCCTCGCGGGTGACGCTGATGTTGCGGCCGGCCATGAAGAGATTCGGCACGTTGCGCGAGTAGAGGCAGCGGTAGGGAATCGGGTAGCCGATCTTGTTGTCGATGGCATGGCGGTGGATGGCCTTGGCAATGAAAGGGCGGTCAGGATTGGCCTTGGTGTAAACCGGGTGCGGGACGTGCAGGTCGATCGACCAGGTGGTCAGCACGCAGCCGTCGGGGAAGGCCTTCTTGCCGTCGATGTCGGTGTCAGAGAGGATCACGTCGCCGAGCAGTTGCTGGGTTTCGCGGGTGCCGCCGACGTAGGCCATCCAGTCGAGTTTCGCCCCGCTGTGGCCCTTTTTCTCAGGGTCGCGGGCGGTGTAGGCGCTGTGGTTCTTGATGGCATTCCAGGCGCTGAAGGAGGCGAGCAGGTTCCAGTCCCGGGTCTTTTCGAGTTCGTGGATCGGATGGTTGTTGAAGCCGCTTTCCCAGAACCACTCGGCATGGCCGCGCTGGGGGTAGGGGAAGCCCTTTTCGTCGAGCGGGAGCATCCACGGCTCCTCGCGGAAGGGCTGGGGTTCGGCCTCGCTCTTCCACATCCACATGTTGCTCATGCCCATGCGGCCCTTCTCGGTCATCGTCAGGTCGGCGCCGGCCCACTGGCCGATGAAGGCGTGGCCGGTGCAGTCGGCGAAAAAGGTGCCGCTCACTTTCTTGAGCTTGCCGGTCTTCACTTCCAGCAGCTTGGCGGAGGCGATCTCCTTGCCGCGCATCTCTAGGCCGTAGCCGTGGTGGCCGAGGAAGAGCGTGATGTTCTTCTCCGCGGCAACGACCTGGGCCTTCTTGTCATCGACGAACTGCTCGGCAGGAGCGGGCGAGGCCTTCGCCTGGTCTTCGATCTCGCGCACGATGTCGGCCATCAGGAATTCGCTCGGCGGCAGGTTGCCTTTGGCCCAGACGCGGACTTCCGACGATCCGTTGCCGCCCAGCACCTCACGGTTCTGGACCAGCGCGACCTTGCAACCCATCCGCGCCGCGGAAATGGCCGCACCGAGGCCGCCGTAGCCGCCGCCGATGACGACCAGGTCGAAATTTCCCGCATCTTCGATGCTGCCGGGTGCGCCCGGGATCTTCCACGCGATGCGGTCTTCCAGCAGGCACTTCTCCGGTGGCTTCACGCCTTCGCCGCGGCTGAGGAAAATCGCGTCCACCCGGCCGTTGAAGCCGGTCAGGTCCTTCAGCGCGATCGTGGTGCTGCCGGCGGGCAGCGTGGCGGTGCCGGCTTCTTCCCAGTGCCACTTGCTGTCGCCCTTGCCGAGTTCGCCGCCGAGCTGCTTGCCGCCGACGCTCATCGTGAATCGTCCCGCGCCGCCTTCCCGGCCGAGCGACTCCGACCAGTCCATGGTGCGCACCCAGACCTTGTAGGTCCCCGCTTCCGCGATCTCGACTTCCGTGCTGGCATCCGCGACCGGGTTGCCCAGTCCGTGGGCGATGAGGTAAGGCGAGCCCATCGTCTCGATGAACTGGGTGTCGATTTGCCAGCCGCCATGGGTGGCGAATTGCTCGGCTTCGATCACCAGGCTTTCGGCGGCTTGTGCTGCCGGAGCGGCCATCGCCGCCATGGCGATCCAAGAGATAAGTCGGGTTTTCATCATTTTGGGAAAAGTCGATACGGAGGGTCGCTGCGGATCTGTCAAACCGAGTTGCCCCTTTGCTCTCACGGTTTTGCCACGACCGGCCAGCCGGGAAACTGCCGCGCGTCCGGCTTCGTGACGTCGGCAAAGCGCGGCCAGCATTCGAAGGTCACCTCACCGGCGGATTTCTTGAAACGGATCAGCCCGTAGCCGTCGGCCCAGCCGCTGGACGATGCCTGCCGGTCTCCTCGCTCTTTTCTCTTGGCACCCTGGGCGTCGGGATTGGCGTAGGCGACCATGCTGATCTTGTTGTGGAAGCCGTCGAGGAAGTCGCCGGTCCACGGCAAGGGCGAGCCGGCGACCGGGTTGGCGCCCGGCTTCTCATCCTCGGGCCACCACCAGCGGCCGTAGTAGTTGTTGACGATGGCCGGGACGATGAACGACCAGGGACCGTCGCGGAATTCGTCGATCCCGTGCTGGACCACGCTGGCCAGATGCTGGTCGCCGCCGATGTGGACGGCGCGGGCCTGCTTGATCAAGCGGAGTGCCTGGTTTCGGCCGGTCTGCGGCCAGCCGTTCGAGTCGAGGTCGGCGTGGAGGCGGTTGCTCTGGCTGCCATGAAGGTGGACACCGCCGCAGAAGCCGGTCTGCGAAAGTATGGCTTTCATCGTAACGCCATCGCGCATGGCGACCCAGTCGGCGAGGAATTTCTCCTGGCGCGCGCCGAGGAGCTGGAGGCCCGGGGTGTCGATCACCTCGGGATCATACTCCGGGTCGCGAATGTGGTCGGGCCGCGGGCCCTTCATCGGGTGGCGGCCCAGCGGTCCGGTCTTGAACTTGCGGTCCTCGAGGATCGCGAAGTCGATCCCGCCTAACAGAAGCCGGGTGTAATAGACGCCGATGCCCTGTTCGACCGGCTTCGGATCGTAGGGATCCGGGAGGTGGGCGCACTGCTGGCGCTCGACCATTTTCACATATTCCGGGTGGTAGAAGTAGCCGCCGTCGTGGCCGGCACCGGCTTTGGCCTGCTTGCCGCCTTCGCCCCAGAGGTTGCCCTGGCCGATGTCATGGTCGTCGGGAATGGTGACGCAGGGGCGCTCGCGGAAGATCTCCTTGAAGGCGAGGCCGAACTTGAGCCAGGCGGCGGTGTGCTCGGTGTGGTCGTAGGACTGGTCGCCGGCGAAGAAGACGAGGTCGGGGTTCTGGTGATTGATGTTGCGGGTGTATTCGGGACGGAGGCCACGGTCCTTGTTCGAGTTGCAGGAAAGCGCGGCGACGATGATCTCGTCACGCTCGCCGGGGTCCTTGCGGATCAGTCCTTCGAACATCGCCTGTTCGCCGTGGCGGAGGCGGTATTTCACGTTC
>NEUO01000164.1 GCA_002304315.1 Verrucomicrobiia bacterium Tous-C4TDCM
TCAAGAAAGCCGGCCTGCGCGGCCGCGGCGGCGCGGGCTTCCCGACCGGCCTGAAGTGGACCTTCATCCCGCCGAACAACACCAAGCCGGTCTATCTCATTTGCAACGCCGACGAATCCGAGCCCGGCACCTTCAAGGACCGCTACATCCTTCACCAGGACCCGCACCAGCTCATCGAAGGCATGGTGATCTCCTGCTTCGCCGTCGGTGCCAAGGTCGCCTACATCTATATCCGCGAGGAGTTCCCCGAAGCCGCGATCATCCTCGAGAACGCTATCGCCGAGGCAAAGGCGAAGAACTTCGTCGGCACCAATGTCCTCGGTTCCGGCTTCGACGTGGAAATCTACGTCCACCGCGGTGCCGCCGCCTACATCTGCGGCGAAGAGACCGGCCTGATCGAGTCGCTCGAAGGCAAGCGCGCCTACCCGCGGATCAAGCCTCCCTATTTCCCCGCCGCCCTCGGGCTCTACATGTGCCCGACCATCGTCAACAACGTCGAGTCGCTGTGCCACGTAAAGCACATCGTCCGCATGAGCGGCGAGGAATACGCCAAGCTCGGCGTGAAAAACAACACCGGCACCCGCATCCTTTGCGTCTCCGGCGACGTCAAGAAACCCGGCTACTTCGAGGTCGAAGTCGGCAAGGTGACCATGCGCGAACTGCTCTACGACATGTGCGGCGGTCCGAAGGACGGCTGTGAATTCAAAGCCGTCATCCCCGGCGGTTCCTCGTCGAAGATCCTCCGCTGCGAGGAAAAGTTCACCCTCAAGAACGCCGACGGCACCCCGCGCGAGATCACTTTCTGGGACATCCCGATGGATTTCGACTCCCTCGCCGCCTGCGGCACCATGGCCGGTTCCGGCGGGGTCGTCGTCCTCGACAACACCCGCAAGATCTCGTGGGTGCTGAACAACATCAACGCCTTCTACGCCCACGAGTCCTGCGGCCAGTGCACGCCCTGCCGCGAAGGCTCGATGTGGATGAAGAAGATCTCCGACCGCCTCGTCGCCGGCGAAGCCTCGCCGAAGGACATCGATACCCTCGAAAGCGTCGCCTACCAGATCGACGGCCGCACCATCTGCGCCTTCGGCGAAGCCTCGTCCTGGCCGGTGGAAGCGATCATCGCCAAGTTCCGCGAGGAACTCGTCGCCGACACCAAGCCGGAGAACGAGGAAGCCCCGCACAACCCGGAAGCCGAGGCCCAGCGGCGCTTCCTGCAGCCGGCGTAGTAGCACAACTTTGCAAGTTGTGACCGGGAACAGCCCGCCACACCGGAGAGCCTCGTGGCCACCCGGGCAGACCGCAGCCACAAGCACGCAACTTGCAAAGTCGCGCTACTTCAGCCGTGCCGCATAAAAGCCATCCCAGCCGGTGGCGGCCGGCGACACCGTCAGTTCCGCATCGATCACCTTTGGCGATCCCCGCTCTAACAAAGCCCGCACCTGCCCGCCATTCTCGGACGGCAGCACCGAGCAAGTCGCATACACCATCATCCCACCCGGCTTCAGCAAGTGGTGATAGCGGTCGAGCAGGTTCGCCTGCACTGCCAGCGTCTTGCGCAAGCTCCCTGCGGTGAGACGCCATTTCAAATCCGGCTGGCGCTTCAGCGTCCCCAGCCCCGAACACGGCGCATCGACCAGCACCCGGTCCGCCCAGCCGGTCCGCCGCCGCAGCGTGTCGGATTGCCACGGCTCGATCCGCACGTTCCGCGCCCCGGCCCGGCCGACGCGCTTCTTCAGCTCGACCAGCTTCCGCTCGGCGGTGTCGAGCGCCAGGATCTCCCCGCTGTTCCCCATCACCCCGGCGAGCTGCAAGGTCTTGCCACCGGCTCCGGCGCAGGTATCCACCACCCGCATGCCCGGCTCCACGTCTAACAGAGGCACGATCTGCTGCGATCCCGCGTCCTGGATTTCCACCCGGCCATCCTGGGCCAGCGGCTTCGGCAAGGTCTTCCCCTCCGGCAGCACCAGCGCGTCCGGCGCACCTTCGACCCGCTCGACGGAAACCCCTTCCGCGGTCAGCCAGGCGATCGCCTCGTCCATCGTCGCCATCAGCGGATTCACCCGCAGGAAAACCCGGGCCCGGCGGTTCAACGCGGACAGCTCGGCATCCCACGCCGTCCCCAGCTCCTGCTCGCCAAGCGCATCCAGCCAATCCGGCACCGACTCGCGGATCGCCCGCGGCTGATTCACCAGCTCTGCCTCTCGCGCCGCCATTTCATCGACCCCGCAGCCTTCCCACTTCCACCAATCCGGCACCTCCAGCCCGCTGCGCCGCCACTGCGCCGCGCACAGGGCCGCCACCGAGTCGCCCGCCGCCACGAAGGCCAGCGACCGCCGCCAACGCGTCGCTTCGAACACCGTTTCCGCGATGAAGCCGCGGTCGCGCTTGCCCCACTTCGGGTTCGCGCGGAACGCCTCGTCCAGGGCCCGGTCCAGCACGCGACCCTCCTTGAAGACCTCCTTCAGAATCCCCGCACATCCCTCCGCCAGCAACCGGTGAACTTTCATGGCCGCGACCCTTGCCCGGACCCGCTCCGCGAAGCAATGGCTTTTACCCGCCGCGCAGAGCCTCCAACCGGATAGAGGTAGGAGCGGGGCCCTCGCCCCGCTCCCCGGTCCGAATTGGACACGCTGATTTCGTTGGCACTCGTCGGACCGGCTGACTTCTTGCCGTGCTTCCACTTCTTGCCGCCCTTCGCTCAAAGGGCGTTACTCCGCTTCATCCCTCCTCTGGCGGATCTAACAGCCTCCGCGCCCCCAGCGGAATCCATCGCTCCCCTCCCACCGATTCGGCGATTGTTAATGCCGCCGAAATAAACCAAAAGAAACCCGTGTCTTCCGAGCCTGCCGTCGAAAAGCCCCGATCCCTCACCGCCGCCTGGGTCGCGCTTGCCCTTCTGTTCGCGGTGCTGGGCGGGTTCATATGGAAGTCCGGAAGCGACCGGGCCGCCTGCATTCTCAACACGCGGAATGTCCAGCAAGCGGCGCGATCTTTCCACGGAATGAACGGGCTGAATTTTGGAGACCGGCTCGCAAAAGCTGACTTGGTCGGCCCCGGCAAGTTCATCGAATCCGAACCCGTCTGCCCCGCCGGCGGCACCTACATCTGGTCCCCCGTCCATCCCGCCATCGGCACCCTTGCCATCCGCTGCTCCCACCGGAAGCACCAGCTCGACCCAGCCCTGATCAAGGACTGGTGATGTAAAAGTGGCGTGATGATCAATACTCAACCAATGTCCAAGCCTCGGCCCCGACCTTCGGGTGGTAGTGCACCTTCCTCATCTCCCGTCACGCCCCACCTGGCGTAGGAATTCCTCGTGGCTTATCGCCTTCACCGCGCCGGACTCCAACTCGGCATCACGACGTAGTACCTCGTCGTCATCCGGCCCTTCGGGGGCTCCGGGCAGTCCATGAATCAGGTAGGCAAGGAGACTTTCCCGGTCCTCTTGCGTCAATTCATCCGCCTGCTTCTGAAGCGCAACCAGTTGTGCCATGGGCCGAGCTTAACCGAACGGCGGCTCGTCGCAAGCTTCCGGGCAAACGCTTGTCGCCGCCCAAATGCGCTTCCATCTCACCGCTATCCCGGGTTCTGACAAAAATTCCGTGCCTCACCCGGCGCGAATCACTTTACTGTCGCGCAAGGCGGAGCATTTCCGCCACGTCTTTCCTGCGCGCCACGATGTCCAGCACTGTCCAACTTCTCCACGCCGACCGCATTCCCGCCACCGGCTGCCTCGTCATCCCCGGCCGCCTCGGCCTCAACGAGATCCCGCAACTCGAGAAACTCTTCGCCGGGCGCAAGATCACCTGGTTCATCGAGGAAAGCGCCAAGCTCGATCAAGCGGTCCAGGACCATCTTGAGAAATCCGGCTCCGGCGCGGTGTTCTCGGACGATGACGACGCGCCCGCCGTCGGCGAGCAGCTCATGCCGATGCTCGAAAACGGCGGGGTCCTGATCTTTGTCCCCGGCCGCGCGGTCAGCCGCAGCGCCATCCCCTGCCACATTCCCGGCAAAACCCTGCGCACCCTCTGCGCCTTCGGCCTGCCCGTCCTGCCCGTCCTGATCGACTACCCCCGCGAAGCCTGCCTGAGCATCGAGAAACCCAGCGCCCTGCCCCAGGCCGTCATTTCCATCGCCCCGGAAATCCCCGCCAAGGACGCCAGCCCGGCACTCTACCGCGAACGCCTGCTGGAGCGGGTCGAGGAGTCCTTCTCCCGCCGCCCGCTGCTCAAGTCATCCCTCGCCACCGCCCTGCTCCAGGGCTTGAAAAAGCACAGCCGCAACAAGCTGCACGACGGCTCGGACGACTCGTCGATCGGTTTCGACCGCATCCTCGGCGCCGCCCTGGTCTTCTCGAAATACCTCCGCGAATCCACCGACAACCCGCGCATCGGCATCATCCTGCCGCCCGGAAAAGCCGGCCTGATCGCCAACCTCGCCGCGGTCTTCGCCGGCAAGACCCCCGTCAATTTCAACTTCACCGCCGGCCACGAAGCCGTCCGCTCCGCCATGCGGCAGGCCGGGCTGGACCGCTACGTCACCGCCGATCCCTTCGTTCGCAAGCTCGCCTCCTTCCCTTGGCCGCCGAACCGCGACCTGATCTTCATCGAGCGCACCCTGCCCTCGCTCAAAAAGAAGATCATCACCTGGACCATCCTCGGCAAGATCCTCCCTGCCGCCGTCATCGCCCCGCTGTTCCGCATCGGCAAAAAGCGCAACAACGACGAAGCCGTGCTGCTCTTCACCTCCGGCTCCTCCGGCGAACCGAAGGGCGTGCCACTGACCCACCGCAACGTGCTGGCCAACGTCTGCCAATTCGGCGCCCGCCTCGACCTCGAGCCCGGCGCGGCCATCCTCGGCTGCTTGCCGCTCTTCCACTCTTTCGGCTCCACCGTCACGCTGTGGTACCCGATCATCGAAGGCATCGACCTCGTCACCTACCCGAATCCGCTCGAAACCAAGCGCCTCGGCGAGCTGGTCGCGGAACGCGGCGTCAACGTCCTGCTCTCCACCCCGACCTTCCTCCGCGGCTACATGAAACGCGTGGAGCCGGAGCAGCTCCGCTCGCTCAAGCTCGTCGTCACCGGCGCGGAAAAACTCCCCAACAACCTCGCGGAGTCCTTCCAGGATCGCTTCGGCATCGCCCCGCAGGAAGGCTACGGCCTGACCGAGACTTCCCCGGCCACCAACGTCAATCTGCCCGACCCCGCACCCGTCGCGGATGCCCTCGTCATCCCTTCCAGCCGCCGCGGCTCGGTCGGCCAACTCCTGCCCGGCATCGCCCTCCGCCTCACCGATCCTGCCACCGAAAAGCCCCTGTCCTGCGACAAGCAGGGCCTGATCTGGCTCAAGGGCGCCAACATCTTCCCCGGCTACCTCGGCAACCCGCAGAAGTCCGAGGAAGTCCTCACCAAGGACGGCTGGTTCCGCACCGGCGACGTCGGCCGGCTCGATGACGACGGCTTCCTCTTCATCGAAGGCCGCATCTCCCGCTTCTCGAAGATCGGCGGCGAAATGGTCCCGCACGAAACCGTCGAAGCCGCCATCAACAAGGCCCTCGGCCTCGACGCCGAAGCCGAGCGCAAGATCGCCGTCGTCGGCATCCCCGATGTCCAGAAAGGCGAAGTCATCATCCTCCTTTCCACCATCGCCGGCCCGGCGCTGGAGCAGGAATGCATCGACCTCCGCTACAAGCTGATGGACGCCGGCTTCCCGTCCCTCTGGTGCCCCAAAGCCATCGTCCCCGTCCCCGAGATCCCCGTGCTCGCCTCCGGCAAGCTCGACCTCAAGGGCTGCGAAGCGATGGCGAACGGGTGATCGAGTCGCTGGATCCGCCCCCGACCGGCTTCTGTCGGGGCACTTCCATGGGGAGCGCGCGGATGGTTTCGGAGGGGATCCTGTCGCCACCCGGGCCGGAATCATGCACCATTCCATGGTGGACGAAGCGCCGGGCAGCGCCTATTTCGAGTCATCCCATGTCTCACTTCCCTGAAATCCCCAAGATCGCCTACGAAGGTCCGAAATCCAGGAATCCCCTCGCCTTCAAGCACTACAACCCGGACGAACTGGTCGAAGGCAAGTCCATGCGCGACCACATGCGCTTCGGCGCCGCCTACTGGCACGTGATGCGCAACAGCCTTTCCGATCCCTTCGGCGGCGGCACCGCGGTCACCCCGTGGGACGACCTTTCCGACTCGGTCGACAACGCGAAGAAGCGCGCGGACGTGTTCTTCGAGTTCCTCGACAAGATCGACATCGATTACTACTGCTTCCACGACCGCGACATCGCGCCGGAGCTGAACGACTTCTCGAAATCGACCGACGCGCTGAATGCCGTGGTTGATCACCTCGCAGGCCTCCAGAAGGCCACCGGCAAGAAGCTGCTGTGGGGCACCGCCTGCCTGTTCTCCCACCCGCGCTACTCGCAGGGTGCCGGCACCTCGCCGGACGCCCGCGTCTTCGCCTACGCCGCGGCGCAGGTGAAAGCCGCGATGGACGCCACCCACAAGCTGGGCGGCGAAGGCTACACCTTCTGGGGCGGGCGTGAAGGTTACGCGACGCTGCTCAACACCGACATGGGCCGCGAGCTCGATCACCTCGCCGCGCTGCTCCACATGGCCGTGGCCTACGCCCACAAGATCGGTTACACGGGCCAGTTCTACATCGAGCCCAAGCCGCGCGAGCCCTCCACCCACCAATACGACTCCGACTCGGCCGCCTGCTTGAACTTCCTCCGCCAGTACAACCTGCTGGACCACTTCAAGCTGAACATCGAGACCAACCACGCCACGCTGGCCGGCCACACGATGGAGCACGAGCTCACCGTCGCGCTCGCCGCCAAAGCGCTCGGTTCGATCGATGCCAACCAGGGTGACACCCTGCTCGGCTGGGACACCGACCAGTTCCCGACCGACCTCTACGGCACCACCAAGGTGATGCTGAAGGTGCTCGAAATGGGCGGCTTCACCACCGGTGGCCTGAATTTCGACGCCAAGCGCCGCCGCGAGTCGCACGAGCCGATCGACCTCTTCCACGCCCACATCGGCGGCATGGACGCCTTCGCCCGCGGCCTGAAAACCGCCGCCGCGATCCGCGCCGACGGCCGGATCGAGGACTTCGTCAAGGCCCGTTACGCGAGCTGGGACAGCGGCATCGGCCAGCGGATCGAGAGCGGCAGCAGCAACTTCGACGACCTGACCGAGTGGGTGAAGCAGAACCCCGAGCCCGTCATCGCCTCCGGCCGCCAGGAGCTGATGGAAAACATCCTCAACGAACTGCTGTGACCGAACGCGGGGCAACCCGCCGGATCGTCACCCACCAACCGGGTGCCAAACGGCCCGGGGCGCAAGCTCCGGGTCGTTTTCGCGTTTACTCCGCCGCACCCTCCGCCACCGACGCCCGGTGCTTCTCATGCCGGATGTCGCGCGCGGAGTCCAGAAAGACGGCGTCCTCGCCGATGTTCACCGCCAGATCCCCGATCCGCTCCAGCGATCGGGAGACGAAAATCAGGTGCAGGAAGTCCTCCGTCCCCGCCCCGCCTTCTTCCAGCCGGGCACTGAAGGTGGCGATCAGGCGCTTGTGCATCTTGTCGAGCTCCTTGTCCCGGAGCTGCAGCGACTGGCCGAGCTCGGAATTGCGATCCGTGTAAGCGGACAGGGCATCGCGCACCTGCTGGTCGGCCAGCGCGTAAAGCGGCTCAATGAACGGCACTTCCGGACACTCCGGCCGCGACAGCATCTTGCGCGCGCGCTTGGCGATGTTCACCGCGTGATCTGAAATCCGCTCGAGGTTGGCGGCCACCTTCATCGAAGTAATGACCTGCCGCAGGTCGCTCGCGACCGGATGGAAGCGCACCAGCGTCTCCATCCCGATGCGGTCGATCCGCAGTTCCGCGTCATCCACCTCGTCGTCATCGGCCACCACGGCCTTGCACTTCTCGAGGTCCCGCTCGAGCAAGCCGTGAATGGCACGCTCCAGATTGAGCCGTGCCTGACCGGCCATGGTGATGACCTCGTTGCGCAGGGACGCGAAGGCCTTGTCGAACTCGCGGAGAATATGGGGTGTGTCCGAGTGCATGGGAGCTGGGGTCAGCCGAAGCGGCCGCTGATGTAGTCCAAGGTACGCTTCTGGGCGGGGTTGTCGAAGATCTTCCGGGTCGTGTCGTATTCCACGACCTCGCCGAGATAAAAGAAAGCGGTGCGGTCGGAAACCCGGGTCGCTTGCTGCATGTTATGGGTCACGATGACGATCGTGTAGAGTTCGCGCAGGCTCAAGATGAGTTCTTCCACCCGGGCGGTGGCGATCGGGTCGAGCGCCGAGCAGGGCTCGTCCATCAGGATGATCTCCGGATCCACCGCCATGGTCCGGGCGATGCACAGCCGCTGCTGCTGCCCCCCGGAAAGGCCGGTCGCCACCTCGTGCAGCCGGTCTTTGACCTCGTCCCACAGAGCGGCGCGGCGCAGCGAGCGCTCGACCACCTCGTCGAGCGCGGACTTCCGCTTCTCGCCGAGGGTCCGCGGCCCGTAGGCGACGTTGTCGTAGATGCTGCGGGGGAACGGGTTGTATTTCTGGAAGACCATCCCGACATGCCGCCGCAGTTGGACCGGATCGATCGCCCGGTCCGCGATGTCCGCGCCTTCAATGATGATCGAGCCCTTGGTCACGCGGGCACCGGGGACCAGGTCGTTCATCCGGTTGAAGCAGCGCAGCAGGGTCGTTTTGCCGCAGCCGGAGGGGCCAATGAAAGCAGTGACCTGGTTCGGCGGAACGTCGAGTGTAACGTCTTTCAGCACCATTTTGTCACCGTAGCAGAAATCCACCCCGTTCACCTGGATGGCCGGCATGCCGGGCGAGGCAGTGGTCGGAGATGCGGTCGTTGAGGGATTCCGGGGCGTCATCTGCTCAGTTTCGGGCCGGTTCCGCGGCGTGGTTTCGATTGGCAGTGGCATGGTGCTTTGTAAAGTTCGCGTCCCGCCCCGGCGGCGAGGTGAAGAGGTTGTCAGCCGAAAGCCCCGGAGACGTAGGACTCGGTCTGTTGCACGTCGGGATTCGAGAAAATCTTCACGGTCGGCCCGTGCTCGATCAGCTTGCCGAGGTAGAAAAACGCCGTTTTGTCGGCGCAGCGGTTCGCCTGCGCCAGGTTGTGGGTGACGATGACGATGGTGTAGTCGTTCTTCAGCTCCAGCAGCAGTTCCTCGATCTTCAGCGTCGAAAGCGGATCGAGCGCCGAACACGGCTCGTCCATCAGGATGATGTCGGGCTTGGTCGCGATGGTCCGGGCGATGCACAATCGCTGCTGCTGACCGCCGGAAAGACCGAAAGCACTCGCCTTCAGCCGGTCCTTCACGTCGTCCCACAACGCAACGCGGCGGAGGCAGTATTCGACCCGCTCGCCGATCACTTTCGTGTTCTTCTCACCGTGGACCCGCAGACCGTAGGCGACGTTGTCAAAGATCGACTTCGGAAACGGATTCCACTTCTGGAAAACCATGCCGACCCGGCGGCGCAGCACCTGGAGGTCGAGGTCGGGCCGGGCGATGTCGATGCCTGCGATCCGGATCGCGCCGCCGGTCACCTTGGCACCGGGGATCCGGTCGTTGATCCGGTTGAAACAACGCAACAGGGTGGACTTCCCGCAGCCGGACGGCCCGATGAACGCGGTGATCTCGCGCGACGGGATGTCGAGCGTGACCTCGTGCAACACCTGCTTGGCTCCATAGCTGAAGCAGAGCTGGTCGATGGCGATCTCGGGGACGGCCGGGGCTGGGGAATCGCTTACCATTTGAGCTTCGAGCGGACGCGGTTGCGCAGGGTGATCGAGACGGCGGAGAACAGGAAGATCATCAGCAGGAACACAAAGACCGATCCATACTGGGCGCGCTGTGTGTAGTCGGAGGTCGGGATTCGCGCCGCCAGGGTGTAGATGTGATAGGGCAAGGCCTGAACCTGGCTCTGGAGCATGCCGAGCGGGCCGGTGGTGCCTTGCCACGGGAAGTCGTCCTTTGCCGCGACCGCCACGGTGAACATGATCGGCGCGGTTTCACCGGCGGCGCGGGCCAGCGAGAGGATCGAGGAGGTCAGGATGCCGGGCAGCGCGAATGGCAGCACGCACTTGCGGATGGTGTGCCAGCGGGTGGCCCCGAGCGCCAGCGACGCCTCGCGGAATCCCTGCGGCACCGCTTTCAGCGACTCCTCCGACGCGGTGATGATCACCGGCAGGATCATGCACGCGAGCGTGGCGGACCCGGCGATCAGCGACGAGTTCCAGCCTTGGAAACTCAGCCAAGTGAAGCCCAGCGGGAGCGCGAACAGCGTGCGGTCCGAAGGGACGTCGGTGAAGACCGGCGCGGCGAGCACGAACACCGCGAAGCCGAACAGGCCGAAGACGATCGACGGCACTCCCGCGAGATTGAGGATGGCAAGGCGGACCAAGCGGATGAAGCGGCCGTCCTTGGCATACTCGCTGAGATAGATCGCGGCCGAGACCCCGAAGAACAGGGCCAGCACGATGCTCAGCAAGGTCAGCAGCGCGGTCCCCACGATCGGGCCGGCGATGCCGCCGCCGGAATAGGAATAGGAAGTTTCATTGAAGACAGCATCGCTGCCGTTCTTCTCGGCCCACTGGTGATACTGCGAGGCGGGCAGGCTGTGGCGGGTGCCGGAGGCGTCGTCGAAAATGTGGAGTGTCTCGGTCTTTTCAGTCAGGAAACTGGTATCGACGAAGGGGAAATCCGGCTTCAGCAGCACCGGCGCGCCATCCCAGAAGATCCGGCCGAAGATCAGCAATGCCACCACCACCACGCCCCATGCCATCCCTCCAAGCACGGCTTTCACCGCGCCCTGCTTCAGTCCATCGTGGTGGACGCCCTTGCGAATGAGTTGTTCGGGATTTTCCATTACTCGTGGCCGATGCGGAATTTGTGAAGCATGCGCTGCGCGGTCCAGTTGATCGCCAGCACGATGGCAAAAAGCAGCATCCCGACGACGAACAGCGCCCGGTAGTGGACGCTGCCGAAGGGCACCTCGCCGAGTTCCTGCGCGATGATCCCGGTGAGCGTGTGCGCCGGCTGGAAGAAGACGCCGAGGCCTTCGGTGAAATCGGGGATCTCGATCCGGTTGCCGGCAACCAGCAGCACGACCATCGTCTCGCCGATCACGCGCCCCAGGCCTAACAGCACGGCGGCCAGGATGCCGGAAATGGCGGCGGGCAGCACGACCCGGAAGATCGTCTGGAGCTTCGAGGCACCGAGCGCGTCGGAGGCCTCGGCGAAGGCCGACGGGACGTTGTTCAGAGCGTCTTCGGACAGCGTGAAGATCGTCGGGATCGCCATCAACCCCAGCAGGCAGCCGGCGGTGAACATGTTGAGCCGCTGCTGGATCGGGAAGCCCGGCACCCAGGAGAACGCGTCCTTCATCGAGGTCTCCTGGAGGATGGTGCCGAGCACCGCGATCCCGAGGAAGCCGAGCACCACCGACGGGATGGCCTGCAGGAACTCGATGGTCGGTTTGATGAACTTCTGCTCGCGTTGGCCGGCGAGTTGGTTGGTGTAGATCGCCGCGCCGACGCCGAGCGGGATGGCAAGGCTGAGGGCGATCACCGCGATCAGCAGGGAGCCGGTGAAGAGCGGGACGATGCCGTAGAAATCCTGCCACTCGCCGCCGGTGATCCAATCGCGGCCCGTGATGAAGCCCATGATGGTCGCGCCGAGTCCGACCGGCACGTCGTTCTTCCAAGGGATCATCGCGGGGACCGTATCGGCGAGTTCCCCGGAGAACTCGCCGACCGCCTTGCGGAACGTGGCGAGGTAGCGGTCGGCCTTTGCGTCGGCGAGCGAGTCAGGCAATTGGGGTTGGACCTCCGAAAGTGCGGCGGTCAGCGCCGCGTTGGCTTCCTTGAACTCCGGCATGCGGTCGAGAACCGGCTGCAGTGCGGTGGTAAAGTCAACCGGCTCGGTGGTGACGGCCTCGCGGGCTTCGACCTCGAACTGGGCCTTCGCTTCGGGGGATTTCGCCGACGCTGCGGCCTTGAGCAGGGTCGCACGTTTCGTGAC
>NEUO01000165.1 GCA_002304315.1 Verrucomicrobiia bacterium Tous-C4TDCM
CCCTACGAAACGATGGCCGCCTGGTGCAAGGCCTTGGAAGAGACCGGGTGCTTCGGATACACCTACATGCAGCTCGGGATGCCGTCCGACGACTTCGCGCGCGCCCACCCGGACTGGATGCTTTTCAACGACGCCGCGGAGGTGGATCGGCGCGGCCCCGGATACGAGAAGAAGGCCAACAAGCACAACCACCACCAGCCCTACGTGACGTACGATTACACGGACAAGGGATACTCGGAGCACTTCGTCAAAACGTGGTCGGACATCCGCAAGGCGGGCGTGCGCGGGGTGAAGGTCGATTACCCGGCTACCGCCTGGCGGCCGGAGGGAGGCTTCGACGACCGCCATGCGAGCACGAACTCCGCGTATCGCCGCGCCTTCGAGCTCCTGCGCGAGGCCATGGGAAAGGACGGCTACATCGACGAGCGGAATTTGGGCGAGTCCGGGCGCCCCTGCCTCGACGTGACCGCCGGAGTCGTGGACACCCAGCGCACCTGGGGCGATGACAACGCCTTCGTGCCGGAGATGGTTTCCCGCAGCGGGCTGCGGTGGTACAAGAACCGCACGGTCTTCAACTATTACTCCGACACGAAGGCGGTCCATGGATTGCCGCCGGAAAAACTGCACTCGCTCGTCACGCTGAATTTTCTCACCAGCGGCCGCCTCGACCTCGCGACCTCCTACTCGCTTTTCACGCCGGAGATCACCCGCATCGTTTCGCGCAGCTACCCGCATTACCGGGAGGCGGTCAGCGCGCGCCCGCTCGACGCTTTCACCGGGGTCCGCGACCCGCAGGTCTACGAGCTTGAGCTGACACCCGATTGGCGGCAGCTGACGTTCTACAACACCGGGGCGGAACGCTCGGTGATCTCCACGGCGCTGAGCGGCGACCGCACCGGCAATGCCATCGGCCTCGATCCGGCTGCCAGCTATCATGCCTACGAGTTCTGGACCGACACCTATCTTGGCAAACTGGAAGGAACGGCGCGCCTTGGATGGGAACTGGATTCCGGGCACTGCGCGATGATCTCGCTGCGGAAAGCCGTTCCCCATCCGCAGGTTCTCAGCACCGACCGTCACCTGCTGCAGGGTTGGGTCGACCTCGCTGACGTGAAATGGGATGAGGCGGACGGGACCCTCGGCGGAACGGCCAGGGTGATCGGCGGCGAGCCCTTCCGGATTGTCATCGCGTGCAATGGCGAGGATCTGGCCGGGATCGAGGTGGATGCGGGCAAATCCACCATCACCCCACATCCTGCGGGTGGGGATCTCCGGACGCTTTGTTTGGAGAATCCGGAATCCCGTGAGATCCGCTGGAAAGTCCGGAGCGCCGGCAAGCCGTGAACGGAACCCGCGCCGGATTCCGGCGGATCAGTTCGGGTGCTAGGAATTTGCTTTTGGTGCTAGGAATTTGCTTTTGGCAGGTGGGCTTCCTGCTTGTCAGGTGGATTCGAGAACCAAGGTGCGGCCCATCGTCCAATCGAGTCTCAGCTGACAGCCAACCGGAGTTCTGCTTCGGGTGGTCGGAATATCCCCGTTTCCCGGGCAAGAAAACATGCGGCCAGCGGGCCTGCGTGACGCCGGGGTTTTCCGGGAAGGGCAGGGTCTCGATGCCTTCGACCAGTCCCGCGGTGTCATCGGTCAGGCAGAAGAAGCGGAAGGGCCGCCCCAGAAGGCGCCGCTGTTCTTATCCTCTTGTCAACGTTTGTGACAAAAACCATGGATTCTTCATGAAAATGCGATTGGTCCCATCCCTCCGCAAGCTCTTGATCTTGGTGGTCGTCGCCGCCTCCGCTCAGGCACAATCGTTGGTGAACTTTGAGTCGCATCAGACTCGTCCCGTCTGTTTGTCACCGGACGGCACCCGTCTCTTCGTCGTCAACACGCCGGATGGCCGGCTTTCGGTCTTCGATGTTTCGAATCCGTCGAATGCGGTGCCGGTTTTGATCCGCTCATTTTAAAGAGGAATCTGAGGGTGATGTTCTAACCGGTCTTTCGATGGAAACTTCCCGCGCGCCAAAGGCCGAATAATCGTTTGGAGCGCAGGTTAGGACAATGACTTGAAGGCCACGCAGGGCGGCGAGGTTGAGCATCCGTTGCAGGGATTGGACGCGCTCGGGGTCGGTGTAGGCGAAGGCGTCGTCGAAGACGACCGGGAGGCAGCCGTCGTGGTCGGCGGCGAGGATCTCGGCCATGGCGAGGCGGACGGCGGCGGCGACTTGCTCCCGGGCGCCGCCGCTGAGGGTCTCGAAATTGAAGGTGGAGTCGTCGGGGCGGAGGAGTTCGATGCCTTCGATGCCGGTGTCGGAGAGGTTGACGCGGACCTGGGCGGCGGGGCCGAAGAGGCATTGGAGGTAGCCGGAAATGCGATCGGCGAGGGGCTGGACGAGGGCGCGGTCGATGGCTTCGCGGGACGAGGAGAAGAGCTGGTGGAGCTGCTCGACCGCTTTGGCGCGGCGCTGTTGGGAGCCGTGGCTTTCGAGAGCCGCGGCGTGGCGGGCGAGGGCGTGGCTGAACTCGGCCTGGGGATCGGTGCTGCCGTCGAGGGTCAGCCGGTCGCGGGCGACGAGGCGGAGATTTTCGGCGTCGCGGCGCCGGGTTTCCTGCTGGGTGATGGCGCGGGTGAAGCGTTCGAGATCGGCGGCGAGGTCGTCGGGCGTGAGCGCGGCGAGCGCGGCACGGGTGGCGGCGAGCAGGTCTGTGGCGGATTGCTCGGAGGTGCGGGCCTGAAGCAGGGCGGCTTCGCGGGCTGGGGCTTCGCCGTGGGTTTCCTGGAGGACTTGGAGCTTGGTCTCGAGATCGCGCAGCGATTGGCGGGCCTGGGCGGTTTGGTCGCGTTGGGTTTGGAGATTCGAGGCGGCGGTTTCAGAACGCTCGCGGAGTTGGGTGGCGTGATGGCGGACGGTGGCTTCGGCCTTCTCCTCGTCGTCGAGGGCCTGTTGGAGAGTGGCGCGAAGCTGGTGGGCGGCTTCGTGGGTGTCCGGCTGAGTCGGGGAATCGGCGGCTGTTAGACGGCGTTGGAGTTCGGCCTTGGCGGCTTCAAGCGCGGTGGCAGCGGCGGCGAGTTCGTTGGCGAGGGTTTCCCCACCGAGGGCTTTCCAGCGGGTTTCGAGCTGGGCGATCTGTTGTGAAAAAGTCTGCCGCTGCTGGAGAACGGCGCTGGCTTGGTCGAGATCGCGCAGGGTGTGGCGGTCGAGCGCGGTCTTGAGGGCACGGCGGGTGTTCTCCTGCTGAAGGCGGGCGTCGGCCAGCGAGGTGCCGCCGCCGGGCCGTATTAGCAGCCGGGTGTTGGGACCGATAGCGAGTTCGCCGGCGTCGGTGAGCGTGCGGGCTTCGCCGGTTGCGAGCGGCTGGCCATCGAGCGTGACCGCGAGGTCGGTGGTGAGCAGCTCGATGCCGGTGGCCATCGCGCTGAGGCTGGCCTCGGCCTGGCTGGCGGAGCGGTCGAGCTGGCGCAGCGCTTCAAGGTCCTTGGCGGTGAGAGCGGGGAGTTGCGAAAGGGCGTCCTGCTGGCGGGCGATTTCGGCGCCTAGCTGCTCCGCGTCAAGGACGCGGCCGGCCAGTCGCTGGTGGTCGGCCGCCTTTTCAAAAGCGGCGATGGAGGCGGAGGCAAAGTCGTGCCGCAGGCGGGTCAGGCGGATCGTGTCGGCATTCTGGCGCTGGGTGGCCTCGGCGGCTTGGCTGAGCTCGCGGGCTTCCTTCTCGGCGGCGACCAGGGAGGCTTCCATGCGCTCAGCCGGAGTGAGGGACTCGCGGGATTGGTCGGCCTGGGCGCGGAGACTGCGGATGGCGGTGTCGTTGTCGGCGAGCTGCTTGGTGAAGGTGGTGGCGGCCTGCCAGGCGTGCTGCTGGGTATCTTCCTGGCGGCGGAGCTGGCTGACTTCGGCGAGTTTGGTGTCGGTGGCGGTCTTTTGCGTGCGGAGGCCGGGCAGGATGGTATCGGCCTCGGCGATTTCCTTTTCGGCGCGCTCGTGTTCGGCGGCGGCCTGTTCGAGGCGATTGGCGGTTTCGCGGGCACGGGTAACGATGGACTCGGCCTCGACGAGCTGGATGCGGGCGAGTTCGGGCGGAGAACCGGCTTTTGGTTTGCCGGTGGCGGTGAAGAGTTCGTCGTAACTGGCAGCGATGCGTTCGCGGACCCGCTGGTCGGTGGCGGATTGCATGACCGCGGCGAGGCCGTCCTGCTGGAGGCGCTGGACCAGGGTGTCCTTGTGATCGCTGGCGTGGCCGGAGGGGTCGTCACCCGAGCTGCCCTGCCAAACCCAGAGGTGCGACCACAGGGTGGGCAGGAGTTTCGCCGCGCCGCCGCCGCTGGCGGTTTCGGATTGGAGCAGCTCGGCCAAGCGGGTCTCGGCTTCGTCGTCCTTGAGCGGCGTCGCGCCGCTGCGGGTGAGGCGGGTGCTGCCCTTGGTGGTGCCGGCGAAGCGCTTCTCCAGCTCCCAGGTGGTGCCCGCCGCTTCGAAGGTTAGAGCAACTTCCGGGTCGCCGAGATGGCGGGTGGAAACCATCTCCTTCTGGGTTTTTCCGCCGGTCTTGGCGCGGAGGAAGAGGGCGCGATGGGCGGCTTCGGCGAGGGTGCTCTTGCCGGATTCGTTCGGGCCGCCGATGAGATTGCGCGAGGGGTCGAAGGTGACGGTGAACCCCTTGTGGACACGGTAATTGCGGACGGTGAGGGAGACGAGGCGCATGGGGAAATGCTGAAAAGCTGAAAAGCTGAGAGGCTGGGATCAATCAGGACAGGACGGCGTGGAGTTCGCGCAGGGCGAGGCGGGCGATGGAGGAGTCCTCGTCGTCGCCGCCGATGCGGGCGACCAGCTGGCTGGCGACGCTGGCGATGAGCGGGTCTGCGGCGCGCTGGGTGAGGGTGCGGATTTCCTCGTCGGTCGGCGCGATAGTCACCCGGTGGTCGAGCTTGAGGCGAAGCAGCCGCGAGTCCCAGGATTCGAGGATTTGCTCCAGGCGCGCGGCGGTTTCGATGCCCAGCGATCCTTCGAGGGTCAGGAGCAGCAGGTGCTCGTCGCCGCGGGTCCCGAGCATCCCGTCGAGGCGGGTGGCGAAGAGGTCGAGGCTGGCATCGTCGGAGAAGCGGCAGGCGAGTTCCTTCCAGAGAAAGCGGCTGCTGGGGATCTTCTCCACCCGAGGGGCCTGGCCGCGGGCGACGGTCACCTTGAGCAGGTTGCCCGGGTCGTTGCCCTCGCCTTTCGGAAAGCGGTCGATTTCGGGGGTGCCACTGTACCACGCGTTCGGGCCGACCTGCTTGGTGCCGTGCCAGTCGCCGAGCGCGATGTAGTCGATCTTCGCCGGCAGGCGGGAGAGGTCGATCCAGTTCACCACGTTCGACTCGCCGTTTTCGTCGTCCTGGGACGAGCCAAAGCCCTGGATGGTGCCGTGGGCCAGGACGATGCGCGGTAGATCGGGAGGCAGCGCCGGGTCATCGAGGGCGAGCCGGATCCACGCGGTGGGGTCGCCCGGGTCATGGCGGCGGAGCAGCGGCGCGGGGAAGAGGATCGCGCCATCGAGGATCACGGGCTCGGGGCTCAGCAGCACGCGGAGATTCGGCGCGAGTTGTTGCTGCTCGCGTTGGAAGAACTCCTGGTCCCAGATGCTGCCGGGGCCGCCGTGATCGTGGTTGCCGGGAATCACCAGCACCGGGATCCCGAGGGAGCCAATGGCGGCGCAGGCGGCGGAGACGGTGGATTTCGTGGCCTGCGAGGAATCGAAGAGGTCTCCCGCAATGAGAATGAAGCTCGCGCCGGCCTCCCGGGCATGGCCCGCCATGGCTTGGAGCGTGTGCAACCGCTCCTGTTGAAGGCGGTTCCGCTTCGGCTCGTCGCGGACCGAGGCGAACGGCTTGCCGAGTTGCCAGTCAGCGGTGTGGAGGAAGACGAGGTTCATGGGAGGGGAAGAACGGACTTTCGGGAGTTAAGAGAGACCGTTTCAGAAGATGTGGGGAAGTTCAAGGCAGCGAAAATTTATGTGATCCGCCGTTCGTGTTCGCTCGCGCTACTCTAACGGGGAGGGTGAGACAGTTGCGGGGGGGACGCCCGATGGAGCCCGGGAAATTCCGGGCACCGCTAACCAGGTCCAGGATGGCGGCATGCCGTAGCGGCAAGCGGTTCAAATCAAGGCGGCCGCCACCGATGCGAACCCCGGGTGATCGATTGAGCCGGAGCCATTCGCATGGCGCCTGCCGGGGTCGGGAAGTCGTCTGCCCGCCTTTGGAAGCTTCAGGTTCAGAGATCGGCTGAGTGCGATCCACGCGACCGCAGGCGGCGCTGCGGCTCACGCAAGGATCGGCGCGATGACCTTCGCGGGTTCGACGCCGGTGAGTTTCTGGTCGAGGCCGCGGTAGGGGTAGACGAGGCGGTGGTGGTCGATGCCCATCTGCTGGAGGATGGTGGCGTGGAGGTCGCGGAGGTGGACGGGGTCCTTGGTGATGTTCCAGCAGAAGTCGTCGGTCTCGCCGTGGACGTGGCCGGGTTTGACGCCGGCGCCGGCCATCCAGATCGAGAAACAGCGGCCGTGGTGGTCGCGGCCGGCGGAGGCGCTTTTCGGGTCGCCCTGGGAGAAGACGGTGCGGCCGAACTCGCCGCCCCAGATGACCAATGTGTCTTCTAACAGCCCACGGCGCTTGAGATCCATGATCAGCGCGGCGGAGGGCTGGTCGGTGTCGCGGCACTGGTTGGGGAGCTGCTTGGTGATGGCGATGTGCTGGTCCCAGCCGCGGTGGAAGAGCTGAATGAAGCGGACGCCGCGCTCGGCGAGGCGGCGGGCGAGCAGGCAGTTGGCGGCGTAGGTGCCGGGCTTGCGCGACTCGGGGCCGTAGATGTCGAAGGTTTCGGTGGACTCGTTCGAGAGGTCGGTGAGCTCGGGGACGGAGGCCTGCATGCGGAAGGCCATCTCGTAGGCGTGGATGCGGGCGACGGTCTCGGGGTCGCCAGTGGCGTCGGCGAAGTGGCCGTTGAGTCCGGCGAGGTCATCGAGCAGTTCGCGGCGCTGTGGGCGGGTGACGCCGGCCGGGTTGTCGAGGTAGAGGACGGGGTCCTTGCCGGCCTGGAGCAGCACGCCCTGGTGGCGGGAGGGCAGGAAGCCGCTGCCCCAGAGGCGGGAGAAGATCGGCTGGTCGGGATTCTTGCCGGTGCCTTGGGAAAGCAGCACCATGAAGGCGGGCATGTTCTGGTTGTCGCTGCCGAGGCCGTAGCTGACCCAGGCGCCCATCGAGGCGTTGCCGAGCTGCATCGAGCCGGTGTTGGCGAGGGTGATGCCGGGGTCGTGGTTGATCGCCTCGGTATGCATCGAGCGGATCACGCAGATCTCGCCGGCGATCTTCTGGGTCCACGGCAGCAGGTCGCTGATCCACACGCCGGCCGGGCCGCAGGGCTTGCCGGGGGCGATCGGTTTGACCACGGGAAAGCTGCTTTGGCCGGAGGTCATGCCGGTGACCCGCTGGCCGCCGCGCACGGAGTCCGGCAGGCCGCTGCCGTGGAGCTTGTCGAGGGCGGGCTTGCCGTCGAAGAGGTCGACGTGCGACGGGCCGCCGGATTGGAACAGGAAGATCACCCGCTTGGCCTTGGGGGCGAAGCGGCGGAAGTCGTCGGGCTCGACGGTTTCACCGCGCGCGGCTTTTGCCATCGAGCTCATGATCAGCGAGCTGAGCGCGGCATGGCCGAGGCCGTTGGCGGAGCGGCCGAGGAAGGCGCGGCGGTTGAGTGTGAGATTGTCGAGCATGGCAGGAGATGGTAGATCGTGGATGGTAGATCGTAGATCGGAGATGGAAGATAGAAGATGAAAGGAAGGCGTCGGCGGCGGTGTCTTTTTCAGGCATCTACCATCTACCATCTACCATCTACCATCTACCATCTACCATCTTGCCTTTCAGTGCTTCGTCACGGTTTCGGAGAGGTTGAGAACGAGGCTCGCGACTTGGGTCCAGGCGGCGTGTTCGGGGGCGGGGAGGGCGGGGTCGCGGGGGGATTCGCCGATGGCGAGGAGGGACTCGGCGGCGGCGGGGTCGGAATGGTAGCGCTGGCGTTCGCGGACGAGGGCCTTTTGCAGGGCGGCGAGTTCGGCGGCGGCGGCGGGGCGGCCGGTCATGCGGGAGAAAGCGGCGGCGAGGCGGGCGGGATCGTCGGGGTACGAGGATTGCAGTAGTTGCTGGGCGAAGGCGCGGGCGGCTTCGACGAACTGCGGGTCGTTGAGGAGGACGAGGGCTTGCAGCGGGGTGTTGGTGGCGGCGCGGCCGATCGCGCAGACCTCGCGGTTGGGGGCGTCGAAGATGGCGAGATTGACCGGGGGCAGCGTGCGCTTCCAGTAGGTGTAGAGGGTCCGGCGGTAGAGCTTTTCGCCGTGGTCCTGAATGAAGGTCTGCGAAGTGGCGGGGCTGGAGCCGAAGTGGCTGATCTGGCGCCAGAGGTCGCCGGGTTGGTAGGGGCGGACGCTGGGGCCGCCGAGGCGCTCGACCAGCAGGCCGGAGGTGGCGAGCGCCTGGTCGCGGATCTGCTCGGCGGACAGGCGCAGCCGCGGGCCGCGGGCGAGCAGGTCGTTGCGGGGGTCGCGGTCGAGGAGTTCGGCGGAGGTGTTGGAAGACTGGCGGTAGGTGCGGGAGGTGACGATCCCGCGGATCATCCGCTTCACGTCCCAGCCGTTCTCGACGAAGTCGACCGCGAGCCAGTCGAGCAGTTCCGGGTGGCTCGGCCACTCGGCCTGCGAGCCGAAGTCGGCGGACGAGGCGGCGATGCCCTTGCCGAACAGCGATTCCCACAGAGTGTTGACGGCGACGCGGGCGGTCAGCGGATGGTCGGGGCGGGTCATCCAGTGGGCGAGATCGAGGCGGTTGAGCGGGCGATCGGCGGGCTCGGCCAGCGGCGGCAAGGCGGCGGGCGTGCCGGGGGTGACGGCTTCTTTCGGTGAGGAATAGAGGCCGCGGTCGAGGATGTGGGTGACGCGCGGCTTGGGCGAGGTGTCCATGACGAGCACGGAATGCTTGCGGGTCAGAACGGCGTGGCGTTCCTCGAGGTTGGCGATCTGTTGGCGGATGAGGGCTTTCTCCGGCGCGTGGGCTTGGAAGTGCGCCTTGAGGCGGGCCTGTTGCTCGGGCGTGAGGGTGGCGGGATCGGCGGCGAGGATGGCGGTGACTTCTTCGGGGTGGGGCGAGCCGTCGTCGTGGCCGGTGAAGGCCTGGATCTGGAAACGGGCGGGCGAGATGTTCCGGCCGTAGTTGAACATCAGCTCGGTGGTCAGATAGGGCGTCGCGGCGGGATCGATCGGCTCGGCGAAGGTCACGGTGACGTGCTGCGGGGTGGTCGCACCGGTGGCCGGGGCCCAGCCACCGTCGGTGGCGGTGCTGGCGATTTCCTCCGGCCAGTGGCCCGGCTGGGAGCTGCTGGCGGTGAAGCGGACCATCGGGAGCTGGCCGTTGAGATCGACGTTGCCGGCGGGGAAGGAGCTGGTGGAGGTGGTCAGCGTGTTGAGGACGAAATTCCCCTCGAGTCCGCCGGCACCGCCGAAGCCGAGTTTGCCCTTGGCGGCATCGGTCGGGTGGAAAACGACGCGCAAGCCGCGCAGCGGGCCCTGGGCGGTGGGCAGGCGGCAGAGGACGTTGTAGGCGGCGTAGTCGCCGCCGCGGATGGACACCGACAGGTCGGGCTCGATGCGGATGCGGTCGGGGTTGCCGTTCGGCGCGGTGGCGGCGACCACTTCGAGCGGGAAGGTCTTGAAATCGCGGCCGCGGGTCGCGAGGTCGGCGCGCCAGGCTGCTTCTTGGCGGGCCTGGGCCTCGGGCAGCGGGACTTCCAACTGCTGGCGCAGGCGGGCAAGTTGCTCGATGATCGCGGCGGCTTCGGCAGGGTCGGCGAAGCAGGACAGGGCATCGATGGCGGGCGCGGCGTTCTTTCCTCCGTCGCCGGCGTGCGCGGCGTCGCCGAGGGTGTTGAAGAAGGCGTAGAAGCGGTAGAAGTCGCGTTGGGAAAGCGGGTCGTATTTGTGATCGTGGCACTGGGCGCAGGCCATGGTCAGGCCGAGGATGGCCTCGGAGGTGGTCTTCACGCGGTCGGCCACATAGTTGACGATATTTTCCTCGGGGATGGTGCCGCCTTCGTGGGTGATGGCGTGGTTGCGGTTGAAGCCGGTGGCGACGATCTGTTGCTCGGTGGCGCCGGGCAGGAGGTCACCGGCGAGCTGTTCGGTGATGAAGGTGTTGTAGGGTTTGTTGTCGTTGTAGGCCTTGATCACCCAGTCGCGCCAGAGCCACTGGTGGCGGCCGCCGTCGATCGAGTAGCCGTTGGTGTCGGCGTAGCGGGAGGCATCGAGCCAGCGCGCGGCCATTTGTTCGCCGAAGCGCGGCGAAGCGAGCAGGCGGTCGACGAGTTCGGAGTAAGCGGTGGCCGGGCGTTCGGCGAGGGCTTGCTGGAAGGCGGCGATTTCCTCTGGCGCGGGCGGCAGACCGGTGAGGTCGAAGGTGAGGCGGCGGATCAGGACAAGCGGGTCGGCCTCGGGGGAAAAGGAGAGTTTCTCGGTGGCGTGGCGAGCGGCGATGAAGCGGTCGACCGGGTGGTCGCCGGCAGTGGGGACCTCGGGGAGCGTGGCTTTTTTCGGCGCTTGGAAGGCCCAGTGGCCTTCGTAGGCGGCGCCTTCCTCGATCCACTGGCGGAGGACGGCGCGGTCGGAATCGCGGAGTTCGAGGTGGGACTCGGGCGGCGGCATCAGGACGTCGGGGTCCTTGCTGAGGATCCGCGCGATCAGCGGGGATTCGTCGGGCTTGCCCGGGACGATGGCCGGCTTGCCGGATTCGCCGCCTTTGAGGGCTTGCTCGCGGAGATCGAGTCGCAGTTCGGATTTGCGCCCGTGGGAGTCGGGTCCGTGGCAGGTGAAGCAGTTTTTCGAGAGGATCGGGCGGACGTCGCGATTGAAACCGACAGGTTCCCCGAAGGTGGTGGCGGTGAGGCAAAGGAATCCGGTGGTGATGAGTCGCACGGCGGTGGGATAGGAAATGTTGCCTCCTACGGGAGGCGGGGCTGAGATCTTTTAACCCGAGAGCCGGAGGCGGTTGAGGTCCATCGCTTGGCTTCAGGTCGAGCGGATGGCTGGCGGCGTCCTTTCAGCTTACAGCGTCGACGGCACTGTGTTTGGTGATTGGAAGATTGGCGAATGGTGATTTCCTCCCGCCCATGAGTATTATTACTGGCCGTGGCGACGAAGGGGACACGGACCTATTGTTCGGGCGGCGAATCGCCAAAACTTCACTGCGGGTCGGGCTACTGGGGACGGTGGATGAATTGAATGCCGCGCTGGGTCTGGCGCGGGCGGCGGGGGCGGCCGAAGAAATCGAGGGAGTGATCGACCGGGTGCAGGACCTGCTGGTCGGGCTGATGGGGCAGTTTGCCTGCCAGCCGGGCGACGAGGAGCGTTACCGCGAAGCCGGATTCGCGGCGGTCGGGGAGGCGGATCTGGAGTGGGTGGTGGCGATCGCGCATGATTTCGAGAAACGGGGGATCGTCTTCAAGGGCTGGGCGCGGCCGGGGGCGGAGCACTCGATGGCCCGGGCCGGGCTGGATTTGGCACGGACGGTCGCGAGAAGGGCGGAGCGCTCGGTGCTGGAACTGCACGAGTCCGGCGAGGAGGTTCCGGAGGTGCTGCGGCTGTTTTTCAACCGGCTGTCGGACCTGCTGTGGATTCTGGCGCGGACGGCTTGAGGCTGCTCCAGCCGAACTTCCTTGGGCTGACTCCCGAGGCAAGTCCGCCTGGCCATCGGTAGACCTCGTCGAAGCAGGGTGTTGACGAGGCTCCGGCTTTGGGGAGCTGAGCGGCTTGGCCAACTTCGGCGCGAAGCCATCGAGAATTGGCGGCATTCGATTCACTTCTGCTTAGTTGTTGACAGTTTTTCAGAGGATTCTTGACGAATGCGTCCTTTTTTTCAAAGTCGCTAAGCTAACCTAGAGCCTGTCCCAAAACCCGTGGTCCCTTCCGCAGCGGGCCCGTCGGCTGTTAGAAATCAGGCATGAGAGGCGGATTTGCCTCTCATGCCCGAAATTCGGGGTCTATGAATTGGTT
>NEUO01000166.1 GCA_002304315.1 Verrucomicrobiia bacterium Tous-C4TDCM
GCCCGTGATCAGATCGTCGTCGTTGCAGTTGATGAGGTGGTCGAGCGTTTCCGCCAATGAGCCCCGTGCGTTGGAGCAGAAGCGGTAATTGTCGCGGAAGTGATAGCGGCCATAGCCCTCCGCAATGTTGTTGCCGATGGACCGGGACGAGCGCTTGATCTGGTCGAGCAGGTCGAATTCACGATGCTGCTTCAACTCCGGGACGATTCGCCGGAAAACAAAAACACGGAGTGCCCGAGCCGCTTTCCACGCCTCAAGTTCTTCAAATGTTCGTGTTGGTTCGGAATCCATTTCCCCAATCTCTCAATTAACCCAATTCCTCAATTAACCGGCTTATTTCAGCTCATTCCATTTGTTGACGAGGCCGACACGCTTACCGCCGATCTCGTAGAGTTTCTTCTTGTCGTGGACCATCTCGGCGCGGGTGACGCCGGTGATGGCGTAGTCCTTGCGGAGGTAGATGGCTTGCTCGGGGCAGACTTCCTCGCACATGCCGCAGTAGATGCAGCGGATCATGTCGATCTCGAATTCCAGCGGGCGCTTCTCGACCTTTGCCCAGGGGTCGTCGGAGGAAATCTCGCTCGGGGTGATCTTGATCGCCTTGGGCGGGCAGATGAATTCGCAGAGCTGGCAAGAGACGCAGCGCTCGCGGTCCTGCTCGTCGGTGACGAGGGCCGGAGCACCGCGGTAGTATTCGGGTAAATGCTCATCCCACTTCTGCTCGGGATACTGCATGGTGATGCCCATGCCGGAGGACTCCATCGCCTCGGCACCGCGGGTCTTGTTCCGCAGGGAGGCGACGGCGTGCTTCATCGTGATGATGAAGCCTTTGAAGATGGCCCCGAGGTACATTTTCTCCCCGGTGTTCAGCTTCGGGCGGGTGACTTTGACGACAGCCATGGAAATGGGGTGTTAGATGGAAACCGGGACGGACTTCTTTTCGGAGACCTTGAGGACCCAGACCAGCGCGCCGGTGACAACGGCGAGCAGGGCGAGGCCGCCGATGGTCGAGATCGCGCCGAACTGCGGGGCGGCGATGACGAGGGCGGCTAAGAAGACATTGATGAGGGCGGCTTCGAAGAAGATCACCCAGCCTAGGCGCATGAGCTGATCGTAGCGGAAGCGCGGGACGGTCCAGCGGACGAGGATGAAGAACAGGATGAAGGCGACCACTTTCGTCATGAAGACGGCCATGTGGATGAGGCCGCCGATGCCGAAGCCGCCGATGCTGAGCGCGCTGATCTTGGCATCGAGCCCGAAGCCGAGCGACCAGCCGCCGAGGAAGAGGGTGACGACCAGCGAGGAGCCGATGACCATCGCGGCGTATTCGCCCATGAAGAACATCGCGAACTTCATCGACGAGTATTCCGTGTGGTAGCCGCCGACGAGTTCGGTTTCGCACTCGGGGAGGTCGAAGGGCATGCGGTTGGTCTCCGCGAAGACCGAGGTGGTGAAGATCACGAAGGCGATCACCGCGGGGATCCAGAACAGCCACGCGGTGTAGTCGCCGCCGTTGTTCCAGGGGACGGAGTTGCCCCACAGCGGGAGGAGCAGCCAGCCGTTGGCGGCCTGTTGCTCGACGATGTTGGAGAGGTTGAGGTCGCCGAAGTAAAGGAGGACGGGAACGACCGAAAGGCCGAGGGCGATCTCGTAGGAAATCATCTGGGCGGTCGAGCGGACGCCGCCGATGAAGGGGAACTTCGAGTTGGAGGACCAGCCGGCGAGGGTGATGCCGTAGACCGAGAGCGAGGAAATCGCGAAGACGAACAGCGGGCCGACGTCGAGGTCGGCGATGACCAGCTTGTGGGCGGTGCCGTTCACGATGATGTCGGAACCGAAAGGCACCACGCAGACGGTGACCAGCGCGGGGACCACGACCAGTGCCGGGGCGAGCCAGTAGAAGGCCTTGCGGACGTGGGACGGGGTGAAATCCTCCTTGAGGAACAGTTTCAGTCCGTCGGCCATCGGCTGGACCAGCCCGAAGAACGAGAAGTCCTTCTTCGCGCCGAAAAGGGTCAGCGGGATGCCGACGCGGTTCGGGCCGACGCGGTCCTGGATGATCGCGGAAAAGCGGCGCTCGAAGTAAACGGAGATGGGCACCAGCGGCAGGACGACCAGGAAGGTCAGTCCGATGACCTTGGCGAGGATGATGAGGAGAGTGATGACGAGGTCCATGCAGGATTAGCCGTTGATGAGCCCGGCGGCCTTGCGGGCGCGCTCGTTTTGTAAAAGGGGGATTTTGACGCCGGTTTCGACGACCGGTTTGCCGAGGTCGCCGATCTTGGAGAGCGAGAGGTCGTCGAATTCGGGAACGCTGGCGGCCATCGCCTTGAAGACGTCCTCGATGGCGGCCAGGCCAGTGCCGGGCTTTGCGCCTTGGAGAGCGAGGATCAGGTCGCGCAAGATTTCCCAGTCGTCCTTGGCGTCGCCGATCGGTTCGACGGCGCGGTTGAGGCGCTGGAGGCGGCCGGTGACGTTGACCATCGAGCCGCGCTTTTCGGCAAAGGCGGCGCCGGGCAGGACCACGTCGCTGGCATGGGCGGTCGGGCCGGCGAGGAGCTGGATGGAGGCGATGAACTCCGGCTTGGCGAGGTCTTCGGCGGTGAAGCCGGCATCGGCGAGGTCTTCGCCGAGGACGAGGAGGGCTTTGATCGAGCCGTTGCGGACGCCTTCGCGGATGGCGAAAAGCGGGCCGGCGGGGTCTTGCGACTGCCAGACGAGCTTCGCGCCGGTGGTGTTCGGGTTGCGGTCGGCGGAGATGAGGAGACCGTCGCTTTCGCCGTCGCGGGGGACGGTGGTGAAGAGGGAGCAGTTGATCGCGCCGGCCAGTTCGCGGGTGAGGAAGAGTTCCTCGTTGGTCATCCGGGCGGAGGCGATGATGGCGACTTCGCCGGGCTGGAACTTCTTGAGTTCGGCGGCGGTGGCGGCGATCACGGCGGACCATGAGGCGGGCTGGTGGCCGTTGCTTCCCTTGAGTATCGGGCCGGCCAAGCGGGTGTCGCCGTCGATGTAGTGGAAGTTCAGCCGGTGCGAGTCGGGCATCCAGGTCGAGTTGACCTCGTCGTTCTGGCGCGGGGTGATGCGGTGGACTTTCTCGCCGCGGGTCCAGATCGTGATGTTCGCGCCGGTGCCGCAGTTGATGTCGATGCTCTTGGTTTCCTTGAGAAACCAGACCCGCATCTGGAAGCGGAAGTCGTTGGAAGTCAGCGCGCCGACGGGGCAGATGTCGACGGTGTTGAGCGAGTAGTTCGAGTCCAGCCGCTTGCCCGGGTGGACGGTCAGCGTGGTGTGGGTGCCGCGCTGGGTGAAGCCGAGGACCGGGTCATCGGCGACCTCGTCCATGAAGCGGATGCAGCGGCTGCACATGATGCAGCGCTCGTCGTCGAGGCGGACGCGGGGGCCGATGTCGACGTTCTTCGGTTTCTTGACCTTGGCATCAACGAAGCGGGACTCGCCCTTGCCGTGCTCGACGGAAAACTCCTGAAGTCGGCACTCGCCGGCTTGGTCGCAGATCGGGCAATCGAGGGGGTGATTGATGAGCAGAAACTCCATCACGCCCTCGCGGCACTTTTCGACCAGTTCGCCGGTGGTGCGGATGCCCATGTTCTCGCCGACCGTATTGGCGCAGGCGATGACCGGGCGGGGAATCCAGCCGATGTTCTCGTAGCCTTCACCATCCCGGACCGGGTCCTGGCCGGGCGCGGGGCGGGGTGGCATGCCCATCTGGACGAGGCACATGCGGCAATTCCCCGGAGCGGAAAGCTTCGGGTGGTAGCAGTAATGCGGGACCTCTTTTTGAGCCAGTTTGCAGGCTTCGATCATCCGCATGCCTTTTGGCACCTGCATCCAGACGCCGTCGATCTGGACATTGACCAGGCCTTTTTCGGCGGCGAGATCCTTGGGAAGCTTGGCTTCGACGGTGGCGGCGTTGTCGCTCATGGGGCAAGGAGTGCCGCAGGGCTAGCCCCCGGGCGCGCGGACTATGAAAAACCGCCCCCGCCGCCGCAAGCGCACTTTGTGAAAACTTTCACAAGGCCCCGGGCGAGGGGGGCGACAGCTTTTCAGACCGGTTCGACGAAGGAGCTCAAGGCTATGAGCGCCGCGATCAACAGCAGGAAGGTCATCGCGAGCCAGGATCCGGTCGTCCTGTAGCGCCGGATGGAGCCGCAGTCGCGGCAGGTCTCGTTGCGCATGGAGAATGCACCGCGGATCAGCAGGAACACCCAGCCAAACAGCATCACCGCTAGAAGCCCTGGCTTGTTCCGTAGCGCCACCTCGGTGCCGGTGTTCGCGCTGCCACATTTCAGGCAGGGCTGGCCTCGCTGCCCGAGGGGAAGGGAGTCATCCGGGGCCGTCGATGGCGGGGCGTAGGGGTCTATGAGCGTGATGATCTTGATCTCGAACGGACCCGGACTATCGGATGCCGCCGAGTCGGGGAAGGGAATTTCCGTCACTTGCCGGGGGACTTGCCGCGGATTCTCCTTCTCACCCTTTTCCGCACCGGCATCTTTCGGCCCATGGCCACGCTGACTGAATCCCACGCCGATCTGGAGACGACCCGCGGGCCGATGCGGGTTCACTCGTTCGCCCCGGTCGCGCCGGGGAAATATCCGGCGGTGATCTTTTTCTCTGAGATCTTCCAGGTCACCGGGCCGATCCGCCGGATGGCGGCGGCGCTGGCGGGGGAGGGCTATCTGGTGGCGGTGCCCGAGGTCTATCACGAGTTCGAGCCGCCCGGGACGGTGCTGGCTTACGATCAGCCGGGCTCCGACCGGGGGAACGAGCTTAAGTTTACCAAGGAGCTGGCTTCTTACGACGAGGATGTGGACGTGCTGGTGAGCTGGCTGCGCGGCCATGGATCGTGCAGCGGGAGAATCGCGAGTTATGGGGTCTGCCTCGGCGGTCATCTGGCGCTACGGGCCGGCTTTCATGAAGGTATCTCGGCCGTGGCGTGCTACTACCCGACCGATGTCCATTCGGCGACGCTCGGCGCGGGGAAGTCGGACGACACGCTGATGCGCCTGGGCGGGATGGAGGCGGCGATGCTTTTCGTCTGGGGTCGGCAGGATCCGCACATTCCGAAAGAGGGGCGGGAGCTGATTCATCGGACGCTGGAGGAAAGCGGGCGGGACTTCGAGTGGCACGAGTTCAACGCGGCGCATGCCTTCCTGCGGGACGAAGGTCCGCGCTACAACCCGGCGCTGGCGAGGGTTTGCGCGGCGTTGCTGCTGCGCTTTCTCGGGGAGGCCCGTTGATCGCGGGTCAGAGGTCCAGTTTCTCTAACAGCCTCTTCAAATCCGGATTCGCCATCACGTGGTCGAGCCGCGGGTCCCGCAGGATGTCGGCGTAGCGGCCGGATTTGGCGAGGGCGCGGAGCTCGGGGTCGTGGAGGATCAGCGAGCGGAGTTCGGGCTCCTCCATCACGGGAATCGCCTTGGGCGGGGTGCCGCCGTCGCCGAGGGCGATCAATTTCGCGAGGGTCACGCGGGCTTCGTCGGCGAGGGGATCGAAATTGCGGAACCAGTCCTCCGGCAGCACGCGGTCGATCGATGCCTTCAGTTCTGCGAGGAAGGCGGAGCGGGCGGGCGCGGCATCGGGACCGTCGACGTAGCGGCGGATCTCGGCGACCGAGCCGACGTTGCGGAGTGCGGTGGCGCCGGTGAACCAGAGCAGCGAGGCGGGGATCAGGCTGAAGAGCAGGGTGAAGGCCCAGCGCACGGGGGACTTGCGGTTTTTCTCGGCGACTTCCTTGTCGGGCTTGCCGAACGGGCGGGAGGCGAAGCGCATCAGCAAGCGCAGCAGGAGAAAGGTGACGAGGGCGGCGAAGGCGGGCGCGGCGATGGAGAGCCAGGGCATTTCGTGGCCGGTGAGGCCGCTCGCCATGGCGGGGGCGTGCCGCCAGGCGAAGAAGGCCGCGAAGCCGCTGAGGCAGAGGACCATTGAGCCGAAGAGGATTCGCAGCATGCCGCGCAGGACGGCGAGGCTGGCGCAGGCACCGAAGATCAACAGCGCCGCAGTCCCGAGGCTGACCTGCGGGATGCTCTGGAGGTCGAGCGCGGCGAGGAGGTCTTTCATGGTATGGCGGACACGGAGAGTGAGTTGAGCAGCCGGAGGCGGAGCGGTAGCGAGCTTGCCGGGGTGACTCGTGGTCTTGTGGTGAGAGACTGCCGCTGGGGACCGTTCTGCGGGCCGGAGGCTCCGCGCACCCGGTGGGCCCGAGTCTCAGGCCCCGGGGTCAGGGAAGCCGCCGACTTGGCCGCGGTGGCGTAGGAGCTGGTCGCAGACGACGAGGACGGCCATCGCTTCGACCATCGGCACGGCGCGCGGCAGCACGCAGGCATCGTGGCGGCCGCGGCCGGCGAGATCGGTGTTCTCGCCGCCGCTGGTGACGGTTTCCTGGGAACTCATGATGGTGGCGGTCGGCTTGAAGGCGACGCGGAAGACGATGTCCTCGCCGTTGGAAATGCCGCCTTGGATGCCGCCGGAGCGGTTGCTGCTGGTGCGGACCTTGCCGTCGACCATGCGGAAGGGGTCGTTGTGCTCGCGGCCTGTTAGAAGGGTGCCGGCGAAGCCGGAGCCGATCTCGAAGCCCTTGGTCGCGGGCAGGGAAAGCATGGCCTTGGCGAGCTCCGCTTCCAGCTTGTCGAAGACCGGCTCGCCGAGGCCGGGCGGGCAGTTGCGGATCACGCATTCGACCACGCCGCCGATCGAGTTGCCCTCGCCGCGGACCTGCTTGATGCGCTCGATCATCGGCTCGACCATCGCAGGATCGGCGGTGCGGACGATGTTACCCTCGATATCGCTGCGGGTAACGGTGGAGGGATCGACGTTCGCGTTGAGATCGTGGATCGACTTGACCCAGGCGAGGACCTCAATGCCCGGCGCGAGGTGCTGGAGGACCTTCATCGCGACCGCGGCACCGGCGACGCGGCCGATGGTTTCGCGGGCCGAGGCGCGGCCGCCGCCGGAGAGGGCGCGGATGCCGTACTTCGCATCGTAGGTGTAGTCGGCGTGGGACGGCCGGTATTTCACGGCCATCTCGTCGTAGGCTCCGGGGCGCTGGTCCTCGTTGCGGACGACCACGGCTATCGGGGTGCCGAGGGTCATGCCGTCGATCAGGCCGGAGAGGATCTCGGCCTTGTCGGCCTCCTTGCGCGGGGTGACGATCTCGCTCTGGCCGGGGCGGCGGCGGTCGAGTTCGTGCTGGATGTCTTCAAGAGTGAGCGGGACGCGGGGCGGGACGCCGTCGATGATCACGCCCACGCCGCCGCCGTGCGATTCGCCGAAGGTGTGGATGCGGAAGGCGTGGCCGAAAGTCGATGACATGGGCGGACTGTAGGCAGCCGCGGCTTCTCGCCAAGAGCGGAGGTAGGGGATCTTGGACTGCGAGCAGCCTGCTGCCGCTATCGACCGCCAGCCTGCTGGCGAGTCCGGGCCTGACTCCACAGCAGGCTGTGGCAACAAAGCGGCAGCGGGCTGCCGCAGTCCATGAAGGAGGCCTCAGCGGAGGAACAGGATGCAGATCGGGTTCGGGGCGGTGACGGTGGCGGTCGGCGCGCCGAGCTTGCCGGTGGTGGGGTCGAGCGGCAGGGAGGCGAGGGTGTTGGAGTCCTGATGGGCGCAGAGCAGCCATTTGCCGTCCGGGGAGATCGCGAAATGGCGGGGGGTCTTGCCGCCGCAGGGGGCGATTTCGACCGGAGTCAGCTTGCCGGTGGCGGCGTCGCGGGAGAACACCGCGATGCTGTCGTGGCCGCGGTTCGAGGCGTAAACGAACTTGCCGTTCGGATGGACCTGGATTTCGGCGGTGGTGCTTCGACCGGTCCAATCGGCGGGCAGGGTGGGGACGCTATGGAGGGCTCTCAAGGTGCAGCCGGCGGCAAACAGGTCGCAGGCCGTGATCGTGTTATCGAGTTCATTGACGACGTAAGCGTGCTTGCCGTCGGGCGAGAACGCCATGTGGCGGGGGCCGGAACCCGGAGTGCCCGACCAAAAGGCGGGTTCGAGGGTCACACACTTCGCGGTTGATGGGTCTATGCTGAAAGTCAGCACCTTATCGATACCAAGATCTGGGACTAGCAAATGTTCTCCGCGAAAGTACACGCCGTGGGCGTGGGGTCCGTCTTGGCGGTCGCCGCGAGGGCCTTTGCCTTCAAGCTTGAATGCCAAACCGGTTCCAACTGGGAGTCCGTCGGCGTCGAGGCGAGCGGTGGAAGTGATGCCGTCGCTGTAGTTCGCGGCGGCGAGGACCTTGCCGGTGGCGTCGATGGCGAGGTGGCAGGGATTGGCTCCCTGGGATGAGGTCTCGGCGAGGAATTCGAGGGTTTTGCCGAGCTTGAAGACGGCGAGGCTGCCTTTCGGGTGGGCCTCCGACTTGCCGACCGAGTAGAGGAGTGGCTTCGAAGGGTGAAGCGCGAGGAAGCCGGGGCCGGTGTATTTCGCGCCGAGCTTCACTTCGCCGAACGCGCCGTTTTCAGGATCGAAGGTCGAGAGGTAGATGCCTTCGCTCTTGCCGCTGCCGCCGGTGTTGGTGCCGATGGCGATGGGCAGCGGGGCGGCGAGGACCGGGAGGGCGGCGGCGAGGAGGAGCAAGGTGCTTTTCATGATGGGTCATGGCTACCGTATGGGAGCGGCGATTCGATCACAAAGTCGTGCCGCTGCGTCATTGCGGAGGGCGGTCGGAAGGCTCATATCCGACCCCGTGAGCGTGCATGCTGAAGCTTTCGAATTCCGGACCCGGGGCAAGGGAACCTACGAGATCAGCGGGGAGGTGGCGGCGATTGTCGAGCGGAGCGGGATCGCCACCGGGACGGTGACCGTGTTCGTCCGCCACACTTCGGCGAGTCTGGTGATCATGGAGAATGCCGACCCCAGCGCGCGGCGGGATTTGGAGGAATTCTTCGAGCGCTTGGTGCCGGAGAGCACGCCGTGGTTCGTCCACACCGACGAGGGACCGGACGACATGCCGAGCCACATCCGGATGGCACTGACGAGGACCAGCGAGGTGATTCCAATCCTCCGCGGGCGGATGGCGCTGGGGACTTGGCAGGGGATCTTCCTGTTCGAGCACCGCCGCGCGCCGCACCGGCGGGAGATCGTGGTGAGTGTGGTCGGGGAGAGGTGAACCGCGTTCTTCCTCCTTTTCCAAGGGAGATTGTGCTGCTAGGTTTCGCTCATGTTAGCCGAGCAACCTCAACTTCCACCCCGTGGCATGCCTCGCTGGCGGGAGAAGCAGCGTTGCCTGCCGCTCGCGGAGAAGGTCGAGCGGATCGGGCAGATGATCCAGGAGACCCGGAAACTTGAAGCGATCAAAAAGGCATGCAAGCCGTCTGCGACCTCCTCGAGCAACTTCTAAACGAAGGCATTGTTTCGGGCTATGCACTCGGTGGAGCAACGGCTGCCGGTTTCCATGGTGAGCCACTCGCCACCCGTGATATCGACGTTTTTGTATTCCTCGATCCATCTCCGGGGGCACTGCTGGTCACGCTCTCGCCCTTGTTTGATCGCCTTGCGGAACTTGGTTACGGCGAGTTCGAAGAGGAGGGACTTCTGGTTTACGGATTTCCGGTCCAATTTCTCAGCGCCTCGCCGGGCTTGGAGTCCGAGGCGGTGCGGCAAGCCTCGGCTTTGAGGTGGGACGACCATGTGATTCGCGTGATGACACCAGAGCATCTCGCCGCCATCGCCTTGACCGCAGGGAGGCCGAAAGACCGGGCGCGGCTTGTCTATCTGGTCTCCTTGCCCGCTTTTGATCGCGCGGAATTTGGCGGCATCCTTAATCGCCACGGACTTCAGGAGCAGTGGCTTGCTTGGTCGAGTGCTCTCGGCATTTGAAACCGTTGGTAAGGAGTCGGGATTCACTTCTTGGCAAACTTGGCGGTTCACTTTCCCGCTCCTGGGCGCTCAAGAATGATGGATTGCCCGGACCGCTCCTTGCCACTTAGCGTTGCGGCGTGGAAATGACCGTAGAGCGATTGATCGAGGCGGCCCTAACAGAAGACATCGGGGCGGGGGACCTGACGTCCTTGTATTTCGTGCCGGCGGAGCGGCGTTCGACGGCATTTATCGTGGCGCGGGAAGCCGGGGTTCTGTCGGGCGGGGAGGTGGCGCTGGAGGTTTTCCGCAAGGTCGACCCGGCGATCGAGGCGACGCTGCTGGTGAACGACGGCGACCGGATTTCGGAAGGAGCCTACGTGATGAAAATCGAAGGGCCATCGAGATCAGTGCTGACAGCGGAGCGGACGGCGTTGAATTTCATGCAGCGGATGAGCGGGGTGGCCCGCGCGACGCGGCGCTATGTGGACGAGGTTCGCGGGACCTCTGCGGAGATTCTCGATACGCGAAAGACGATCCCCGGTTGGCGTCTGCTCGACAAACAAGCGGTGCTCCACGGCGGCGGAACCAATCACCGGATGGGCCTCTACGACCGGGTGATGGTGAAGGACAACCACCTCGTCGCGGAGGGGCGATTGGAGGAACTTCAGGAAGCGATTCGGCGGCTGAAGGCGGATCATCCGGCGGTCGAGGTTGAGCTGGAGGCGGACCGCTTGGAGCAGGTGGAGGCCTTCCTTGAACTCGAAGGCGTGGACTACCTGCTGCTGGATAACATGGGCCTCGACGAACTGCGGCTGGCGGTCGGGCTGCGTGGCGATCGGGCGAATCCGCGGCTGGAAGCAAGCGGCGGGGTGAACCTCGACACGGTGGCCGGCATCGCGGCGACGGGCGTGGATTTCATCTCGGTCGGCGCGATCACCCACTCGGTGAAGGCACTGGATCTGGCCTTGGATTTCGTGAGCCGCGTATGAACGACAAGTGGCAGAAAGCGGAGTTGCCGGATGGATTCCGGTTCGACTTTCGCGAGGTGACGGGATCGACCAACGACGATGTCCGCGAAGCCGCGCGCGGTGGAGCGTCGGCGGGTCTTGTGGTGGTGGCAGAGCGGCAGGACGCGGGTCGCGGGCGGCGAGGGGCGGCCTGGGTTTGTCCGGCGGGCGAAGGACTGGCGTTTTCGGTGCTGCTACGACCCTCGGAGAAGAAGGAGCTGTGGCCACGGCTGTCTCTGGCGGCGGGGCTGGCGGTGTCCGAGGCGCTGGACCGCTTCAGGGTTTTCGCGGAGGTGAAATGGCCGAACGACCTGTGGATCGGCGGGCGCAAGGTGTGCGGGATTTTGGTCGAGGCGGGCGAGGATTTCGTGGTCGTGGGTGTGGGCATCAACGTCGGGGTGCGGGAGTTTCCCGCGGCGCTGGAGGACAGCGCGACTTCGCTGGCGATCGAGCGTGGCGTGCCTCCCGCTCGGGCGGCGGTGCTGGCGGCGGTGCTGGAGCGACTGCAAGTGTGGGAGCCCTGCATCGGCGGGCGTTTCGACGAACTCCTGCGGAATCTGCGCGAGCGCTGTGCATTGACCGGCAAGCGGGTGCGGATGATTTGCGCGGACCGCGTTCTAACCGGGGAAATGGCCGGCATCGGCGATGGCGGCGAGCTGCTGCTGCGCGATGAAAGCGGGGTGCGGAAGATCGTGCAGGCGGACGAGGTGCGGGTCGTCTGTTAGGCCGCTTTTAACTCACATCCGCTGGTCGCTGCTGCGCATGAGGATATCGCCGATTTCCACGTGGGTCGGGGCTTCGAGGATGGTCATGATGGCGGCGGCGACGTCTTCGGGGGCCAGCATCGTCATGCTTTCGCGGGTCTTTTGCAGGACCTCCTCGCGGCCGCGGAAATACTGGTCGAGCAGCGGGGTGTCGACGAAGCCGGGCGAGACGCAGGCGACTTGGACGGGCGAGCCGATCGACTTGAGTTCGGCGCGGAGGGCATCGGTCACGGCGCGGACCGCGAACTTGGTCGGCGCGTAGAAGCCGCCGGTCGGCGGGACCCGGTGACCGCTCATGGAGGAGACGTTGACGATGCGGCCGCCCTCGCGAGGGAAGTGGCGGAGCGAAAGCTGGCAGCAGAGGGTGAGGGCCATCACGTTGACGCGCCACATTTCCTCCCAGTCGGC
>NEUO01000167.1 GCA_002304315.1 Verrucomicrobiia bacterium Tous-C4TDCM
CAGCTTGCGGCCTTCTTTCGCCATCCGGTCGAGGTTCGGCGTGCGGTTGTTCGACCCGTAGGGGCCGATGTCCGCGTAGCCGAGGTCGTCGATGTTGATGACGATGAAGTTCGGCTTTTCGGGGGCGGCTGAGAGTGGCGCGAGGAGGGTGATCAGGAGTGCGAGGGCTTTCATGGGCGTTGGATACGGCTGCCGGTTGGCTTGTTGTTCTTGGAATAAGTTACCTTCCACAGCACCAGTCCGTGGGCCGGGGCGTTCACTCCGGCGCTGCGGCGGTCGCGGTGGTTGAGCATGACGCTGACTTCCTGCGGCGGGAATTTCCCCTGACCGACCTGCACCAGCGAGCCGGCGATCCCGCGGCACATCTTGTAGAGGAAGCCTCCGCCTTCGAGGAGGATGGTGATCTCAGAGCCGCGGCGTGTCACCTCGCAGCGGGTCAGGGTGCGGGTGGAATCGCCGAGCACGCCGGCGCGTTTGGCGGTGAAGGAGCGGAAGTCGTGCCGCCCGACGAAGAGCGCGGCGGCGGATTTCATCGCGGCGAGGTCGAGTGGCTGCGGGACGTGCCAGGCCCGGTGGCGGACCAGTGGGTTCATCGCCGGGTGGTTCCAGACGGTGTAGCAGTACTGCTTGGCGGTGGCATCGAAGCGGGCGTTGAAAGTGGCGGCGGCGCGGGTCGCGGCGACCACGCGGATGTCGTCGGGCAGGCCGGAATTGATCGCCAGCGCGAGTTGGCGGGCGGGCATGCGGAGTTCATCGGGCGGGATTTCGAGATGCGCGACGAGACCCATCGCGTGGACGCCGGTGTCGGTGCGGCTGGAGCTGACGAGCTTCGGGCTGCTGGCGAAGAGCCGGGCGAGCGCCGCTTCCACGGTGTCCGCCACGCCGCGGCCGCTCTTTTGCGACTGCCAGCCGTGGTAGGCGGAGCCGTCGTAGGCCAGGGTGAGTTTGAACTTCGGCATGCGCGGCCCGATTCAAGCGGGAAGGGAAAGTGATGACAACGAAACCGGCGAAACTCCGCGAAAATCAAGGCAGGGTCAGAATCGATCCGAATGGCACGGAATGAAGCAACGAAGCGCAGGGTAGCGCTGGTTTGAGGCCGCAAGCGAGGTCGCGGCACCCAAAGACTCGCCGACTAAAGTCAGCGCTCCGCCGGACGTTCGGATCGGGCCATTCACACCACTCTCTGAAATTTCGCCAATTTCGTCCCTTTCGTTGTTCCCATCCCGGTTTTCAGGTTCAAAGCCCAGCGGGAGCTGTGGCCAAATGATGGACTCGGGCTGGCAAGCGGGCGCGGAGGTCGTTAGGGTCCGCGGCAGATGACCCGCCCGCGCCACCTGCTGCCGCTGCTTTGTTGCCTGCTACCGGCCGGGCTGCGGGCCCAGGAGGCGGGCTGGGACTACCGGTTGGCGCATGGGATTTCAGGACGGCTGGCGGAAGTGGAGCGGGAGTTGGAGGCGATCGGGCAGCAGTTGCCGGCACTGCCCGCGGTGCCGGTGGGCGATCAGGGCGGCACCGGCGGATTCGCCATCCTGCCGCTCCAGGAGCGCCCCGCGAAGGAGGGCGGGATCGCGGTGGAGGTCCGCTTGCCGGAAGCCGGGATGGTCGATCTGGTGGCGCTGGTGCCGTCGCGCCGCTACGGCGTCGGCGGGCTGGAAGCGCAGTTCGGGATGCCCGACGAATTCACGGTGGAGCTGCTCGACAAGGACGGCAAGGTGATCGCCCGGATCGCCGACGAGCGCGCGCTGTGGGCGGACCCGGTGCGGGCCGGTCACCCGTTTGTCTATCCCGTCTCGCCGCCGGTGGAAGCCGCCGCGCTGCGGGTCTCGGCCGGGCGGCTGCGGCTGGATTCGGATGTCTCGGAAAGTTTCGTCTATGCCTGGGCGGAGGCCTTCGTGTTCGCGGGCGAACGCAACTTGGCGCGCGGTGCCACGGTCACCAGCAGCGGCGGCCAGGCCCCTTCCGCGCCGTGGTTATGGAGCAATGCCTTTCTCGTCGACGGCCAGACCCCGCTCGGGCTGCCGGAGGTCCCGGCGGGCGAGCACCGCAATGTCGGCTGGATTTCCGAAGGCCGGGCGAAGGCAACGGACAGCGTGTGGCTGGAGGTCGATCTCGGCGAGGAGCGCTCCTTCGACACGGTCCGCCTGTTCCCCGCGAAACGTCCGACGTCCGACCTGCCAAGCGGCTTCGGTTTTCCGCGACGCTTCAGCATTTCCGTCCCGGATGCCGCCGGAAACAAAGGTGAGGAGACCGCGGTCGAGATGGGAAATCCCGGCCACAGTCCGATCGACGTCCCGCTGGGTCCGCGCCGCGGGCGCAAGGTCCGGATCGATGTCGCCGAGCTCTGGAAAGTGTTCAAAGACTACCCGGCCTTTTTTGCCCTGAGCGAAATCGAGGTGCTGGAAGGCGAGGAGATGCGCAATGCCGGGGCGGTGGTGCGCTCGCCCGATGGCATGGGCAACGTGATCGGCTCCGGCCTGCAATACTGGAATGCGGCGAGCCTCAGCGACGGCTTCGGCCCGGACGGCAAGCTGGTCTCGCGGCGCGAATGGCTGATGCAGCTCGACCAGCGCCTGAAGCTCGAGCAAAGGCGGCACGCGCTGGAGCAGGAAGCCGCGGCGATCGTCGACCGCTGGCGCCGCACCGGCCTGTGGGCCTTTGCGCTGCTCGGCGGGGCCGGGGCGCTGGTGCTGATCGCCCTGCCGATCCGCTACCGGATGCGGGAAAAGCGCGAGCTCGCCCGGGTTCGGGAGCGGATCGCCGGCGACCTGCACGACGAAGTGGGCAGCAACCTCGGCAGCATCCAGATGTTCGCCGACCTGGCGGAAAGCCATGCCGGGCCGTCGAAAGAGCTCAAGCGCATCCAACGAATCGCCGCCGAGACCGTCAGCGCGGTGCGCGACATCGTCTGGCTGCTGCGGCCGCAGGGCGACCACCGGATCGGCACCGCGGAGCACTTGCGGGAGACGGGCTCGATCATGCTGGAGGCGCTCGACTGGGAATTCCACGCCAACGAGGCTGCCTGGCAGACCGAGCTGAGCGACGAGGCGAACCGCCATCTTTTCCTCTACTACCGGGAGGCCCTGCACAACGTCCTGCGCCATTCCGGAGCGGCCCGGGTGGAAATCCGGGCGGATGAGGAGGCGGGCAAGTTCCGTCTGGTCATCACCGACGACGGCAGCGGCATCCCGCCCGAAAAGATGGAGCGGCCTTCCACGCTCCGGGCCCTGCGCCAGCGCGTCGAAGCGCTGGGTGCCGAGTTCAAGGTGGACAGCGGCCCAGAGAAAGGCACCTGCCTCGAACTCGCCATCCCGCTGGACCGAAAGCGGACGAAGAAGTAGGTCACTCCTCGATCCAAACCCAAGCTTTGCCAAAGCGGCGGGTCCGGGCCATGATCCCGCCAGTGGCTGCGAAACCTTCAACGAAAACGGATCCGGAACTGAAGAAAATCCGACTGGTCCTGATCGAGGACCATGCCGACTTCCGCGAGTCGGTATCGATGGTGCTGACCGAGCGCGGCTACGACTGCGTCGGCGAATTCTCTACGATGGAGGACGCGCTCGAAGCTTTCCGCGGCGGGCTGTCGGCGGACCTGGTGCTTTCCGACCTCGGGCTGCCGGGAATGAGCGGGATCGAAGGCATCAAAAAGATCCGCGAGCTGCTGCCGCTGGTGCAGGTGCTGGTTTTGACCGCCTTCACCGACAAGGCGAAGGTCTTCGCCGCGCTGGAAGCCGGAGCCCACGGCTACCTGGTGAAGGCCGGCAGCGCGACCCGTTTGATCAGCACGCTTGAAGAGGTGCTGGCCGGCGGCACGCCGCTCGACCCGAAGATCGCCGGGATGATCCTCCAGACCTTCCGCCAGCTCAGCCCGATCCCTGGCGCGGAAACCCTGTCGGCCCGCGAGTGCGAGGTGCTCCAGCTTTCCGCCAAAGGCCTGACCCGGCAGGAGGTGGCTGACGCGCTTGGTCTCAGCACCCACTCGGTGACCGAATACATCAAGCGCTGCTTCGACAAGCTGCACGTCCGCAACCTGCCCGCCGCCGTCAGCGAGGCGATCCGGCGCGGATTGCTGGATTTGTCCTGATCCCGCCGTGTCCCAAATCTTAGGGACATGACAAGACCCGCGTTTTCGGGCAGGTTACTGACATCCGAAGGCGAGCAATCGCCGGGGATGAAATAAATTTCATGACGAAATTCATCGGGGCCGCGTGAGTGCGCGGCCCCTTTTCGTGTCCGGATGGCGCGTCTTTCGCCCTGCCCGTTTCCCGCCTTCCCGCGGGATTTGTCTTGTTGCTGGCGGTGACGGGCTGGTTCGCTCGCCGGATCATGGAACCTTCCTCCGCCTACGAAACGGGTCAGGCCGTCGGCCGGTCCATCCTCATCGGCCTCGTCGCCTTGGCCCTGCTTGGAGGCGGGTTGGTCTTCGTCGTCACGATGATCAAGGCGACCACCAGTAAGACCCGCGGCTGGATCATTGGCGCGATGGTTTCCGGCGTGGTGGCCCTGCTCGGTCTGCTCGGCGCGGTCGGCTTGGCGGCGAGCGGACTCGGGAAAGCGATCCAAGCCAATAAATCAGAAGGTGACCGGAAGAACATGCTGGCTACGGAAGACGGACGATACCGGATCGAGGTTCCCAAGAGTTGGAAAGAGATGCCGGAGCTCAACGAAGCCGCCGGAATCGTCGCGGGCAATGGGTTTCGTGAGCAGTACGTGCTGGTGATCGAGAACCTGAAAAGCGACTTCGTGGGGGATCTACCAAGCTTCGAACAGCTCACCAGCGACTCGCTCAAGGAGAGCCTGGAGAATTCCGAAGTCTCGGAACCGGAAAGCCGCAAAGTGGGTGCCTACCCTGCCCTTCATCGCCGCGTGGTCGGCACCACCGAAAAGATCCGGGTGGTCTATCAGATCTCGTCGATCGAAACCGCGGACGCCTTTTACCAGGTGATGATGTGGACCATTCCTTCCCGTGAATCCGCCGCCCTGCCGGTGTTCCGGGAGGTGGTCGACAGCTTCAAAGCCGAAGCCGGGCCGCCGGATGAAAATCCAGCCGCCGCGTCGCCGACAGGGGACGATGCCCGCTCACGGGTCGTGCGGATCATCGTCGGGCAGCTCGGGATCAACCCGTCCAAGGTGACGCCGACGTCCCGCTTCACCGAGGACCTCGGGACCGACAGCCTGGACATCGTGGAGCTGATCATGGCCGTCGAAGAGGACTTCGGTGTCGCGATCCCCAATGAGACGGCGGCAAACTTGAAAACGGTGGGCGACCTGGTGCGATGGATCGATGCTCAGGCCGGCAAGGTGGAGAAGTAGCTTAGCGCATCTTCCGGCCGTCGAGGCTCAGCGTCATCATCCGCCATTCATGGGCTTTGGCCTTCACCGGCCGCTGGATGTGCTCGACGAAACGGCCCGCCCAGACCGATCCGTCCGCGGCTTTCCAGTGCTCGGAGAAGACCACGTCGACATCCGCGCCGCGGGTGGAGTCGAGGCCGTTGAGGGAAAACTGAAGGCGCTTCAGCAAGCGGCTCTCCGTTCCGATCCACGCGATGAAGTCATCGCCGGCTGCCGCCCCGAAGCCTGGTGCGAGACTTCCAGCCACGAGCTGGCAGGATTCCCCGTCGAGCTCGCGGGGTTGGAGCACACGCAGTTCGCGGCCGTTCACCGACAGCCACGAACTGCCGAAAAGGAAGCCGGTGTAGGCGTCGGCCACCAGTGCGGCGGCATCGAGAAACTCACTGTCGCCGCCGGCCCGGGTCCTGTTGTTGAGCACCTCGATCTTGCGGCCAGTGCGCCGCACCTCCTTGGTCCCGTCCGGCCCGGTATGGAGTTGGCGGACGCTCTGCTGCCGCGGACGGTAGGTTTCCACGGAGTCCTTGCGGAATCCCGGATCGGTCAGCACCGGTTGCAGCCGGGTGGCGATGGCACTCCACTCGCCCGCGTAGGCGGTGTCGACCCTTTGGTAATTCATCCAGGGATCCCCGTGGGCGCGGGCCGACTGGCGTAGCAGAGCCGTGGCGTCACCGGGCGAAGTCGGCCCCGCCTCCGCACCGGGCCGGGGCAGGGTGGAGCACGAGCTGAAAAGGAAGATCGCGGAAAGACCGGCCAAAAGAAATCGCATGGAGAAACAGAGATCGGATCCCCATCCGGTCAAGATGCCCTCGCGGAATCCGGCAACGATCGGCCCTCGGGATGAAATGCTGAAAAAACAGCAATTTAAGGTTGACCGGAGCCTCTCTAAATGCTGTTTTTCCAGCATGAAAACATCAATCTCCCGAGGAAGCCGGCCACTCCGGCTGGTGCTTGCGATGGCCGCGACTGTGACCTTGCTTCCAGGCTGTGCGGATTTCTGGCGCATCAAACATCCGGTCACGAAGGTAGCCGCGGAACCCCCGGAGTTCGTCCGGCCCCCCTCGCCACCGGTTTCACCTGAACCCGAGATACGTCTTGAGCCATCGCCGGAACCCGTGCCCGAGCCTCCCGTGGTGAAGCCGCCGTCCGGCCCCCGCCCGGTAGCCATTCCGGTGCCGGGGAAAGACGGCTTCGTCTTCAGTCCTTACAATAAAAAGGTGATCGACGTGAAGGGTATCCGATCTGGCGCGCTGGTTGCGGATCCGACTTATCCGATGAGCGAGCGGAAGTTTTTCCGGGTGCCGTGACTCCGCGTCAGGGGTTTTCCGGTGATGATTTGGCAGCAGGCGGTGTTTCCAGTCCGTATTCCGCGGCGAGGTCGTCGGTGGATTGGTTGACGAAGACCGACTGGCCCAGCGGATGGGAATCTCCCAGCACGCGATGGATCGCTCGCCGGTAAAGGTCGATCATGCCGGAGACGGCTTGGGCGGCGAGAGTGACGGACGAGGGGGCGGCCTGGTGAAGGAAATGCGCCTCGTGTTCCACTGAGGATTCCTCGCGTTGCATGTAGCGGAGCAGTGCTTCGACCTTCGCCAACCGCACGGAGTCGGGCTCGCCGCGGCCCATCGATTCCTCGAAGTTCCGCTTGAGTGCCTTTTCTTCGATCCGAAGGGCGTCGAAGCGTTTTTTCAGATCGTTCGCGGCGGGCTGGCTGATTTCCGCGATCTCTCGTTCCAGCGCCTCCAGCTTGAGTTCCATCTCGGCGATTTTTTCGGCGAGGGGCGTGGTAATATCGGAATTCGTGTTCATGGGCAGCAAGGGTGGATCTTCCACCGCCCTTCACACTAGCCGGGAAAGCCCGGAGTCTCCATGTGTTTTTCAGGGGCGGGCCGGAAGAAAAGTTGATCCATTGCAAGCGAGCGGAACCGGCTTAGGGTTTTAATCGAGAAAATCCGCAGCGCCGGGATTCCAACCCTATTCCCCATCCCGCCATGACCCCTATCGATATCCCCATCCGTGGTTCAGATAGCCCGCTTCCGCCCGCGGCCCCGCCCTATGTGAACGAAGAGCCGAACCTCACGATGGTCCTCCAAGGACTCGACGAGGCCGAGGATGAAACCCGCGAGGCGGTGGCAGCGGCTTACGAGCAACAGGCCCTACGCATTGACGAGCCGGAAGAAACCCTCGACGACATCGCCTTCATCGAGGGCGAGCAAGAATCCGCCTCGCCCGAGCTGGCCGCCATGCATCTGGAGCTCATTCCGGATGACCAAGAGTGATCCGCGGGATTCTCCTCAAGGCATCAGCTTAAACCAAATGTTGCGGAAGCGCATCGGGTTCCCGTGGTCCTGGAATTCGAGCTGGCTGCTGTCGTTCCGGTTGTCGATCTCCACCGCGTCCTGCACCAGCACGCCGTTGTGGGTGACGCTCAGGCGGGCCTTCTCGACGACCTTGCCGTCCTTGACCACCGCGCGACGGATGACGATGTCATAGCTTTGCCATTCGCCGGGCTTGCGGCTGGCATTCGCGAGCGGCGGCTGCTTGCCATAGAGCGCCGCGGCCTGGCCGTCGGGGTAGGTATCGTTTTGATAAGAATCGAGCACCTGCACCTCCGGGAAACCGTCGAGGAAGACCCCGCTGTTGCCGCGACCCTGGCCCTCGCCTTTGACCACGGCGGGAGTGGCCCACTCGATGTGGAGGTGGCCGTCGCCCTTGAGCGCGATCTCGCATTTCATGGCTCCGGTGCCGGGCACCACTTCCATGAAACCCTCGGCCAAGCGCCATTTCGCGGCTTGGCCTCCATTCTTCCACGCTTCCAGGGAATTGCCGTCGAAAAGGATCGTGGCTCCGGCGGGAGCGGCTACCGGCTTGCCGTCATACTTCGGCTCCACTACCGCCGGGCGGGGTCGTTCCATGCTGTGGGCAGGCCAGGCCTTTTCCGCGGCGGGCGGGGCTTGGGAGAAAATTATGCCGGTTCCGGCAAGGCTGGCGGCGAGGAGAAGGCAGGGCACGGATTTCATCAACGACACCTACGAAGGAGGCGGGCGACGATGTTTCAGCGCGATCAGCGGCTCGGTGAAGGTCGCTGCGGAGCTCGCCGCAGCAGGCGGCCTGTTAGACTACTTGGGTTGGTTCGGCGGAATGATTGAGGAGAAGGGCTTCAACCCCGCCTCCTCAAAAACTCCGCCGGCGACACCCCGTGAACCCGCTTGAAGACGCGGGAGAAATGGAAGGCGTCGAGTCCGAGCTGCTCGGCCACTTCGCGGACGATCATCTGCCCGCCATCGAGCAATGCCGCGGCGTGGCGCATCCGGCAGCGGACCAGCGCTTGATACGGCGTCTCGTGGCCATGGAGGGAAAACAAGCGCGACAAGTAGGCGGGGGAGACGTGGCAGGCCGCGGCGACCTCGGCGGCGGTGGCGAACTCGAGGAAGCGCTCCTCGATGCAGCCGCGGCATTTCAAAAAGGTCTGGTAAGACTGGTCGCGCCCGCCGCCGGCAATCATCGACTCCGCCAGCGTGAGCAGCAGGATCTCCGTCTGCAGCGCGGCGATCCGAGCGGCCTGCGGGCCGCTGTGCTTGCCGGCATCGAGGACTTGCTCGAAGGCCCGCTCGACCCCGTCTGGATCGCCCGCGCCGCGGCACGATCCCGGTGCGAGCCCCGCGGCACGAAGCAGGTCGCCGCCGGCCCGGCCGCTGAAATCGAGGAAGTATTTCTCCAGTGGATCCGCCGCGTCGGACTCGATCCGGTGCCGGCAGCCCGGGCCGTAGGAAAAGACCGCGCCGCGCCGCAGCGGCCATTCCTTTCCCGCCAGCAGCAAGTTTCCCGATCCCCCGGCGACGAACTCGATGCAGAGAAACGGAAAGTCCGCCCGCTCGACCCGGAAGTCCGGCGCGCAGGACTCCCAACCGCCGCAGACGACCGTCAGGCTGTGACCGGCGGGCGGCTTGAGATTCAGATAAAAGCGCCGCGCCTCCGTCACCTGACGGGATACAAAGGATGGCGGTTCCACGGCGGTCCGGTCCATGGAAATGAGGATGCGGGCCCGTGATGGCAGGTCAAGAATCGTCATGCATCGGCGAAAATCCGGCATGGCGGAGGTGCCGCTTTCCCGCCATCGTTCCCGCCTCCATGAAAACCCGCCCGCTCGGCTCCACCGGCCTCCAGGTCCCCGTTCTCGGCTTCGGCGCGTCGTCGCTCGGCTCCGTCTTCCGACAGGTCTCGCTCGATGACTGCGTCGCCACCGTCCAGGCCGCGCTCGAGGGCGGCATGAACTTCATCGACGTCTCGCCCTCCTACGGCGAGACTCTCGCGGAACTCCGCCTCGGCCGCGCGCTGGAAGGCGTGCCGCGCGACTCTTACCTGCTCGCCACGAAGATCGGCAGCTACTCCGAACCGCGCGGCGACTACGATTACTCTCGTCCTTCCACCGAGCGCAGCATCGAGCACAGCTTGAAGCGCCTCGGCGTCGATTACGTCGACCTGATCCAGTGCCACGACATCGAGTTCGCCGACCACGACCAGATCCTCGACGAAACCTTGCCGACCCTGCTCCGCCTGAAAGAGCAGGGCGTCGTCCGCCACATCGGCATCACCGGCCTCCCGCTCAGCATCTACCAGTCCATCCTCGACCGCGCCGAGCCCGGCGTCGTCGAGACCGTGCTGTCCTTCTGCCACTACGAACTCAACGACACTTCTTTCGGCGACCTCGCCCCCTACCTCCAGGGCAAGGGCGTCGGCATCATCAACGCCTCGCCGACCGGCATGGGCCTGCTCACCCAGCGCGGCGTGCCAGCCTGGCACCCGTCCACCCCGGCGATCCAGGAAGGCTGCCGCAAGGCGATGGAGCATTGCCGGGCGAAGGGCGTCGACATCGTCCGCCTCGCCCTCCAGTTCGCTTGCGACAACGAGGCGATCGCCTGCACCCTGGTCGGCTCCGCGAACCCGGACAACATCAAGGCGAACATCGAGCATCTCGAAGCGCCTTTCGACCGCGAACTGCTCGCCGAGGTGATGGAAATCCTCGAACCCATCCACAACTTCAACTGGACCCGCGGTCTGCCCCAGCACCGGGATCTGATTCTGGGCTGAGTTTCTTTGAACAACGAAAAGGACGAAACGAACGAAAGTGAAGAAGGGGAACAAAACCCATCCAAGAGGATCTAACCTCACCTGAAAATCGTCCGCCTGAATCCTCCTTCTCCTTTCGCCTATTTCGCTCGTTTCGTTGTTCCACCCGCCTTTCCCCATGCAATTTTTCGACCTCTCCCAGCCCCTGTTCGACGACTGCCCGAACTGCCACGTCCACCCCGCGGTGCGCCTTCCGATCACCGCGGATCATCCTACCGACGGCTGGCGGATGGAGGAATTCCACATGGCCTCGCACACCGGCACCCACCTCGATGCCCCGTTGCACAAGATCGCCGGCGGCAAGTCGATCGACCAGATGCCGCTCGAGTCGTTCTGCGGGAAATGCCGCATCCTCGACCTGACCCACCTGCCCGCCGCCCATCCGATTGGCCCGGCCGAACTGCAAGGGGCGCTTGCCGGTGAAATCGTCCTGCTCAACACCAGCTGGGGCCACCGGCGCGCCAAGACCGACGAGTGGATCCACCGCTCGCCCTACCTCGCGCCGGATGGCGCGCAATGGATCGTCGACCACGGCATCCGCGCGGTCGGCATCGACCACTTCTCGATCGGCGGCACCGGCCCCGACAACACCCCGACCCATGAGATATTGCTCGGCAACGGCGTGTGGGTCATCGAGGAACTCTGCTTCCGCGATGGCTGGCGCGAGTTCGCCGAGGGCGCGGAGTTCATGGCGCTGCCGCTACTTCTTCCGGGATTCTCCGGTTCGCCATCCCGCGCGGTGCTTTTCAAACCATGAGGCAACAACCGCAGATGAACTCAGATCCATCAAGCAATGCTCCATGTCGCGACGGCATCCATCTGTGATCCCTGCCTTTCATCTGCGTCCATCCGCGGTTAGAAATCCGCCAGCCCGGCCCGCCCTCGAAATGAAACTCCTCGTCCACATCCACCCCGACGACAACGTCGCCGTCGCCCCGCAGGCCATCGCCGCCGGGACCCGCGAGGGCGAACTCGTCTTCGCCGACATCCCCGCCGGCCACAAGGCGGCGCTGCGGCCGATCGCCGCGGGCGAGCCGGTGATCAAGTACGGCTTTCCCATCGGCCTCGCCACCGCGGACATCGCGCCCGGCGAACATGTCCACGTCCACAACGTCCGCAGCGGCCTCGGCGAGGACACCGAGCTGAAATACGAGGCTTCCCGTACTTCGCCGGCCGCTCCCGGCGAGGTCCCGACCTTCCTCGGCTACCGCCGGCCCGACGGCCGCGCCGCGACGCGCAACGAAATCTGGATCATCAACACGGTCGCCTGCGTCAACGTCCCCAGCCAGCGCATCGCCGATCTCGCGGCGAAGGAATTCGTCACCCCCGGTGGCCCGGTCGATGGCATCCACGCCTTCACCCATCCCTACGGCTGCTCGCAGCTCGGCGACGACCTCGGCCACACCCGCAAGATCCTCGCCGGCCTGGTCCGCCACCCGAACGCCGCCGCGGTGCTGATCCTCGGC
>NEUO01000168.1 GCA_002304315.1 Verrucomicrobiia bacterium Tous-C4TDCM
GAAGTAGAATCCGAAGCCCTGCTCGAAGAGCTTGGTGAACTGGTGAGCACCCTGGGCATTGGCGTGGTCGAGAAGGTCCTAACCCGCAGCCGTGAAATGCACCGGAAATTTCTCTGCGGCACCGGCAAGGCGGCCGAAATCGTCGAACTGGCGAAGGCCCACGAGTGCGACTGCATCGTCATCGACAACCAGCTCGCCCCGTCCCAGCAACGCGAATGGGAAAAGGCCGCCAACATGTGCGTGATCGACCGCGAGGAAGTGATCCTCGATATCTTCGCCAAGCGCGCCCAGACCAAGGAGGCCCGCCTCCAAGTCGAGCTGGCTCGCATGCAATACGCCTTGCCGCGGATGGCGCGGATGTGGGGTCACCTCGACCGCGAAGGCGGCTCCGGCGGTGGCCAGGGCGGCGGTGCGGCACGCGGCATGGGCGAAAAGCAGATCGAGGTGGACCGCCGGATGGCCCACGTCCGCATCGACCGCGCCCGCCGCGAGCTCGACGATGTCCGCAAGCAGCGCGCCACCCAGCGCAAGGAGCGCGAGAAAATGGAGACGCCCCACGCGGCGATCGTCGGCTACACCAACTCCGGCAAGTCCACCCTGCTCAACCAGCTCAGCGGCTCCGACGTCATGGCGAAAGACATGCTCTTCGCCACGCTCGATACCACCACACGCAAGATCGAGCTGCCCGACGGCCAGCCGCTCCTCATCACCGACACCGTCGGCTTCGTCCGCAACCTGCCCCACCGGCTCGTCGAAGCTTTCAAGGCGACCTTGGAAGAAGCCGTCCTCGCCGACTTTCTGATCCACGTTCTGGACGCCACCTCGCCGGAGATCGGAATCTTCCACGAGACGACGCTCAAGGTGCTCGGCGAACTCGGCGCGGTCGACAAGCCAACGATCACCGTTCTCAACAAAATCGACCGCGTCTCCGAGCCGGAGCGCCTCGCGGAGCTCCGCCATCTTTACCCGGACGCCTTGAACATCTCCGCCTTCACCGGCCTCGGCATGGAAGCCCTGCTTCAGAAGTGCTCCGAAGTCATGGCCGACCGCGTCCGACGCCGACGCTATCGCATCCCGCAAAGCCGCGCCGACCTGTTAGGCATGCTCCACCGCGACGCCAAGGTGCTTTCCACCGAATACGAGGAAAACGACATCCTGGTCACCGCCGTGGTGCCCGCCGCGATCGATGGCCGCTTGGATCAATTCTCCTGTTAGGCCCGCCTACTCCGCCGCTTCCACCCAGCCGATGGCCCTGATTGCGGTGATCTCGAACTGGCGGTATTTCGCGCTGTCCTCCACCGCCCGGATGGAGACGGTCACGTGGGCCATCGTCTCTCCCACCTGGGCGAGCTGCCGGGCGGCCTCACTGTCTCGCAGGACGTAGAGATCCATGGAGCCAGGCAGATCTGGAGTCGTTGCTTTGAAGTGGACCCACTTCGTCTGGTCCGGAAACCGGTGCATGTAGAATCCCCCGGACTGCACGATCACCCGCATTTCCTCCGCGGAAGGCACGGTGCCGGCCGCGAGCTCGCTCCATTTCTCCGAGCCACTTCTCGCATAGGCCTCGAAATCCACTTTGGCTCCTTGTGGATCTACCGACACGCAGAGCAGCCGGGATTCTCCGCTCTCGATCGAGACATGGTAGTTCTCATAAAGCAGGTCGTCCTGCCCGCTGGTCGCCAGCAAAAACTTTCCCATGATCTTCTCGGTGGCTCCCGGGCCATCGCGGAAGAACGCCTCCATCTCAGCGCCCACCTTCTCAGGCTGCCGCACCCACTTCAGCCGCTCGGCATGGCTGGCCGCCTTGGTGAAATTCTCCGCCACCTCCGCTGGATGTGGCCCTTGCCAAACGATCAACGCTTCCTCGGAAGCCCTCCCGCCCGCGCTCGCTTCCTCGCCAGATCCCGTCTTTCCCCGATTCCGCCCCAGCCACCAGAGTCCGCCCGCCACCAAGAGAAGAAGGACCAGCAAAAGTCCACCGATCGCCAGCTCGCGGCTGACCCCCACCATCGGCCCGCCCCGGCGGTGATCGCCTCTGGAGATCTCCTGCATCGCACCCGCACGCTTCACGTGAAAGACTTCCCGACGCTGGGACATCGCCCCGGGCGAAAAGGAACGCATTCTCGACTTTTGCTTCGGAATTCGGGGTGCGGGATCTTCCAAGTTCATCGACAAGCGCGCTTTGCAGTTTGAGGTCTCAGCCTGTCGCCTGGGCAGGGCCAGGACAAGGAGTTTCAGCGCCTTCGCAAGCGACCTCAACCCGGCTCCGAAACATTCGGGAACCCCGAACTTTCTGTGAGCTTGGCCCGGAATCCGCCGTAGAACACCCCCAGCATGCTGGAAACCGCCACTTCCCGTTCCCTCGGCATCTTCGCGGCCACCGCCGCGGGACTCGCCGCGGCAGCCACACCATCGACGCCCTCGGGTCTCGATGCACGCTGGGAAAAGGAGGTCCTTCCTTTGGTCGAAACCTACTGCCACGACTGCCATGGCGACGGGCTCAGGAAAGGCGAACTGGCAATCGACCACTTTGGCTCGATCGCCGAGATGCAGCAAAACCGCGAAGTCTGGAAACGCATCCGCGATCACATCCGCCACCGCCTGATGCCCCCGCCCGATGAAGACCAACTTGCCGACGCCGAGCGCAACAAGCTGCTCGCCTGGATCGACGAAGCGGTGTTCCCGGTCGATCCCGCGAATCCGGACCCCGGCCGCGTCACCCTGCGCCGGCTCAACCGCATCGAATACCAGAACACCCTGCGCGACCTCCTCGGAGTGAAAGCGGATGTGATGGCGCTCATTCCGCCGGATGATTCCGGTTACGGCTTCGATAACATTGGCGACGTCCTCACACTCTCCCCCGCCCACCTTGAACGCTACCTCGAGGCCTCCCGCATCGCGCTCGACATGGCGGTGAAGCCCGGTGACATGCCCCGCCTTGCGACCACCGTCTCCGGCCGGGTCATGAGGGGCGACGGCCAGCGCTCGGAAGAAGGCCACTACCTTTTCACCGGCGGCGAGGCAGGTTTCTCCTATCGCCCTTCCCGTCCCGGCAAATACCTCGTGACCGTCACCGCCTGCGGCACCATGGGCGCCGAGGTCGCCCCTCTCATGGAACTGCACGCGGAGGACCGGAAGCTCCACGAATGGTCGGTCGACGCGCCGATGGACCGGCCGAAAGAATACACCCGCGAGCTGAACTTCGAACACGACCGCCCGCTGCGGCTGACCCTCGCGTTCACCAATGATTTCTGGGACGAGCACCACCCCGACCCCTCCCGCCGCGACCGCAACCTGATGATCCATTCGGTCACGGTCACCGGCCCGCTCGATGGCCCGCCACCTCCGACACCGGAAAGCCACCGGCGGATCCTCGTCGACCGCAAGGACGGCGAAAACGACCGCGCCTACGCCCTCCGCGTCCTGAATTCTTTTGCCTCCAAGGCCTTCCGCCGCCCGGCTCGCGAAGCCGAAGTGGAGCGCTACCTTGAACTCGTCGCTCTGGCGGAAAGCGAGGGCGTCGAGCACGGCATCCTCCTCGCCCTGGAGGCGATGCTGGTCTCCCCCGCTTTCCTCTACCGCGAAGAACCGCAGCCAGAGCCCGACAACGCGAAGAAGATCCAGCAGATCGACGAACACTCACTCGCCACCCGGCTCTCCTACTTCTTCTGGAGCACCATGCCGGACGCACGCTTGCGCGACCTCGCCGACCGCGGGGAACTCCGCAAGAACCTCGACGCCGAGCTTGATCGCCTGATCCGCGACCCTCGCTCCCAGCAGTTCGTCTCGAACTTCACCGGCCAATGGCTGCGCCTCCGCGACGTCGAAGCTTCACTACCCGCCCGCCGCGAATTCCCCCGCTTCAACCCGCGGCTCCGCGACTCGATGCGCCGCGAAACCGAGATGCTCTTCGACCACATCGTGCGCAATGACTTGCCGATGGCCACCCTGCTCGATGCCAGCTTCACCTTCCTCAATGACGACCTCGCCCGCCACTACGGCATCGACGGAGTGAAGGGCGACGGCTTCCGCAAGGTCGACCTCGCCGACACCCGCCGCCACGGCATCCTCGGCCACGGCTCCTTTCACTTGCTGACCTCCTATCCCCTCCGTACTTCCCCCGTTCTCCGTGGGAAATACGTGCTCGAAAGCTTGCTCGATACCGCCCCGCCACCTCCGCCGCCGAACATTCCGCAGCTCGAACCGCCCTCCAGGCACGGCGACCAGCGCAGCCTCCGTGAACAAATGGAGAGGCACCGCGAGGATCCCGCCTGCTCGTCCTGCCACGCCTTGATGGACCCCATCGGCTTCGGCCTCGAAAACTTCGACGCCACCGGTGCCTGGCGCGACAGGGATAACGGCAAGCCCATCGACTCCAGCGGCCAGTTGATCGACGGCCACAAGTTCCAAGGCGTCGAAGAACTCCGCAAGGTCCTCGTCAACGACCACCGCTCGGAATTCCACCGCTCCGTCGCCTCCAAGCTCCTCACCTACGCCCTCGGCCGCGGCCTCGACTGGTACGACAAACCCGCACTCGACCGCATCGTCACCGAAACCGAAGCCGCCAACGGCAGCTCCCGCGCCCTCATCCGCGCCGTCGTCGATTCCGTCCCCTTCCAGTACCGACGCGGCGACTCCTAAATCTCCCAATCTCCCAATCTTCAATCTTCAATCTTCAATCCTCAATCCTCAATCCTCAATCCTCAATCGACAATCGCATGACCCCGCGCCGCACCTTCCTTAAAAGCATCGCCGCGACCTTGGCCGTCCCCTCGCTTCCGTCCCTCCAGGCCGCCACCGCCGCCAAGGCTGCCGCGCCCACCCGGATGGCCTTCATCTACATCCCCAACGGCGTCAACCTCGACCTCTGGCGACCCGTCGGCAGCGGCAAGGACTACGCGATTTCGAAAACCCTCGAACCTCTCGCCGGACTTCGCGATCACTTCTCGGTGCTCCGCGGACTCGACCACGAAAAGGCCGAGGCCAACGGCGACGGAGCCGGCGACCACGCCCGCGCCACCGCCAGCTTCCTCACCGGCTGCCAGGCCCGCAAGACCGCCGGTGCCGACGTCGCCATCGGCGAATCGGCCGACCAGATCGCGGCCCGCCAGGTCGGTCACCACACCCGCCTGCCCTCGCTCGAACTCTCCACCGATCCCCCGCGCAGCTCCGGCAACTGCGACTCCGGCTACTCCTGCGCCTATCAGTTCAATCTCTCCTGGATCAACGAAACCACCCCCGCCCCCGCCGAGCGCGACCCGCGGCTGGTCTTCGAGAAAATGTTCGGCTCCGGCAACGAGAAGGAGGACTCCCGCCGCCGCGGCTATCGGAAGAGCATCCTCGACTTTGTGATGGCCGATGCCAAACGCCTAAAGTCCCGGCTCGGCTCCACCGACCGCGGCAAGATGGACGAATACCTCACCGCCGTCCGCGACGTGGAAAAACGGATCGAAAACGCCGAGAAATTCCGCGTCGAGATCCCCGAGGAAAAACGCCCGAACGGCGTGCCCGAAAGTTATGGCGAGCACATCCGCATGATGTTCGACCTGATGCACCTCGCTTTCCAGACCGACACCACCCGCGTCTCCTCCTTCCTGCTCGCCCACGACGGGTCCAACCGCACCTTCCCCGAGATCGACGTCCACTCCGCGCATCACCAGCTTTCCCACCATCGCAGCGACCCGCGCACCCTCGAGTCGATCGGCAAGATCGACCGCTTCTACGTGGAGCAGCTCGCCTACTTCCTCACCAAGATGCGCGACACCCCGGACGGCGACAGCGGCGGCTCGCTCCTCGACCACTCGATGATCGTCTACGGCGGCGGCATCGCCGACGGCAATCGCCACAATCACGACGACCTCCCCCTGCTGCTCGCCGGCAAGGGCGGCGGCACCTTGAAGCCGGGCCGCGTCATCGAGGCTCCGCAAGGCACCCCCATGACCAACCTCTATCTCTCCCTGCTCGACCGCATGGGCGCGAAGGCCCGCCGCATCGGCGACTCCACCGGGACCTTTGAGAAAGTTTGACCGTACCACCCTCCTTGCAAAGCGACTTTCCCCGGAGCGATTCTTGATTATGGTGCTGCCATGTCGACCATCCTCATCCTCCCCGGCAGCGGGCGCCGCGATTCCGTCAACCGCAAGCTGGCCGCCGTCGCCGCGGATCTCGTCACTGAAGCCGGTGCGACTGCCGTCCTTATCGACCCCGCCGATTTCTCCCTGCCGCTCTTCGATCAGGACCTCGAAGCCGCCGACGGCCTCCCCGCCGCCGCCAAGGCCCTGAAGCAAAAGTTCCTCGCTGCCGACGCCGTCATCTTCGTCTCCCCCGAATACAACTCGTCCGTCACCCCGCTGATGAAAAACTTCATCGACTGGGTCAGCCGCGCCGAGAGCGACGACGAAGCGCCGCTCGCCGCCTATCGCGGAAAAGTCGCCGGCCTGCTCGCCGCCTCCCCCGGAGCCCTCGGCGGCCTGCGCGGTCTCGTCCACCTCCGTTCGATCCTCGGCAACATCGGCGTGCTCGTGGTGCCAAAGCAGTTCGCGCTCGGCGGGGCTTACGGGAAGTTCGACGAAAGCGGCAAGACGGTAGACCCATCCGTGCGCGAAGGCGTAAAATCCGTGGTGGCCGAAGTCCTCGCAGTCGCCTCCAAGCTGAAGTAGGTTGGAGAGGGCGCGTCTCGCGCCCTCGATTCCTTGAAACAGGGCGCGAGACGCACCCTCTCCTGTCTTCCGCCCCATGCTTTCCCGCCTCCTCCCCTTCGCCTTGCTTGCCACCCCGCTCGCCGCGGAGGAATTCGTGCCCGCCATGCCGACCGAGGCACGGCTCTTCCTGCGCGTGCCGGAAGGCCAGCCCCCGCTGAAAAATGTCGGGATCTCCCGCGGCGAGTGCCTGCCGGGCAACCACGAAGACAGCCCGGAGAAGCGCGAGCGACTGACCGACATCCGCTTCCCCGTCACCTGGTGGCGCTGGAAGGAAGTCACCCTCAAGTTCACGCCCAGCCACGACGGCACGCTCGAGCTCGACCTCAACGGCCCCTGGGGCGAGGCCCGGCCCGGCGTTCTCCGCCAGCAGGAGATCCTCTGGGACGAACTCGACTGCGATGGCGCCAAGCTCTCTAACAGCGGCTTCGAGGACACCACCGACGGCAAGCCGGCCGGGTGGGACTCCCCCTGGCGCCCCTACCCCGCCGCCGTCGCTTGGCCGCTCTCCGGCAGCGAGCCTTTCGGGGGGAAACGCTGCGCCGCCTCGTGGCACGGCCGCCCATTGATAGGGACGCTGACCGTGAAAGCCGGCGTGCCCGTCACCCTGAAACTCCACGCCCGCGCCGCCACCGTGCCGGGCTTCAAAAAGCCCTCCATCCTCCCGCAAGACACCCCCGCCCACCGCGCCTGCGCCCGGCTTAAGCGCGGCGTGAACCTCGGCAACCATTGGGAAGCCCCACCCGGCGGCTGGGGCATCACCTCCACCACCGACGACATCGACCTCAATTCACCCATCCACATCGGCGAGTTCGGCTGTTATCAGAAAGCCGATCCCGCCAGCCGCGCCCGCTACGTCCGCGACTTCCGCCAAGCCGCCGAAAAGCGCGGCCTGCCCTGGGCGATGTGGGACTGGAAGGCCGGCTTCGGCTACTGGGATGAAGCCTCCCAAAAGCCCCTCCTCCGCGACGTACTCTTCGGCAAGTGAGCCCCCCCGGGACCGCCGGTCCTCTGACCGGCCGGACGCCCGCCCGGCAGCTCTTCCTCCAGCGTCTTGCGGACATTCCGATCAAGAAGACCGCCCACGAATACTACGTCCGCTGGGCCGAAGCGTGGACCAAAGCCCGCGGCAACCGCTCGCCTGAAGCCACCCGGAACTTCTTCGACGCCCAGTCGCGATCCACCTCCCTCGCGGACTGGCACTACCGCCAAGCACTCGACGCCGTTCGCATCCTTGCCGTCGATGTCCTCGCCTTGTCGTGGGCCCTGACCTTCGACTGGCAGGGCCTCTCCGATCAAACCCGCCCACTCGAACCAACCCATCGCACGATCGCCCGGGGGAATCTACCCGTCCCCGCCAATCCGCCTCCATCTTGTTGATGCCCTTCGCGAAAAGCGTGCGCACTTCCTTGGTCTCCGGCTTGGCGGTTTCCTTGGGATCCTCGAAGGTGAAAATGTTCCCGAAGCCATGCGTCGGCCAGCTCCCGACGTAATCGGTGACGTAAGCCTTGCTGTCGTAGCCGAACTCGATGTCCGTGCAGAGCATCCCGGAAACGAAGTTTTCCTTCCGCTCGACCTTGAAGCCCGCGCCGTTCAGCTCCATGCGGAAGCCGATCACCGCGCTGTTCGCGCCGACGAAATCGCACACGAAGAAATGGTTGTCCCATTCCCCCCTTTCCCCGTCTATATCGGCGTAGGGCACAACCTTGCCTACCTTGAGAACCGGGGACGGTTCCGCGGAATCAGGAGCCCAAAGACCATTGTGTATTGGACGGAGCTCGATGAACTGCCCGATGAACTTGCAGCGCGTTTGAAAGCAGGAGAGAACCCGTGGGCGTCACCGGATAAAAAGCGCAACTGAAGTCCGAAGCGGATCCCCAGCCGGCTCGCTTTACGCTGTGCCAAAGAAACCACGATGATCTTCGCTAAGCACTCCTTGGCCGCATCATGATGCGCTTGGGCCAACGAAGTGCGTGGCCAAAAAACCACCTCCCCGCCTAGGCCCGCGGCTCCCCGCTTTCCCGCGGCGTGGCCGCCTGCCGCAGCGCTTCCGCGATCTCCGCCACCGCCGCGGCGGTGAGCGCGCGCGGCATCACCGCGCCGAGCACCAGGCAGCCGAAGGGCGTTTCCACCGGCACCACTTCGAGCACCGCGTTGGAGCCGATCTTCACATGGACGTTGCCCGATTGTCCGGCCACCGGCCGGTAGGCCTGGGCCAGGCTGCGGGCGAGAAAGTGCAGCTTGCCGAAGGCAGGGTCCTCCATCACCGGCTTGCCCTCGCGGTCGAGGATGAACACCCCCTGCGCCCCGGTGTGCCGGATCAGGGCATCGCGGAATCGCGACAGGCGCTCCCACAGCGGCCCGCGGCCTTCAGGAGCGACCGGTGCGACCGCCGGCGGCAGCTGCGAAGCGATGGCCGGGCCCACCGGCTCGAACACCATCGCGGGCGGCTCCATCACGGCCACCGCCGGGGTGGCTTCGCGGCGGGCCTCCCCCGCAAAGCCGACGAACTCGTTGCCGAATCCGGCGTCCGGCCCCGGATTCACCTCCGGCTCGTCGGGATCCTCCAGCAAGCGCTCCGCCATCCGGCGCACCGCCGAGGCATCGATCCATGGTTCAAGCGGACCCATCGCGCCGGGGGTGGATCGGGCTGCCCGACCGCTCGAGTTTTCCTTCAATTTCCGCCCGCAGCGCATCGAACACCGCCAGCGCGCCGGCGCCTTCTTCCAGCACCCCGACCGGCAAGCCGCGGGCGCTGGCTTTTACGAAAAGTCCATCGCGCGGGATGGTCGTCCGCAGCACCAGGTCGCCCGGCAGAAGCTGCCGCAGCGCCGCCACCGATTCCCGGCTCTCCGCCATGTCCTGCTGGACCATGGTCATCAGCACGCCCAGCACCATCAGCCGCGGATGGATCACCCGCAGGCGGTTGAGGCCCTCCAGCATCTTCGGCACCGAGCGGATCCCGAGCGGCTCCGCCTGCTGCGGCACCAGCACCGCGTCGCACGACGCGATGATGTCCGCCGTCAGCCCGAACAGGCCGGCCGGCGTGTCGACCAGGCACAAATCAAAGCCGCGCGCCTCGACCGCCCGCAGGAACCCACGGACCCGCGCCAGATGCGCCCCGATCGGAGCACCGCCGACCTCGTAGTCACTCGCCTGACCCGCTGCGACCAGGGAGAAAGTCTCCAACCGCGTCGGCACCAGCAGGCGCTCCAGCGGGATGCCCGGGTCCGCCAAATAGTCATAGAAGCCCGAAAGCATCCGCGACTGGCGGGTCAGGGAAAGCCCCACGGAGCCCTGTGGATCGGCATCCACCAGGAGGGTCCGCAGCCCGGCACGGGCAAAGGCATGGGCCATATTGATCGAGACGGTGGTCTTGCCCACCCCTCCTTTTTGACTGGAAACCGCTATACTGATCACGCTGGTATCTCCGGGAAATCGCTGCCGCAACGTAGCTTCCGCTTGTAAGCACGGAAGCATTTTTTGCAAGGTGCGGCGTCTCCACCGGATGGGATCACTCGCCATGCTGAAAATCGGAACCCGCGTCTCCCTCCTCGCCCTTGTCGTCTTCACCGCATCCTGCCGCAAAGAAAACGACGGAGAGCAAGCGGTCGCAGCACCCGCCGTCATCGATGCCGCCCTGAGCGCCAACGCGATGACCGTGGCCCCGCAAGGCCTGCTCACCTCCCGCGCCGCCTCCCCGGTTCATTGGCAGTACTGGGAGCCATCCGTCCTGAAACGCGCCGCGGACGCCCGCCGCCTGGTCTTCGTCTTCGTCGGTTCCGCCCAATATCCCGGCTGTGTCGAGGCGCTCGATGCCATCGACCGCGACCCCGCCCTGGTCGCCCGGCTCAACCGCGAGTTCGTGCCCGTTTTGGCCGACGGCGACCTGTCCCGCGAATGCCTACTCGCCGCCGGCCAGCTCAGCGAGGAAATCAAGCTGCCGCCCTCCCTCCCCTTCATACTCGTCCTTTCCCCGGAAGGCAATGAAGTGAGCTGGCGCCCCGTGGCTTTCGCGCCCGGCGCGGATTCGCGCGAACTTTTCGAAGGTGCCTCCGACGTCGTCTCCCGGATGTGGGCGGAGTTCCCCGATTACGTGAACCGCAACAGCGTCATGGACCACGAAGGCCGGATCGGCCGCTTGCCCAAGCCCGATCCGATCCCCGCCAACCCGGCGGAACGCGACGACTTCCTCCAGCGCGCCACCCGCCAGTTGGTCAGCCTGTACGACGAAGACATCGCCAGCCTTTCCGGCACCGGCGGGCTGCTGCCGCTCGGCATCCTCCAGTGCCTCGCCTCCGCCTCGCTGGACCCCGCCAGCACCCCGGACACCGCGGCCCGCTGCCGGGAGGCCGTCGAGGCATTCGGGACCACCATCCTGTCCAGCGCGATGGTCGATCCGCTCGATGGGGGTGTTTATTCCAGCCGGCGCGGCAACTCCTGGATGCTGCCGATGCCGAACCGCACCTGCATCACCCAGGCCCGTGCCGCCCGGTCCTTGGTCACCCTGCACGCCGCCACCGGCAACACCCGCTCGCTGGAAGTGGCTCTCGGTGCCGTGCGCTTCGCCGAGGAGCAATTCAAAACCCCGGATGGACTCTTCGCCACCCAGCGCCTGCCCGCCGCCACCCCCTCCACGGAATCGCTGTGGACTAGCGAGCAAATCGACCGCGCCCTCACCCCGCCCGAAGCCGCCTTGTGGCGGAAAATCAGCGCGATCGCCGATCTGGGGAACCTCACCGACGCGGGTGGTTCCTATTTCCGCCTCAATTCCCTAGGCTTCCGGATCCCTCTCGCGGTCGCCGCCGAGTCCCTGAAGCTCCCTGTCGCCGAAGCGTCAGCGTTGCTTGAGTCCGGCCGCAGGAAGCTGCTCAAGGCCCGCATCGAGCGCATGCCCCTTCAGCCCGCCTCTCCCGCCGGCTCCGCAGCCCCCAGCTTCCGCATGATCTCCGCCTACGCCGCCCTTTTCACCGTCACCGGGGATCCCGTCTGGCGCGACAAGGCGATCACCCTCGCCAAACAAAGCCGCCAGGCCTTCTCCGCGTCCGTCCTGCTGGTCGAGCAAAGCCCTGCCGTCCCCGCCGTGGTCTGCGACGCCCGCGCTTTCACCTACGCCCTCGCCATCCAGGCCGCGCTCGACCTCGCCGAAATCACGCTCGACGAAAACTGGCGGATCTGGGCCGGCGACCTCGCCACCACCGTCGCCGAGCAGTTTGTC
>NEUO01000169.1 GCA_002304315.1 Verrucomicrobiia bacterium Tous-C4TDCM
GGTAGGCCGAAGTGACTCCACCATTTTCCGGCAGGCGGCCGCGTGAGTCGCAAAGAAAGGAGGGTGTTCGAGGGTGCCTCATGATCATTGCAGCGACAGGCTTTGGCGGCGCGGCGCGTGGATGGCGACCCGATCCTGGCTCTTGTAATCCTCGAAGGTGATGTGGGCCTTCCACTTGCGCTTGAGGTGGCGCTTCTCGGTGGCGATCCGGTCTGCGGTGCGGAAGAGCGAGTTGCCGCCCAGGTTCTTGTCCCGGTCTTGCACGAAACAGAAACGGGCTTCGTTCCAGACGAGCCGGTGGTCGAGCAGCTCCTGAAGAGTGGCGTCGATGTCGCACTTGCACTTGAGCAGCTCATCCCACTTCGGCACGCCGCCTGATTCGTCGCGGACCACGCCAACCGCTCCCCCGACCCAGTGGTTCACGCCAAAAGGATCGTTGCGCTGAAGTAGCCGGGGATCGCTCCTCTGGTGCCATCCGAAAAGCCGAACGTCGGCTCCGCGCGCGCACCAGGCCGCGTTCGTGATCATGGCGAGAGTTTCCTCGGGCGAGAGTTTGCGGCATCGCAGGCTCACCATGCAGACGCAGGCGGTGATGTCGTCGTCGAGCATGACGACGGCGTCCTCTTTGAGGTGCGCGAGGATCCAGTTGCGCACGGCGGACACCCCGGTGATCTCATCGGGAATCGTCACCGTTTCGGGCAGCGGGATCGCAGCGTAGTCAGCCCTTTCGCTTTCCGGCACGAGGAGCGTCGCGCTGGGGAAGAGCTTGTGGCTGGTCATCGTTCGCGCCCGGCTGCGGCTCAGGATCACCAGCCGCAGGGAGAGCGGTCGGAGTTCCGGCCACGGGTCCGTTGGTGCTGGCCGCGGCGGCACGCTGGCAGAGTTGGAGCAGTCGTTTTCCATGAAGCACTCTTCCGATCCCGATCTTCTTCGTGGTCCGGGTGATCGAGTAATCGACCTCGCGCACGCCCATGAGCTGGAGCGCCAACATCCAGTCGCGCAGATCGTGGAACATAAAGACGAGGTAGTCGTGATGCTCGAAGGCCTGGCATTCCATCCGCGGGATCGGCTCGAGCTCGTCCTCGGGATCGTCGTCCTCGAAGAGCTTGCGGATCTCGTCCTCCATGAAGCCGGTCAGTTCGAGATCAAAAGAGGGATCGGCCTCCTCGATCTGCTTGATGAGCCGGCGCAGATCGTCCTCATCGAGTTCAGCCAGCTCCGCGAGACGGTTGTCGGCGAGGAGGTCGGCGAGTTCCTCGGCCTCGGAGCCGTAGTCCTGTTCATCGACGGGCACGGTCTCGCTGCCAAGGAGGAGGGCTGCTTCGAGACGCCCATGACCGCGCACGACGAGTCCGCTTCGCTTCGACACGGTGATGGGATTGCGCCAGCCCTGGTCCTGGATGATCGAGGCGAGCAACTGAATCTGGTGCGCACTGTGCCGGTTCGGATTGACCGGATTGGGCTTCAGCGTGTTCGGATCAAGCAGCGCGGTATGGGCGCAGTGGACGGGAATGCTCACTTCGCGAGGCGACTGTCAACGCGAGTGATGACGTTGACTCCGCCTCCTCAGGCAAGATGGAATCCGTTCTCCCGCCCGAAGTCGCCCGCAAGCTCCTCCACAAGGATCTCGCGAACCTGGTCAAACGCGTCCACGAGGGCAAAAAGCTGACACGCTCCGAGCACTCCATGCTTCAGAACCTCGCCGGCATGTCAGCAGGACACTCCGGTCCCACCCATGCCCGCAACTTCGTGGAGCTCGCGGAAATCCTCGGGGTGAGCCGCCAAGCACTCGGGCAATGGCGACGGCGCAAGGACTCGCCCAAGGCCGCCGCCAACGGCCTGCACGAGGTCGCGGCATGGCGGGAATTCATGCGGCAACACAACCTCAAGGGATCGGAAGTCCCGGCCACCGACGAGGAGGCGAGCCTCAAGGCGCGCAAGCTCCTCGCCGAAGTGGAGGAGCGCGAACTGCGGCTCGCGGTGAAGAGGGAACTCTACGTGCCCCTCGACGTGGTGAGACAGGAGTGGACGACGCGGGTGGGACGGGCCGTGAGCCTGTTGCGCAACAAGTTTGAAAACGAGCTTCCGCCGATCCTCTCCGGTCTCGATGCCACCGGCATTCAGGACGAGTGCCGCAAGGCCATCGACGAGGTCCTCGGCCTTCTCCATGCAGGCGATGATGTGGCTTGAACTCCTCGATGAAATCTGGCGGGAGTGCTGGAAGCCGCCCGACCGTCGCCCGCCGTGGGCGTGGGCAGAGGAGCATGTCCACGCGATCCCCTACTCGCCGGTGCCGGGACGATTCCGGGCCGACAACTCTCCCTGGCTGAAGGAACCGCTCGAAGCCCTCGTCGATCCCCGTGTTCGGGTCGTCTCGGTGATGGCGTCGATCCAGTCCTCCAAGACCACCATCGGCGAACTCGGCCTTTGCTACATCATCGCCAACCTGCCCGGTCCCACGCTCTGGCTCGACCAGACCGACGACGATGCCCGTGACCAGGCCGAGAGCCGCATCGGCCAGCTTTTCGAAGATTGCCCGGCGGTGAAAGCGCTCTTCCCGAGCAACCGCCACCGGATGAAGACGGCGACCAAGCACTTCTCCAACGGCATGACGCTCTGGGTGCTCGGTGCCCACAACAAGACCAACCTCCAGCGCCGTTCGATCCGTTGGTTGATCGGGGACGAGACCTGGCGTTGGCCAAACGGCCACATGGCCGAAGCCGAGGCTCGAGTCACCGCCTTCGGCTGGCTCGGGAAATGTCTGTTTCTCAGTCAGGGTGGCGAGGAACACGACGACACCCACCGGAAGTTCGAGACGACCGACCAGCGCGAGTGGACTTTTCAATGTCCCGAGTGCGAACTGCGACAGCCCTGGAAATGGGAAAATGTGGAATGGAGCAAGGACGCCCGCGACGAAACCGGTGAATGGGATTTCGCCCAGATCCGCGCTACCGCCTCGCTCCGATGTGAAGGCTGTGGCCATCAGTTCGAGGACAGCGACCGGACCCGCCGACGACTCAACACCACGGGCCGCTATGTCGCCCAGAACCTGAACGCCTCGCCCGAGAACGTGGGCTTCCACTGGAACGCCCTATGCGCGATGAGCTGGGGGAGGCTCGCCGAACTCTATCTCCGCGCCAAGCAGGCCGCGCGCATGGGCGACCTGGAGCCGCTCAAAATCTTCTATCAGAAACGCCTCGCCCTTCCCTGGCGGGATTTCGTGGATGACTTCCGCCTGGAGATCGAGCCGAGCGGCTATCGCCTAGGCGAATCCTGGGAAAGCGAAGCCGCCCTCGATGCGAAGGGGCGCATCCTCGAAGCACCATTTGCCCCTGAAGAGGCGGCGGCTCCGATGCGCATCCTCACGGTGGACTGCCAAATGGATCACCTCTTCGCCGTGGCGCGCGGCTGGGCGGCGGACGGATCCTCACGGCTTCTCTGGCACGAACGGCTCCTCACCTGGGACGACGTGGACGAACTCCAGGAACGCTTCGGCATCCATTCGAACCTCGTCTTTGTCGATGCCGGCCACGCCACCTACGACGTCTATCGAGAGTGTGCCAAGCGGGGCTGGACCGCGCTGATGGGCGACCGCCGCCCCACCTTCCTCCACCGGCTGCGCGACGGCCGCAAGGTCCACCGCTTCTACTCGCCGCGCCGCAAGGTAGTCCTCAACCGCACCCAGGGCTGTTCGGTCTTCTATTGGTCCAACCTCAACATCAAGGATATGCTCGCCCGCCTGCGGCGCAACCAGGACCCCGAGCGCGGCCCGACATGGGAAATCCCCGAGGACGCGGCGGAGGACTACCTCAAGCAGATGGAAAGCGAGCGCCGCGTGAAGAAGGGCGGCAAGTGGCTTTGGCAACAGATCGGCGACCGTCCCAACCACTACCTCGACTGCGAGGCCATGCAGGTCTGCGCGGCGGTGATGCTGAAACTGGTGGGCCGGGAAGCCGGAGGGGATGCGCCCGAGGGCGAGGAGGAAGGCGCGGGCGATTGACACGCGGATCGGGAGCGAACCCGCCCGACCCGATGCCCCGACCGAACTTCCTGCGACGCCACCAAGCCGCCGCAAAAAATCGCCAAGGGACCGGGCGGGCACAACCCACCCGCCACATGAATCCCAAGCAATTCCTCCAGGGGAAACTCACCTATCTCGGCATCCTTCTCACCGCCCTCGGCGCTTTCGGCCACCTCTTCGGGTTCACCGTCCCGACTGAGGAAGTCAAAGGCATCATCGGCTGGTTCCAGACAAACTGGAACACCCTGATGGAACTGGTCGGCCTGGTCATTGCCGCCTATGGCCGCCTCCGCATCAACTGGCGAAAGGAGGTCGCCTGATGAACGTCAGCGCCGAAACCCTTGCCGCCAAGATCGTGCGGGAAGCGAGCCGCTTCGTCGGCCTCCGCGAAGTCCGGAAGAACTCCGACTGGGACAACCCGAAGACACCCGTGCGGGACTACGCCATCGCCGAGGAGCTGCGCAAACTGATGCGTCCCTCGCCTTGGGAGGAAGGTTGGGCATATTGCGCCGCCTATTGCGAGGGCGTGGTGGCCGCGGCCCTGCGCTCCCTCGAATTTCCTGAAGCGAAGATTCAGCGCTGGCACAAAGTGATGACGCCCCACTGCGTCACCAGCGCCGGGAATTTCCGCGCCCGCAAGCTCCTCACCGACAAACCCTCAACCGGGGCGGTCTGGCTCGCGCGACACGGCACCAGTTCCAATGGACACGCGGGAATTGTCAGCGCCGCATCGGGCAAGTCGATATCCACGATCGAGGCCAATACCTCGCTTGATCCGACCACTTCGGCCAAGGACCGCGAAGGCGACTGGATCACCACGCGGGTTCGCTCCATCGGCGGGACCGGCAGCCTCAAGACGATGGGCTTCGTCACCCCGCAATCCATCCTCGCCCTCCTCGAAGCCTGACACCATGCCCTTCAACCTCACGGGAAAGATCCACGACCTCATCGCCACCCTCACGGCGGGGAGCGTCGTGGCCGTCGCCTTGAGCGATCTCGACGTGGCCCTCAAAATCGTGGTCGGTGCCCTCACGAGCGTGTTCCTGCTTCTCGGAATCGTGATCCGGGCGCGGGAACTCCGCTCGGGTGAACGGGGGAAGAAGGACGGAGGCGAGTGAGTCGCCCGCGATTTCAGGCGACCTGATCCAGCTTGATCGAAGCGACTGCCAAATCGTGAGAGGTTTGGAGATTCATCCAGAAGCGGGCCGAGGTGCCTAACGCCTTGCTCAGAAGAATGGCGGTCTCGGCGGTGATCGCTCGCTTGCCGCGGATGATCTCACTGATCCGCATCCGGGTCACCCCCATACGCTCGGCCAGGGCTGACTGGCTCAAGCCCATCGGCTTGAGGAACTCCTCGTCGAGGATTTCGCCGGGAGAAACCAGCGCGGGACCAATGGGAACTCGGGTAACTGTTTGGGAAGTCTTCATGGTTCAGTGGTAATCGACAATCTCGACATCGAGGACGCGCCCGTTTTCCCACCGGAAACAAACCCTCCACTGGTCATTGACGCGAATGCTGTGCAGTCCTTTTCGGTCACCCCGGAGAGCCTCCAGCCGGTTGGTCGGCGGAACCCGGAGGTCCTCCAGGTTCTCAGCGGCATCCAGCATGGCGAGCTTTCGAAGCGCAACCTTGGTGATCGAGTTGAACCGGCGCGATTTGCCCGTTTCCCAGAGTTGACGGGTCTCTTTGCACCGGAAGTTCTCGATCATTCCTTCGGATTGTATCGCGTGGCGATACAGATTGCGAGGAGTCTTTGCGGTCATTCGTTTGACAGCCCGCTCGGCCCATGGCGCTCGGTCTCTTTGTCATCGGTTTCACGGCTTCGGAGGTTCTCCAGATCCAGGCGAAGGCCAAGGAGATGCTCCTCGAGGGGAAGACCCTCATGTCGTGGGGCGAGAGCGGCTCGACGGCGACCAAGCAGTTCGCCATGCCGATCCGCGAGGTCCTGGAGGAATGCGCCCACGCCCTGCCCCTCCTTGATCCGGAGACCTTCGGACGCCCGCCGCGACGGGTGGGATCGACTCGGGTCGGATTCCTCCCGAAATGAACTCCACTCTCCAGCGACTCGCGGTTTCTCTTCTGCCGCCCATCCTCGTGCCGAAGACCTGGTCCTCGGTCTATGACAACGCGCAGAACTCGCCCCGCCGCGGTCCGGTCCCAGGCAACGCACCGCGCGACGCCCGCAAGGATCTCACGCCCGCGACCCGGCGCGAACTGGTGCGCCGGGGCCGCTACCTCTACAAGAACTCGGGCTTCGTCCGCGAAATGGTTTCCAGCATGGCGATCTACTCGACGGGCGACGGCATCCGTGCCCAGGCGCAGTCGCCGGACTCCGACTGGAACCAGCGCGCCGAGGACTACTTCAAACGCTGGAGTTCTCGTTGTGAGATCACGGGCCGGTATAGTTTTGAGGAATGTCAGGGACTGGTCTGCCGGGCGCTCGACATCGACGGCGAATACTTCGTCCTCAAGACCCGCAATCGGCTGGGATTGCCTTCGCTTCAGTTGATCGAGACCCATCGCATCGGTGGAGACGACTTCAGCCTGTCCTCCGTGGATGGCGTGACGATGGACGAATGGGGAGCCCCTCTCACCTACCGACTGCTTGAGGACAATGGGCCTCGTGAAATCCCCGCCCACCAGGTCCTTCACGTCTTCGAGCCGGAACATTCCTCTTCGGTTCGCTCTGCCCCAACGATCCAGCACTCCATCAACCACGTCATCGACGAAATGGAACTCATCGCTCTGGAGAAGCACGCGGTGAAGGACAACGCCGACGTGACTCGAATCCTCAAGAACGAGGCGGGCCAGTTGGAGGAAGGCACCGACTTCGAGTTCCGCGACGGGGAATCATCGGCGGAATCGGACGCCAGCAACCCGACCGACCTGCAACGGATCGTCGGCGGAAAGCTCGTGGCGCTCAAACCGAACGAGTCGCTCGAATCCTTCGAGTCGAAGCGGCCCAGCCCCACCTTCACCGGGTTCCTCGAACACCTGCGGAGGGACTCAGCCCTCGGCGTGCTGCCCTTCGAGTTCACGGCGGATTCCTCGAAGATCGGCGGAGCCGGGGTGCGGCTCGTCGTGGCCAAAGCCGACCGGCGCTTCTCCTTCCGCCAGATGATTCTCATTCAGCGCTTCATCCGGCCGGTCTGGTTCTATGTGATCGGCGATGCCATCGCCCGAGGTGAGCTGGAGGCGGTTCCGAACTGGTGGCGGATCAGTTGCGTGACTCCGAGGCGGGTCACGGTGGACGCGGGACGCGAGGCCCAGCAGAACCGGGCCGATGTCGAGATGGGACTCAAGACGATCTCGGATCACTACGAGGAGCTAGGAGCGGACTTCGGTGAGGAAATCGAACGCCGGGCGCGGGATATCAAGATGATCCTCGAAGCGGCGGAAAGGCACGGGGTGCCGGTGGAGTTGCTTTGGAAGCCGGCCACTTCCGTCACTGCTCTCCCGCCTCGGCAAGAATCAACGCCTTGAGGTCCGCGTGAATGAAGAAGCGTGCTTCGGTCTGGAGCTTCTCCATCTCCCCGCGAACTGAAGCGATTCGACCCACTTGCTTCGCGTAGAGCAGTTCTCCAAGAACGCCAACCACCTTTAAACCACGTTCCCTCGCCAACTCCCGCCCCGCCCGGTCATCAAGGAGGATTTTGTCCGCGCGCTTCAACTCGGCCAGCGCAATGGCTTCACACTCTCCGGGATCGGCACATTCGAGATAGGCGGACAAATCCAAAGATTCCGGAAGATCTTCTACCACGAGCCAGCCCCTCTCGACGGCGTCATTGATTGCCAATCGCCCTTCGGCATGCGCAAGGGCGTTCAGTTCCTGGCGCACCATCGAAGGAATCGTGACCGTCGCGTAACGATCGCTCAAGAGGTGAAGCCGTCCGACGATAGCGAGGTTGCTCAGCGGCGATGTATTACTAACCACGAGCATCGGCAATATCCTCCATCGCTTCGGTCAAGCCGTAATCTCGCGGGATGCCCCGCTCAACGAGTTCGCACGCGAAGGCAAGCCGGTCCAAGTCGGCCATAACCGCCGCCCGCCCGAACGTCAGCCACCGTTTCGCATAATAGCGGGTCGCCAACTCGATGCGCATGTGACGCTCCCTTTCCCCCGGCCCGAGTGGGAGGTGGCTCAGCACTTCGTCATCGACTTCTAGGGTAATGCTCACAGTTAGAACTTAGCGCTTCGATAGGCAGGACGCAATAACCGAGTCCCGTTGACAGCCCCTCCGGGGCGTGAAAGCCCTCGACGTTCTCCGCTCCCGCCAGCCTTGGCTCATCACGCCGGAGGCTCTTGACCACTTCGCCGCCCGGACCGCGGCCTTCGCCACTGGCCAGCTCTTCCGGGACGATCCGCCGACCCATCCGCTCCTCAACATCGACGAGCGCATCGGCATCGTCCGCCTCCACGGTCCGCTCATTCGACGCCCCAGCCTGATTGAGAACTGGCTCTTCGACGCAGTCAGCACCGAGGACGCCATCGCTGCCGTCCGCCAGGCTGCGACCCACGAGAAGATCGACGCGATCCTTTTGGACATCGATTCGCCGGGCGGCACCGCGATGGGCACGACCGAACTGGCCGAGGCTGTCGCCGACGCTTCCAAAGAGAAGTTCGTCTACGCCTATACCGGCGGCCTGATGTGCAGCGCGGCCTACTGGGTCGCCTCGCAGTGCGACGCCATCTACGCCTCGCCCTCCGCGCGGGTCGGCTCGATCGGGGTCATCATTCCCTTCCTCGACACGAGCGAAGCCTTCGAGCGGGCGGGGCTCAAGATGGAGGTCTTTGCCTCCGGCAAGTTCAAGAGCATCGGCACGCCCGGTGTCGCCTTGACCGAGGAACAGCGTGAACTGCTCCATGCCGAGGTCGCGGAAATCTTCGGCGACTTCCGCGCCGCCGTTCTCGCCCGTGGACGCAAGATCCCGGACGAGGCCATGGAAGGCCAGACCTTCAGCGCCCGCCAAGCGCAGCGCCTCAACCTCGCCGGCATGGCCAAGGACCGCGACGCCGTGCTGGCCCGCCTTCGCCGCCTTCACACCGGCAAAGTTGACACGATGGCCCGGTCGATTCCTCACGCGACCATGAAGACCGTCGAAGACCAACTTTCCGAAGCGCTCGCCCAGATCAAGACCTTCCAGACGGAGGCAGGCGAGCGGGACTACGAACTCAAGCAGCTTTCCGAGCAGCTCAACGAAGCCAAGGCAGAGCTGCTTGCGAAGGAGGCAGAACTCGGCTCCGCAAGCCAGACGCATGAAGCCGCTGTCGCCGAACTCCGTCAGCGCCTCGAAACGGACCAAGCCGAAAGCCGCGAGCAACTCGCGGGAGCAAAAACCGAGATCGACCAGCTCAGCCAACAGGTCACCGGGTTGACCGAGGCGAATGCCCAACTCGCCGCTCGCGAACAGGATCTTGAAAAGCGGTCCGCTCTTCGCGCCGCCCAGATCGCCGCCGAATCCGGTAGCCAAACGCCCGCCCACGTCACTCCGGCGGGAAATCATCAGCCGAATCCGCTTCCGCAAAGCGCCGCCGAAGTCTGGAACCGCCAGTTCCAGCCTGCCCGCTGACTGACCTCCTCTCTGTCCCTTCAACCCACCACCCACCATGTCCGTTCCCACACTACTCGACCTTGCCAAGCTCGATGCCGGCGTCGGCTATCCGATCATCGAAGAATCCGTCAAGAGCGCACCCGAACTCCGGGTCGTGCCCGCCTCCACGATCCTCGGCACCACGATGGAACTCACCGTGCGGACCGGCCTTCCCTCGATGGCCTTCCGCGACGCCAACCAGGGCGTTCCGCGCAGCAAGTCCCGCTACGAGACCAAGACCTTCCAGACCCACATCCTCGACCACCAGATCGCGGTGGACGAGCAGATCGTGAACGGGGCGAAGGATCGCGGACGCCTCCTCGAAAACCACGTCGGCGGCGTGATGGAATCGGCCATGCAATACGTGGGCAGCCAGTTCTACTACGGCACCGGCCACGACGCGAAGGGCTTCCCCGGGCTCCTCGCCCAATACGCCGCCGATCCCGATCACACCGTGGACGCGGGCGGGGCCACCAACAAGACTTCGGTCTGGTTCCTCAAGCTCGGTCCCGAGTGCCTGGAGTTCCTTTTCGGCAACGGTCGGACCATCGGACTCAACGACACGTGGGATCTCGAAACCGTTTATGACGACGATGGCAATCCCTACAAGGCCTACACCAACTGGATGTCCGGCCGGGTGGGACTGCGCCTCGCCAACCGCAACTGCGCGGTGCGGATCAAGAACGTGGAGGAATCGGGCACGAACAAGAAGACGCTCAATGACGGCCTCCTCTACGCCGCCTACGAGAAGTTCACCGAGTTCGGCATGGAGCCGACCCACATCTTCATGAACGGGCGCTCCCGCGAGCAGGTTCGCAGCGGACGCACCGCCACCAACCCGGCGGGCAATCCCGCTCCGCTGCCCACCGAATGGGACGGCATCCCCATCATTCGCTCGGCCTCCATCGTGAACAGCGAGGCCTGATCCCTTCAAACTCGAACCCCGCCCATCATGCACTCTCTCAAAGACGCTGAACTGATCCGCACTGTGGCGCTCCCGGCTGCCGGAGCGAGCGCTTCCACCGCCTCGATTGATCTCGCCGCAACCACGCAGGCCGAGAGCCACTTCGAGGTCGAGGTTTTGCTGCCCGAACTGCTGAACCTCGTCGAGAACAAGAAGGCCACCGTGACGCTGGAGGACTCGGCAGACGATGCTAGTTTTGCAGCGGTTGCCGGTTTGGCACCTCTGGAAGTGACCGGTGGAGCCGGGGGCGGGGCGGACGCCGCATCGCTTCGGGTCCGGCTCCCGAACGTCGCGCGCCGCCACCTCCGTGCCACTGCGGACGTGGAAGCGGCCGGAGGCGACAACACCGCCGCCAGCGTCACTCTGGCGCTCATCTTTTGAATTTCCCGGAACACGCAGTCTGCGGTTCTCGGGGTTAGGGTAAGCCCCGGTCGGTCAGCACAACCGGCCGGGGCTTTCGGCTTTGTTGCGCAACGAAGATCGCTCAGTTTGACAGCCGCACTTGAGAAGCATGCCCGCCTCCCGCTACGACGAGCTCGACGCCGACCTCGCCGCCATCATTGACGAGGTCGGCATCGAGATCACCTGGAACGGCAACACCCTCCTCGCCGTCGTAGCGGATCCACGCGTCGAACTCGACCTCCAGAGCGGCGGCTTCATGCCCGAGGCGGATTTCCAGGTGAAGATCCGCAAGGCCTCGCTGCCTGATCCCGGCCCCAAGCCAAGACAGTCCCTCACCATTCGCTGCGAGACTTTCGTCATCAAGGGCCTGACCGACCGACCAACCAGTCCGCTCCTGATCCTCCACGTCGCCCGCTCATGAACGCCTCGATCGAGAACGCCTTCGCCGTCTGGCTCGTCGATGCCGGGATCGTGCTGCCCATTCATAAGGGAGCTTCGACGGAGGAGTTCGATCCGGAAAAGCTCGCGGTGATCGTTTCGGTTCCCGAAGTGGAGCATTCCGTGGGTCCGCTGCACCGCGCCACGGTGAACCTCGTCGTGTCAGGTCCGGCCTACCACGCCTCGGTGCAATCCTACCGCGAGGCTGCCGCTTCGGTCCGATCGCTCGTGGAGGCGCACCCCAGCAACGGTCTCGCGTCCGCCCTCGATGATGAATCAGGGCTCGAATTGGGCGGACTCTGGGTCAAGGACAGCAGTGAACGCATTGAGGAGGATCGCTGGATTCACACGCTAGCCCTCACCGTCGGACTGGTGCGACCGGTTTGAAATCGGTGACGGTTTCGTTTGAGTTCAATTTTAATAGTTCTTTTGAAACCCTTACTTAATTTCCGATGAATCCTG
>NEUO01000017.1 GCA_002304315.1 Verrucomicrobiia bacterium Tous-C4TDCM
CGGCCGGGTCACCCGGGTGACCACGCTTTACGCCGCGGAGCCCGCGACCGATGACAGCGCGGAGCTTTGGCTGCGTCAGGTGATCCTCGAAGGCGGCAGCAAGGACGGTGGCTGGACGGCGGTGGAAATTTCGAGCGGATCATGATCGAACTCACCCTCACCGAACTGGCTGCCTGGAGCATCGGCGTTTCGATGATCATCGTGGTGTTCTTCACCTGGATCTCGCGCTGGTCGAATGGCAATGCCGAGCGCCGCTCGCTGCGCCGCCGGGCGACCTGCCGGCTTTGCTTGCAGGTGCTGGAAGTGGAGGGGAGGGACCGTGTGTTCCGCTGTCCTCACTGCGGCGGCGAGAATGAAAAGGGGCGGAATCGGAGTCTGGGATGAGGCTTGCCACCCATCCCGCGAGCCTCTAAGCACCCTTTAAATCCCCGTCACGCGAGGGCACTACTCATGAGCGAAAGAAGAGTCGTCATCACCGGCATCGGCTGCGTCAGCCCCCTTGGCAATGATCTGCAATCCACCTGGGACGGCATGAAAGCCGGCCGCAGCGGGATCTCCCGGATCACCCTGCTCGATCCCGAGCCCTACGAGTGCAAGATCGCCGGGGAGGTGAAGGACTTCGCGCCCGATCCTTATTTCCGCGTGCCGAAGGATTCCCGCCGCTCCGATCGCTACGTGCAGTTCGCCGTGGCCGCCGCGAAGATGGCGATGGCGGACAGCGGGCTGGACGTTTCCGCCACGGATTCGCGGCGTGTCGGCGTGATGGTCGGCAGCGGCATCGGCGGCCTGGGCACGCTGGAGCGCGAGCACGAGGTCTGCCTCACCAAGGGGCCGAAGCGCGTCTCGCCCTTCACGATCCCGATGATGATTTCCAACATCGCGAGCGGCATCATTTCGATGGAGCACGGTCTCCACGGCCCGAACATGGTGATCGTCACCGCTTGCGCGACCTCGAACCACAACATCGGGGAAGCCTGGCGGATGATCAAATTCGGCGACGCCGATGCCTTCCTGGCCGGCGGCGCGGAGTCGACCATCCTGCCGATGGGTCTCGCGGGCTTCGCCAATATGAAGGCGCTGAGCACCCGCAACGACGAGCCGGAGAAGGCGTCCCGTCCTTTCGACAAGCACCGCGACGGCTTCGTCATGGGTGAAGGCGCGGGCGTGGTGATGATCGAGGAGCTGGAGCATGCGAAGGCGCGCGGTGCGAAGATTTATGCGGAGCTGGTCGGCTACGGCGTGAGCGCCGATGCCTACCACCTCAGCGCCCCGTCGCCGGACGGTTCCGGCCCGGCTTACGCGATCGGCATGGCGCTCAAGCATGCCAAGCTGAACCCGGAAGACGTCCAGTATTTGAACGCCCACGCCACCTCGACCGGCCTCGGCGACATCGCGGAGACCAAGGCGATCAAGCTGGCGTTTGGCGAATATGCGCAGAAGGGCCTGATGGTCAGCTCCACCAAGTCGATGACCGGCCACATGCTCGGCGCGGCCGGCGGGATCGAGCTGATTGCCTCGGTGATGGCGATTGTCGACGGCGTGGTGCCGCCCACCATCAACATCGAAGAGCAGGATCCGGATTGCGATCTCGATGTCGTGCCGAACGTCGCCCGCGAGGCGAAGGTGGACGTCGCGCTGAGCAACAGCTTCGGCTTCGGCGGGCACAATGCTTCGCTGCTGGTGAAGCGGTTTTAAGGTCCGGTGCCGCTGCGGGGCGGAGCCACCGGGTGCGCGGAGCCTCCGGCCCGCAGAAGCATGGAGACGGCTGGAGTTGGCGATGCGGCCTTGAATGGGTTGCGGAGTGTGAGGGATCGCTCTGCGGGGCAGAGCCTCCGCGCCCCCGGTGGCAGCCGGTTAGAGATCCACCATGCACGCATCCTCGCGGCGCTGGCGGCGCTTGCGGCGGATTCGCAGGACCAGCAGGACGATGCCTAATAGCAGCAAGCCCACCGCGACATGGGCGTACCAAGGGATCGGCAGGCCGGCGCGGAACCGGGTGACCACCGGTTTGCTCAAGGCTTCGCCGAGGGTGGACTTCCACACCAGGGTCTTGCCGCCGTCCGCGACCGAGCTGGCATTGGATTCCTTGGCGGCCTTCGGCAGGTGGATGATGTATTCGAGGCTCCGGTTCGCGCGGTCCTGGCCGCCGATGGTCAGGATCGCGAAGCCCAGTGCTTCGCGGACCTTCACGGTGCGGGTGAAATCGATGTCCAGACCGCGCAGTTTCACGACCACCGTCCCGGCGATGTTCGAGGCCGCATTCGGCAGCTTTTGGAAGGCATCGCTCTCCTGGAGATCGACCAGAGAGAGCATCGAGTCGGTGGAAAGCTTCACTTCGATCTTCGCCTCGTCGTTGCCGGTGGTGACGGCCACCGCATCGAGCCGGATACCCGGCTGGGAAGCGACGAGTTCGCGAACTTTCTCTTGCAAGCCCTCCTGCCCGCCCGCGAACAGCAAGGCGGACTCGGGGATCGTGTAGTTGAGCTTCGCGTGGCCGGAGCCGTTGCGATGGATCCAGACTTCCTCGCGGATGTCGAAGCAGGCGGCCAGCAGAAAGCAGGCGAGGCCGGCGAGAAACCGGGTGAAAAGAGCGGGAAGCTTGCGCATCGGAAGGGCGGAAGCCACGCTCTAACCGCCATGCAGCGAGTTGTAGAGCCTGAATTTGTCGATCAACTGCCTCCGGACCATCCGGACGTCGTGCGCAGCCGGATCGACCTCAAGGTGATTAATTTCCTGATGGGCAACGAGCGCTGGATCGCGCGGCAGGTCCGTGAGTTTCCGGAGGTGCGGGCGAGGGGCGTGCTGGAAATCGGAGCGGGGGAGGGGACCTTGCTGGAGCGGCTGGGGAAGGCGCATCCGGGCATCCCGCTGAAGGCCTGCGACCTCGCGCCGAGGCCGGGCTGGCTGCCGGAAGAAATCGCGTGGGACCAGCGCGATGTCTTCGAGTGCTTGGCGGAGTCGTCCGGCGGGATCCTTGCGGCGAATCTTTTCCTCCATCATTTCGAGGAGCCGGAGTTGAGTCGATTCGGTCCCCTGATGCGGAACTTCGAGGTGATTTGCATCAACGAGCCGTTCCGTACCGCGCAGACGATCACGGACGCGCGCTTCATGCGGCCCTTCGTGGGCCGTGCGACGAAGCACGACATGGTGGTCAGCATCCGCGCCGGCTTCGTGCCGGGCGAGCTGCCGGAATTGCTGGGACTGGATGCCGCGGAGTGGAAGGTTCACGAGGAAACCAGCTGGCGCGGAGGTTTGCGCGTGCTAGCGTCGAGGGTTTGAACGGCATGGTGACGATCGCAGGCGGCGGATTGGCGGGACTTTCGCTTGCCGCGGGTCTGCGTTCGCGAGGGGTGGCGGTGGAGGTCCACGAGGCCGGGAGCTATCCAAGGCACCGGGTCTGCGGGGAATTCATCTCGGGAGTGGAACGATCCACCTTGGAGAATCTCGGCATCCGCGAGGACCTCGACGATGCGTTGCAACATCGGTCCGTGGTCTGGTCCCGCGAGGGGCGGCGGATCCATGAAGACGTGATGCCCACGCCGGCATTGGGGATTTCACGGCACCGGCTGGACCTGCGGCTGCGCGACCGGGTGGTGGCGGCGGGCGGAAGGATTCACGAGCGATCGCGGCTGGTCCGTGAGGCATGCGAGGGCCGGGTCTGGGCGGCGGGGCGGATCCCGCGGCGCGGGTCGTGGATCGGTCTGAAGTGCCACTTTCACGATCTGGAAATGGCCGCGGATCTGGAGATGCACCTTGGCGCGAACGGCTATGCCGGTCTGGCAGGAATCGAGGACGGTGGGGTGAATGTTTGCGGGCTGTTCAAGGTGGATCGCACGCGTCGTGCGCGGGGTTCGGAACTGCTGCTTGAGTATTTGGCGGCGGGCGGGAACACGAAGCTGGTCGAGCGGCTGCGGGCGGCGCGGGCGGACGAGGTTTCGTTCTGCGCGGTGGCTGGATTCGAGCTCGGGCGGCAGGAGATCGAGGAGGATTTGTGTGCGATCGGCGATGCCGAGAGCATGATCCCGCCTTTCACCGGCAACGGCATGAGCATGGCTTTCCAGTCGGCGGAGCTTGCGCTGGAGCCCTTGTCCCGCTGGAGCCGCGGGGAGCTTTCATGGGAAGAATGCGTCGCCGGGATCCGCGGCGGCTTGCATCATCGCTTCCGCCGTCGGCTGCTGGCGGCGTCGGCCATGCATCCGGTGTTGCTGCGTCGCGGCGGCCGGACTTTTCTCGAAGTGCTGGCGCGTTCCGGCGCGCTGCCTTTCGGCCCCCTGCTTTCCCTTGTTCGCTGATGTTCCTTGAATCGATTGCCACTGCCGTTCCGCCGCATCATTTCACCCAGCCGGAGTGCCTTGCCGCGCTGGCTTCCACGCCGGCTTTCGCGGCGCTGAAACCGCGCTCGAGGGTGATGATGGAAAAGATCCTGGGCAGCGGTGCGTCGGGGATCGCCACGCGGAGTTTCTGTCTGCCGGAGATCGCGCCGGTGGTCGGCCGTGACGCGCAGCAGCTCAACGAGACCTTCGAGCGCGAGGCTCCGCGGTTGGCGGCGGCGGCACTGGTGCCGGCCTTGGAGAAGGCGGGGATCGTGGCGGCGGATCTCGATGCGCTCTTCATCTGCACCTGCACCGGCTACCTCTGCCCGGGCGTGACCAGCCATGTCGCGGAGTTGCTCGGACTGCGGGACACGGCGTACTTGCAGGACTTGGTGGGGCTTGGTTGCGGCGCGGCGATCCCGATGCTGCGGTCGGCCGCCGGATTCCTCGCGCTGCATCCCGGGGCGAAGGTTGCGACGGTGGCGGTCGAGGTCTGCTCTGCGGCGTTCTTTGCCGACGATGATCCGGGCGTGTTGATTTCGCTTTGCCTGTTTGGCGACGGGGCGGCGGCGGCGGTGTGGTCGGATGTTCCCGGCGGGGGCAAGTGGCAGGCCGGGCATTTCACCACCGTCCACCGGCCGGAGCAGCGCGAGAAGATCCGCTTCGTGAATGCCGGCGGGAAGCTGCGCAACCAGCTCGACAAGGCGGTGCCGGGCCTGGCGGCGGAAGCGGTGGGGGAGCTGTGGGCGCTGCGGCAGGGCGAGCCGGACCGGGTGCTCGCGCATTCCGGCGGACGCGATGTGATCGATGCCTTGGAAGCGGTGCTGCCTCATGCCCTGGACGAGACGCGCGGCGTGCTGCGGGACCACGGGAACATGAGCAGCCCGTCGGTGATGTTCGCCTTGGAGCGGGCGGTGGCGGCGGCGAATGGCGACCGCCGCTGGTGGCTGACGGCCTTCGGCGCGGGCTTTGCGGCGCATGCGTGCGAGATGTGGCGGTAATCTCCAAACCAAAACGGACGCCCATTGCGGGGCGTCCGTTTTGAAAATCGACTTTAGGAGAACGGAAAGCTTTTCAGGCGTGGTGGGCAGCGGCAGCGGCGGCGGCTTCTTCAGCGCGCGCGGACTGCGACGGGCTGCTGTAGCGCCAGCGCACCTTGTGGCGCTTCGGTGCGGTGCGGGCCTTGCGGATCTTGCGGGTGGCCACGGACTCGAAAGCCCGGCGGCGGCGCATTTCCTCGAGGATGCCCTCGGTGTCCAGTTTGGTCTTGAGACGCTTCAGGGCGCGATCCACTGGTTCGCCCTTTTTCACGTTCACTCCACGCATGCTACGGTCGCTCATTCGGTTCGAATCTTGTTTTCCTAAAGTCGGGGCGCGGAGGCTGAAACCGCGGCAGGGCCTTGTCAACCCGGGAGTTCGCGATTTTCTCGGCTCGAATCCGCCCGCCAGAGCCCATGGGAGGTTGATATTTTAGGGTTTGGAAATGAACGGGGGCAACCAAGTGGAACCATTCCTCACCGCCTCGCACCCCAACCCGCCAGACGACTTCCGCGATCCGGCCGGAACGCCCGGCGCTGCTGGCTACCGCTGGGGAGCGCTGCGGCCGGAGGCCTTGGTCTGCTCCAACAGCGCCTTGAGCTTCTGCACGATCTCCGGGTGCTGGTGGTAGAGGTTTCGGGTTTCGCCGGGGTCGGTGGCGAGGTTGTAGAGCTGGCCGGGGGCGTCCGGGGCGTCTTCGGGCAGGATGAAGGGGGCAAGCTCGGAGCGTTGGTCGTAGCGGTTCCCGCCGGAGCCCGGGTGATCGAGGTATTTCCAATCGCCCTGGCGGATCGCGAGCTGGAAGGTCCAGGTCTGGTGGAGGGTGAAATCGCGGACCGGCTTGCCCTCGTCCTTGCCGAGCAACACGGGGAGCAGGTCGACGCTGTCTTCCGCGGCGTCGTCGGGCAGCTTCGCACCGGTGATGGCGGCACAGGTGGCCATCAGGTCGGTGAGGCAGGCGGTCTGCGCGCTGCGTTTCGCGGGGGCGATCTTCGCCGGCCAGCGGGTGATGAAGGGCACCCGGTGGCCGCCTTCCCACTGGTCGCGCTTCACGCCGCGCCAGGGCCGGGCACCGTCGTGGCCGTAGTCCTTGCGCATGTTGACCACGGTCGGGACTTCCGGGCCGTTGTCGCTGCTGAGCATGACGAGGGTGTTTTCCGCAAGCCCGAGTTCGTCGAGCTTCGCGAGCAGCGCGCCGACGATGTGGTCGAACTCCGCGATGAAGTCGCCGTGCGGGCCCGCCTTGGTCTTCCCTTGGAATGCTTTTCCGGGGAGCGAGGGGAGGTGCACCGCTTGGGCGGAGTGGAACAGGAAGAAGGGCTTGGCCGGGGACTTCGCGGCGTGTTCGTCGAGGAATTGGAGGCTCTTTTTGAGGAAGATCATGTCGATTTCCTCCATGTCGAAATCCGGTGCGATCCGTCCCGGCCGGCAGTCGTTAGTATAGGGGTTTTTCGGGATGTCCTTCTTGTCGATGAGCTGGGTGGGCGGCACCGGGATGCGGTCGCCATCGATGAAGGCGTAGAGCCAATCGGTGGTCGGGCAGCAAGCGGTGCCGAAGAAGCGGTCGAAGCCGCGGTGGATCGGCGCGTCGGGGATCGGCCGGGTGAAGTCGATGCGCTGGATCGCCTCCGGCTTGTTGTCGTTGATCGGCTTGCCGGAGGAATCGAGGAAGGTCAGCCCGACGTGCCACTTGCCGAATAGGGCGGTGGAATAGCCTTTGTCGCGGAGCATCTGCGGCAGGGTGAGGCGTTCTTTTTCGATGATTCCGGGACCGCCCGCGCCGGTGAAGACGCTGCGGTTGCCGGTGCGGAAGGCCATCCGGCCGGTGAGGATGCTGTAGCGGGTCGGCGTGCAGACGGTCGACGGGCTGTGGGCGTCGGTGAAGCGCATGCCTTGCGCGGCGAGGCGGTCGATGTGCGGCGTCGGCACCTTCGATTCGGGATTGTAGCAACCGACATCGCCATAGCCGAGGTCGTCGGCGAGGATGAAGAGGATGTTCGGCGGTCGGTCGGCAGCGGTGATGGGGGCTCCCGAAAAAAAGACCAGCGCGGGGAGCAAGGCGATGCGGGAGCGAAGGCGATGCACGATCTTCATGGCCGTCAAAGTGGCGGAGCGGCTGAAACGTGGCGAGTCTGAATCCGGTTCACTGCGGGCCGCGGGCTTGCACGACGGCGGGGCGGATGCAGGGTGGAGTCCATGAAGCCGCAGCCCGGTCAAACCGCCCCGAAATTCACCGCCCCGGTCGCCGGGGAAGGATACGCCGAAGATGCGACGCTCACGCTCGATGACTTGCGGGGAGAGCGGGTGGTGCTGGTTTTCTATCCGAAGGACGACACCCCCGGCTGCACCAGGCAGGCCTGCGCGCTGCGGGACGGCTGGGACGGGGTGAAAGCGAAGGCCCGGGTGTTCGGGGTGAGCATCGATCCGGTGAAGAGCCACCGCCGTTTCATCGCCAAGCACGGTCTTCCCTACCCGCTGATCGCCGACGAGGACCACAAGCTCGTCGAGGCTTACGGGGTGTGGGTGGAGAAGTCGATGTATGGGAAAAAGTACATGGGCACGGAGCGCAGCACATTCGTCATCGGAGTCGACGGCAAGATCGCGGCGGTGCTGGAGAAGGTGTCGCCGGACGAGCACTTGAAGCTGCTGCTGGAGGCGCTGGGGTAAAGCCCGGGAGCGCCGGTCTTCAGACCGGCTCGAATGGTTCCCCGCTGCCGATCTGAGGACCGTCGCTCCCGGGGGAGGTCGAGCCGGTCTGAAGACCAGCGCTCCCGGGGGGAAAGCTGTTGAGCTTTCCTCCGAGCCGCCGCTATGGTCCGCGCAGTTCCCGATGCCGATCTCCCATCCCAAACCACCCGCCCATCCCGGAGCCGCCGTGCTGGCGATCGGCGGGATGTCGCTGGTGCTGGCCATGGTTTTGGAATTGCTCGGCTTTTCCAATAAGCTGGACGCGCTGGTCTCGCACTGGATTTCCGGTAGCGGCCTGGAGGGCGAGTTCCGCGTGATGCCGGACTATTCGATCTGGCTTTGGACCGCACCGCTGGCGTTCGGGCTCGCCGCAGGGATGCTCGGCTCGCGCATGAACTGGCGGCGAATCGTGCTCTGGGTGACCACGCTGTTCCTCACCCTCGGCTGGATCCCGGTGCTGGCGTTGGCCGGCTACAAGGCGGCGGTGACCACGCCGCTGCTTGCGCTGGTCTGGTGCGGGCTGTGGTCGATGATCTACGCGACCCGCCATCAGGAGCCGGGCACGCGGACGGACTGAATTTCCCATGGCACGCATTGAATACCCCGAAGCCGTCGGCGCACTGGTCGAGGAACTCCGCCGCCTGCCCGGCGTGGGGCCGCGGAGTGCGGAACGGATGGCGATTTGGCTGCTGCAAAGCGCCAAGGCCGACCCGCTGGCCCTGGCTGCCGTGTTGGAGAAAGCCAAGGCCGAGGTGGTGTCGTGCCCGACCTGCGGCTTCTTCGCCACCGCGGACCGCTGCGCGATCTGCGCCGACCACTCGCGGGAGCCCATCCTCTGCGTGGTCGAGCAGGCGACCGATGTCCTGCCGCTCGAGCGCTCCGGCGTTTTCAAGGGCCGCTACCATTGCCTCGGCGGCAAGCTCTCGCCGCTCGACAACGTGACTCCGGAAGACCTGCGGATCGGGCAGTTGTTGAGGCGGATCGAAGCGGAGAACGTCCCCGAAGTCATCCTCGCCCCCGGCTCCGACGTCGAAGGCGAGGCCACCGCCAACTACCTCGCCAGTTTGCTCCGTGGAAAGTGCCACATCACCCGCATCGCCCAGGGCCTGCCAGCCGGCGGCGGCCTCGAACACGCCGACGCGCTCACCTTGGCCCGTGCGATGGAAGGCCGCCGCGACGTCTGATTTGGCACTTGGAACTTCTCACTTGGACCTTTCCTTCAAATGCCCCCTCCACCCCGCAAACGCCCGAACTTCCCCGGCAGCAAGCCCTGGCAGCGCCCCGGTCCGCCGCCGCCGAAAAAGCGCGCGGGCGAACAGGGCTGGGACCCCGTCGCGGGTTGGTACGACAAGCTGGTCGGCGACAAGGGCTCCGACTACCACCGCAACGTCATCCTGCCCGCGGCGATGCGATTGCTGGCGGTGGCGCCGGGCGAGAAGGTGCTCGACCTCTGCTGCGGCCAGGGGGTGCTGATCCCGCTTTTGTTAGAAGCGAAGGCCGGCGCGGTGACGGCGGTCGATGCCAGCCCGCAGTTGATCGCCTCCGCGACCAAGCGCTTTGAAAAGGACAAGCGTGTCCGTTTGATCGTCGCCGATGCCTGCGCGCCGGGCCCCTGGGCCGATGGCTCGCACGATGCCGCCGCCTGCATCATGGCGGTCCACGATGTGCCCGATCTTCCCGCGATGGCCCGCCAGACCGCGGCCGCCCTGAAGCCGGGCGGGCGCTTCGTCGCGATCTTCATGCACCCCTGTTTCCGCATCCCTCAGCAGTCGCACTGGGGCTGGGACGAGGGCCGCAAGCTGCAGTTCCGCCGAGTCGACCGCTACGGCGTGCCGCAGGAAATCCCGATCCTCACCCACCCGGGGCAGGGCGGGGGATTGACCACCACCTTCTATCACCGCCCGGTCGGCGAGGTGCTCAGCGCCTTCGGCAAGGCGGGGCTGGCCGTCACCGAATGCGAGGAACTTTTCAGCCATCGTCGCTCGCAGCCGGGCCCGCGGGCGAAGGGCGAGAACCGTGCGGTGCAGGAGTTCCCGGTCTTCATGGCGATCTCCTGCGTCAAACTGCCGTGAAAGGAACGCTCTGGTGCCTGCACGGAGCCGTCGGCCAGGCCGGCGACTGGCAGGGCTTCGGCGTGCCGGAGTGGGGAGTGAAGCGGGTCGATCTCTGGCGCTTCCTCGACTGCTGCCCGATGACGATGCCGGAGTTCGGCCGGGCGCTGAACGCGGAGGCCGCGGGGGCGGCAGATGGTAGATGGCAGATGGTGGATGGTAGATGGAAGGCACCTGGTCCGCGCGATGGCTCTTCAGTGGCGGGGGTAAATGGTAGATGGCAGATGGCAGATGGAGGATCCGAGCCAGAAATGCCGGATCCGTCGCTTCGGGATCTACCATCTACCATCTACCATCCACCACCTGTCCTCCGAAGCCTTGGCGAAGGAGGATCTACCATCACCCGCAGGGTCTTAGTCGGCTACTCGATGGGTGCGCGGCTGGCCTTGCATGCGTTGTTAGACGGCGGTCCCTGGGATGCGGTCGTGCTGGTCGCGCCGCATCCGGGGCTCGAGTCGGAGTTGGAGCGGGCGGCGCGGCGGGAAAGCGATGCCGAATGGGCGGGGCGGGCTTTGACCGGGGATTGGCGGGAATTTCTCACGCTGTGGAATGCCCAGGCAGTGCTGGCGGATTCGGGACGCTTGCCGTCGGTGAGCGATCTCCGCCGCCGCGAGGTCGCGCGGAGTTTTATGGACTGGTCGCTGGGCGCGCAGGAGCCGCTGTGGGAAAGATTGGGCGAGATCCAATGCCCGGTTTTGTGGTGTGCCGGCGAGCGGGACGTGAAATTCCGAGCCCTCGCCGAGCGGGCGCTGCCGCTTTTGCCGCGGGTTGAGCTGTGGGTCGCGCCGGGTGCCGGGCACCGGGTGCCGTGGGACGCGCCGGAGGCATTCGCGGCAAAGGTCGGGGAATTTCTTGAGCGGGTGCGGTCCTGAGCCGACACTGCCGCCGCCATGTGGACCACCGTTTGTGAATTTGAGGACATCCGTTTCGAAACGACGGACGAGGGGCAGATCGCCAAGATCACCATCAACCGCCCGGAAGTGCGAAACGCGTTCCGCCCGCAGACGGTGAAGGACATGCTCGCCGCTTTCGAACTGGCCCACGAGGACCCGCAGGTCGGGGTGGTGATTCTAACCGGTGAAGGACCGGATGCCTTTTGCTCCGGCGGCGACCAGAAGGTGCGCGGCCATGCCGGCTACATCGGCGGCGATGGCGTGCCGCGGCTCAACGTGCTCGATTTGCAGAAGAAGATCCGCGGCTTGCCGAAGCCGGTGGTCGCGATGGTCGCCGGCTACGCGATCGGCGGCGGCCACGTGCTGCACGTCGTCTGCGACCTGACCATCGCCGCCGACAACGCACGCTTCGGCCAGACCGGGCCGAAGGTCGGATCCTTCGACGGCGGCCTGGGATCCAGCTACCTCGCTCGGATCGTCGGCCAGAAAAAGGCGCGCGAGATCTGGTACCTCTGCCGCCAGTACGACGCCCAGCAGGCACTCGACATGGGTCTGGTGAACACCGTGGTCCCGCTTGCCGAGCTGGAAACCGAGACCTTGAAATGGTGCCGCGAGATGCTCGCCCACTCGCCGCTCGCCCTGCGTTGCCTGAAGTCGGCGCTCAACGCCGACTGCGACGGCCAGATGGGTCTGCTCGACCTCGCCGGCAATGCGACCCTGCTCTACTACATGAGCGAGGAGGCGAAGGAAGGGAAGCAGGCCTTCATCGAGAAGCGGAAGCCGGACTTCTCGAAGTTCCCACGGGTTCCTTGATCTGGGGGGCTTTTCCGGGGCCTCCACCGCCCGGACCCGCTGACCGTCAAATGGATTGACCTCAATTCGGGTTTTATCTAATAAATATTCAATCGCTTCGCACCCGAGACGATCGATGCCCCCCCCTCTTGGCGCTGGTTCCCTACCCTGAAAGCAGCGGTTGATTCCCCGGTCATCAGTGGCTGTTGGGCGCAAGGTCAGGGCGGGGTGGATTCGATCCGATGGATCGAGGCAGCCCAACCCTCCCCCTCGAGGGGTCAACCGACACAAACCATGAAAATCAAAAAGGAAACCTATGCCATGCTGGCGGCCATTCTTGCCACCGGCAGCATCGCAGACGCACACATCGTGGCACTCGGCTGGAACGCCCTTCCCGGCGGCTCGGTCCAGTTCTCCGCCCTCCACTGGCACGGCAACTCGGAACCGGACGGTTACCTCCTGTTTGACGGGGTGGAGTATCCTTTCACCAGCTTCATTTGGGACACCCCCACCATCACGGGCTTCGATGGGGGTCTGATCAACTCGGATTACGCCACCTGGACTCCGGGCTCCGGCACGATCAACGCCGTGGACACCGGCGACGGTCTCCAAACCAACTGGCTGACCGTTACCGTCCCAAACGTCACGGGTGGAACCCACACCATCGGCTCTTCCGATATCGCCCTGACCGAGTGGACGCTCGATGGTGATCTTGCCGAGTTCGAGTTCGACTTCACCGGCGGTGGCGACTCCGCCGCGCTCCTGTCCTCGACCCTGCGCCTGACCTCGATCAGCGTTGCCCGCAGGGTGACCCGCGATGTCGGCGACCGCCTGTTCCGCATGCGTGCCGGCCGCCCACAAGCCGGTGGTCAACAGGCCGCTGCCGCTCCCGCCGCAGCCACCGATGCCAAGGGAGGCATGGTGCAGAGCTCCAAGTCACCAATCATGATGCCGGCGGAAACCCGCAATTGGGAAGTTTACGGCACGGTGTTCTACTTCACCGAAGATCAGGACCAGCAGAACCTGTCGGCCCGCACGGCCAACGGTGCGCTGGTCACCCGGACCGTCCATCCCGATACCTCGGTGGACATCTTCGGTGGCAATGCCGGCTTTGAATACCGCTTCAACAATCGCGTGAGCGTTGGTTTAGCCGTGGGTGCCTCCACGACGGACGTCGACATGACCACCATCGGTAGCTCGGACATCGATACCCTCGCGCTGATGCCCTACGTCTCCTACTATCAGGAAGACCTGCTGGGTGCCGCCGATTTCTACGCCGACGCCCTTTATGCTTATGGCATGAACGAGTATGACACCCGTCGTCTCAGCGGCGGTGGCATCGCCACCGGCTCCCCGGACGGCGATTTCCACCAGATCGAACTCACCACGGGCCTCAACTACGCTTCGGGATCGCTGATTCACGGACCGTATGCCTCGCTCCGCTGGTTGGACGGATCGATCGATGGATACACGGAAGCCGGCCCTGGCGCGGCGATCTACCCCTCGGCTGACTTCGAATCCCTGGCCACCAACCTTGGCTATCAGGTTTCCTATCCGATGCAGCTTGCCGGTGGTGTGCTGGTGCCCCAGGCCCGCGCGGCTTGGGAGCATGAGTTCGAAACCGACGCGACCGGTGCCTTCGGCCTTCCCGGTGGCGCGGTGGACGATGATCTCGCGATCCTCGGCACCGGACTCGGCTATTACTTGAACAGCGGTTGGAACGTGGCACTCGACTACGAGGCCCGCCTCGGCAGCGAGAACCAGTCGCACTATGTCGGTCTGAAGGCTGGCTACGAGTTCTGAAGCAGCAAGACGCACCATTTGTCCGAGCCCGCCCTGGTCGACACCGGGGCGGGCTTTTTCATTGCCGGGAGTGCCCTGGGAGCGCCGGTCTTCAGACCGGCTCGAATGGCCCCTGACTGCCGTCTCCCCCGGGTTCTTTGCTTGGCAGGAAGCGCCGGGGCGGGCTTGTTCCGGGCGTGATCGTTCCGCTCCTGCTCGCCACCCGGCCGAAAACCCTGCCGGCCGCCATCGTCCCGGTCTGGGCCGGCTGTGTGCTGGCGTGGAAGTTGACGGGGAACTTCGACGGTCTGCTCGCCTTCTGTACGGTGGCCGGGGCGGTGTGCATCCAGATCGCGACGAACCTTTTCAACGACGCGATCGATGCCGCGAAAGGCGCCGACACCGAGCGCCGGACCGGCCCCCAACGGGTGACCGCCAGCGGTCTGCTTTCGCGGCGGGCGGTGATGAGCTGGGCGGGCGTGTTCCTCGCGGCGGCCATCGCCTGCGGGGTGGTGCTCTATCAGGCCGCGGGCTGGCCGATCCTGGCGATCGGCGTGCCGTCCCTCTACCTCGCCTACGGCTACACCGGCGGGCCGTTCCCGCTGGCTTACCGCGGCATGGGAGAGCTGTTCGTGGTGATTTTTTTCGGGCTGGTCGCTGTGGCGGGCACGGTCTTCATCCAGACCCTGCAGTGGCGACCGGAGGCGCTGCTGTTAGGCGGGCAGGTCGGGCTGCTGTCGGCGGTGCTCATTTCCATCAACAACCTGCGCGACCGGGCGGAGGATGCGACCACTGGGAAGCGGACCCTCGCGGTGCGCTGGGGGCCGAAGCCGGCGCGGCTGATCGTCTGGCTGGAAATCAAACTTGCGGTGTTCCTCGGGCTGGCCTGGTTTTTGTTCGGCCTGCCTTGGCTGGTGCTGGCGACTTTGCCGCTGTGGACGCTGGGTCTGCGGATCCTGTGGGGTGCCTTCACGATGCCGGAAGGGCGGGAAATGAACCGCCTTCTGGCGATGTCGGCCTTGCAACTGGTGGCATTTGCAGCGCTGTTCCAGGTGTTGGCCGTCCTCCTCTGACCCACCCATGAGCAATCTCCTTTGGTATTGGCACTATCGCCTGAAAAGCCGGCGTCACCTCAACGCCCGCTCGAAGCGGCGGGAGTTCGAGGGAATCCTGCTGCGCGACGGCGAGGGCGGCTACGGCTGCATCCACCCGTGGCCGGAACTGGGTGATCCGACGCTTGCCAGATGCCTCGAGGACCTCGGTGGAGCACGCCGCTGGCCGATCGTCCGCCGCGCGCTCCGCTGCGTGGAGATGGACGGCGCGGCGCGGTCGATGAAAGACCCGCTGTTCGAGGAGTTGGAGGTTCCCGCGAGTCACGCGACCCTGGCGGGTTGCGATGAGGATCAGGTCCGCCGCGCGGTCGATGCCGGTTTCACCTGCGCCAAGCTGAAGCTCGGTGGCGTGACGTCTTCCGAACTCGCCTTCCTCGAGCGGATGAACTCCCTGCATCCCGGGCTGCGCTGGCGGCTGGACTTCAACGAAACCGGCGATGCCGCGGAGCTCGGCGAGTGGTTCGCGGGAATGCCGGCCGAGGTGGTCTCGCGGATCGATTTCCTGGAAGACCCCGCGCCCTTCGCGGATTCCACTTGGCGCGAGCTGCATCGCAAGACGCGGATCCCGCTGGCGATCGACCGCGAGTCGGCACCGGGCCGTTCCGCGGCGCAGGTGATGGTGATCAAGCCGGCGGTCGACGAGCCGTGGTTGCTCGCGGAAGCGGCGGCTGCCAACGGCCAGCAGGTGGTGGTCACCAGCTACATGGACCACCCGCTCGGCCAGACCTTCGCGGCCTGGGAGGCGGGGCGGCTCGCCTTGCAATTCCCCGGGCTGGTCGGCACCTGCGGCTTGCAGACGCATCATCTGTTCGAGCCCGATGCCTTCACCGAGGCTCTCGGACCGTGGACGCCCGCTTTCAACGCCCCGCCGGGCACCGGGCTGGGATTCGATGACCTGTTAGACAAGCTGCCATGGAAGCGGGTTCCCTGATGCCGCCGGGATTCCGGGATGAGGATGCCCCCGTGCTGATGGGGGAAAGCGGCGACGTGCCGCGCGGCATCCCGGCGCTGGTCTATTTCAAGACCTCCGGCAGCAGCGGCGAACCGAAATGGATCGGCCTGAGCCGCCATGCGCTGCGGGTCTCGGCCGATGCGGTGAACCGGCACCTGGGGGTCGATGCTTCGAGCCTCTGGGCGCTGGCCTTGCCGATCGAACATGTCGGCGGGTTCGGCGTGATTGTTCGGGCGATCGGGGCGGGATGCGGGTTGGCGCGATACGAGCCGAAATGGAACGCGCCGGAGTTCGCAAAGTGGCTCGCGGCGTTGCGTGCCACGCATCTCTCACTGGTGCCAACGCAGGTCCACGACTTTGTAGCGGCCGGCTTGCATGCACCGGCCAGCTTGCGCGCGTTGGTGGTTGGAGGCGGATGTCTTTCGGTGGCTGTCGGCCGCGCCGCGCGCGAACTCGGCTGGCCGGTGCTGGCGAGCTACGGCATGACCGAAGCCGGTTCACAGATCGCGACGCAGGGGCTTGAACTACTGGATTCGCCGTACTCGCCGGAACCGCTGGGATTGCTGCCATGCTGGGAAGCGCGGAGCGGTTCGGCGGGTCGGATCGAAATCCGCGGCGAGGCTCTTTTCCGCGGCTGGCTGAAGCAGGATAAATCCGGGTGGCGTTTTGAGGAACGACAAGGTGACTGGTTCGTCACATCCGACTCGGGCATTTTGGATGGACGTGAACTTCGTATCTCCGGTCGGGCGGATGCCTTGGTGAAAATTCTGGGAGAACTGGTCGATCCGGCAGAGGTCCAAGCAGAGATCGTGGCCGCTTCGGCGGGCGGGATCCGTGAACGGGAGTTGGTCGTGGTAGCGGTCGACGATGCTCGTGCGGGCAAGCGACTGGTGCTGATTCACGAACAGTCCGTGCCCGTCGCGATGATCGAGTTGGCGCTGCTTTCCTATCACGCAAAATGCCCCGGCTTCCGGCGGATCAGCGCGGCGGTGTCGGTCGATGAAATCCCGCGGAGCGCGCTTGGGAAGCCGCTCGGAAGCGAGCTGTCACGGATCGCCAAAGAAGCGGTGAATTGAGGATTGCCATTCTCACGGCGAGGGTAATAGTCGAGAAGTCTTGATCAAAAGTTCTACCCATGTTCCGCCTCTGGGCGGCTGGCTGGAGGCCGGTGGCGGTCCGGTTTCCTGTTCCCCCTAAACCGCCCTTATTCCATATACCACCCCACCATGATCCACCGTGCCGAGGACGTCCAAGCCCGACTTTTCGAGGAGATTCAACACGGAGGCGGGGTAGGACGAAAGGCGGCCGGCGCGTCCAAAAAGGCCAATCCATCCGAGTTCGGGCTGAAGTCGCCGTCGCAGGTGGCGAAGAACTTCGTGCTGGATACCAACGTCCTGCTCCACGACCCGGCTTGCCTCGGCCGCTTCACGGACAACCACATTTGCATCCCGGTCGATGTCCTCGCAGAGCTCGACCGCTTCAAGTCCGAGCAGACCGAGCGCGGCGCGAACGCCCGCAAGATCCACCGGATGCTGACGGAGACCTTTTCCTGCGCGAAGAACGTGACCAGCGGCGTGCCGACCGATGGCGGCGGCACCCTGCGGCTGGTCATCTACGATCCCGCGCTGTGCCCGAAGAACTCGGAAATGCTCTCGCGTTTCCACCGGATCTTTCCCGACAAGGAGCGCGTCGATCACCGCATCCTCGCCTGCACGCTGCTGCTGATGGCGCACAACCAGGCACCGGTGGTGCTGGTGACCAAGGACCTCAACATGCAGCTCAAGGCCCGCTCGGTCGGAATCGAGTGCCAGGACTACCTCAACGACAAGGTCGAGTCGCGCGATGTCTCCAGCTACGATGTCCGTCGTATTGAAGTCGAGTCGGCCGAGCTCCAGCGCTTTGCCAGCACCGGCGATATCGTCATCGAGAATAGCCGCGTCTCTGACATCGTGCTCAACCAGTACGTCCTGCTCGAAGCGGGCGAGAAGCAGACCATGCCAGCGCGAATGACCGCGGGCGGCAAGCTGGTGCGCTTGCAGATTCCCGAGGCGCTCAAGATCCAGGACGGCACCGCCTTGAAGCCGATGAATCTCGGCCAGCGCTGCCTGATCGATGCCTTGCTGAATCCCGACATTTCGCTGGTCACCTGCTACGGTCAGGCCGGCACCGGCAAGACCTTGGTGGCGGTCGCGGCGGGCCTGCATGAGATGTTCAACCGCCGCTACAACGGTCTCACCGTCAGCCGGCCGGTGGTCGCGATGGGCGACCAGCTCGGCTTCCTGCCGGGAACGCTGGACGAGAAGATGCGGCCGTGGCTTCAGCCGATTCACGACGCGCTCGACCTGCTGATGCGCCCGGTCACACCGCTCGGCCCGCGCCGCAAACAGCCGAAGTCCGAGAGTGGAGGTCCCGGCGGCCCGGTCAAGAAGCCGTGGGAAATCCTGATGGATCAAGGGATCATCGAGGTGGAAGCGCTCTGCTACATCCGCGGCCGTTCCATCCCGAACCGTTTCTTCGTGCTCGACGAGGCCCAGCAGCTCACCCCGCAGGAGGCCAAGACGGTCGTCACCCGGATGTCACGCGGCTCCAAGCTGGTGCTCGTCGGCGACCCCGCGCAAATCGACAACCCCTACGTCGACAGCCGCAGCAACGGCCTGGTTTACACCCGCAACCGACTCAAGGGCCTGCCCTTCGTCGCCCACGTCTCGCTCAGTCGTGGCGAGCGCTCGGAACTGGCGGACGCCGGGGCGCAGTTGATGTGAACCCCCCGGGAGCGCTGGTCTTCAGACCGGCAGCCTTCAAAAGAGCGACCTCTCCAAGGTCGCTCTTTTTTCAGAACTGCATCTCCCGAATCCGCCGGTCGAAGCGGCGCATGGGCGTGATTTCTTTCCAGCTTCTTCATCCGCTCCTCCTTCGACGGGTCCTGAAAGTTGCACGGCTGTGTTACAGCCCCTCCGTTGACAGCCACTCCGGGCCGTCGTTTACTCGCGCGGATGTTTTCCTGGTTCCGCAGTTGCCTGGTTCTCTCCCCGTTCGTGGTGGCGGGATGCGGCTTCATGCCGCAGGACCAAGGATGGCGGGACGCTCTGGCGATGCAGACCGCGCAGCTCGGCTACCGGAACTGGATCGTGATCGCCGAGGCTTCGTTTCCCGCGCACAGCCGGCCCGGTGTGCGCCAGATCAATGCAAACGAGGAGATCCCGGCGGTGGTCGATGAGGTGCTGAGGACCCTCGAGCAGACGGAGCATGTGACGCCGCGGGTTTACGTGGCGCGTGAGTTGCGGGCGGTGGAGAACGACTACGCGCCGGGGATCGATGAATTCCGCCAGCAGCTCAAGCCGGCGATGCATGCCCACGAGACGACCGAACTTGAGAACCATTCGCTGGTCACCTTGATCGAGGATGCGACGAAGAGCTTTAACGTGCTGGTCATCCGGACCACCACCGCCTTGCCCTACACCAGCGTCTTCATGGAGCTGCAGCCGGGCTACTGGAACTCGGATTCCGAATCCGCATTGCGCGAAAAGCTGGAGCGTCAGCGGATGCAAAAGCTGGCCCGGCCGCTTCCTTGAACCTAGGCTTTTGCGGCAATGAACAAGACGGAGGAAGTGAAGGTGGAGCGCGAGTTCGCGTGGATCGGGGATGCGGTGCTGGCGCTGTTCGCCCGGTCCTGGGTGCTGCGCGAGCGGGGATCAATGGATGGCGAATGGTTCACCCGGCTGACCTCGAATGATTTCCTGAGTGCGTTCGGCCCTCCGACCGCCGTCGAGGCGAAGATCGGCCGGATCTACCGCGAGCAGGGGCTGGACGCGGCCTTCTCGTGGATCGATGCCGAGTTCATCCCGCTGTTCCGCAAGCAGATGGCGAAGCGGTGAGGCTGAAAGCCGAGTTGAGAGTCTAGGGTTGATTGTTGATAGTTTGGAATAAGGGGCTTGCGCCGAGTTCCTGGCTCACCCGGAGAATGAGGTTCCAATCCGACGTGAATTCTTCTGGATCAGCTATCAACCATCCACTTTCAACTATCGACTTTCCTCTTAGGGTGAGCGATTCCCGCTACATCGTCAGAAGCTTTCCTCCCGCGATGACCAGCACCGTGGCCAGCAGGATTTGAATGCCGCGCACCGGGATGCGACGGCTTCCCAGATGCGAACCGGCCAGCCCGGCGAGGGCCGCGACGATGGCCAGCCACCATGCGAAAGCGGGCACCGGCCGGCCGCTGCCGAGGTGGCCACCGAGCCCGGCGAGGGAGTTCACGAGGATGAAGGGAGCCGAGACCGCAGCGGCCTGCTTCGCCTTCGACCAGCCGCGCAGGAGCATCAGCGGGGTGAGAAAAATCCCGCCTCCCGTGCCAGTCAGTCCGGAGAGCAGGCCGATGCCCGCGCCGGTGGCAAGCGCGGTGCGGCGGGCGGGGGGGGAGGTTTCCGCGGGGTCGCCTTTGCGGAGGAAAAGGCGGGCGGCGGAGAACAGCAGGACCACGCCGAGCAAGGGCTTGAGATAGGTGGCGGGGAGAAGAAGGTAGCCGCCCAGCGCCGCCGCGGGGACCGAGAGCAAGGCGAAGGGCCAGAACAGCGGCCACGAGAAGTACCCGGCCCGTGCGAACTGGACGGTGCCGATCACGGCGACCACGACATTCAGCACCAGCGCGACCGGCTTGACCGTGGTCGCCGCGAAGCCGGCCAGGGTGAGCACCGCGATGTAGCCCGATGCCCCGGCGTGTCCGACCGAGGAATAAAGGAACGCGACCACCGCGATGCCGGCGGCGAGCAGGGTGAGGTGAAAGGGATCCATCGGCCGACCTTTTCAAGACCTCCCGCCGCGCCGATGCAAGCCCGGGGGATGGAGACGTCTGTTGGGAGAGCGACCACGACACGCCGGCCTCACGGATCGGGCGGCATTTTTTCGGCGAGTGACGGTTCGTAGCGCCGGGCGATCCCGATCATCTTCGGCCCGGAATCAAGGATTCCGAAAGGATTACGCTGCGGTAGTTGGTGGTCGACCAGTCGGCGAATTCAATGAAGCGGAAGCCGAGCTTGTCATACCAGGATTGCAGGTGGACGGCGGGTTCTGCGATATCGAAGGCGCGTGTCCTGAACGTCGGGGAATCGGACCGGGAGGATCGTCGAAGGGAAAAGTTCCGCGCGAACGCGAAGACGGCCGGAGCTCGCGCGCCGGCCGTTCTCGAAAACGGGAGAATGATACAATCAGGCGAGGGCCAGCAGCTTCTGCTTGAGCATCTCCTTGGTGACGTTGGCACCGACGATCTGGTCCTTCACCTCGCCGTCCTTGAAGAACAGGAGGAGCGGGATGCTCTTCACGCCGTATTTCACGGAGAGGTTTCGGGCTTCGTCGACGTTGACCTTGCCGACCTTGGCCTGGCCGTCGAGCTCGCCGGAAAGCTGGTCGATCAAGGGTCCGATCATCTTGCAGGGTCCGCACCACTCGGCCCAGAAGTCCACCAGGACGGGAACGGAGGACTCGATGACTTCGGATTGAAAATTGCTTTCGTTGAATTGCTCAGCCATGGCGGGAAGGTGGAGGGGACCCCGGAAATGTCAAGGACCGCCCTGCCACGGGGGCGGAGCGGTCCTTGCAGAAGCAGATCGACGCGGATCCTCAGGTCGGCGTGGTGCCGGTGAGGAAGGCCAAGGCGAGAACGCCGGCGGCGATGAGGAAGGTGATGATGGGGTAGATCATGGGATTGGTGAGTTTCGGGTTGTCGTTAGAACAGCTTGTCCCAGCCTTCCCAGAGGCTGACGGTCATGCTCTGAAGCACCACCACGGCGGCGGCGCCGACGAAGCCGAGGATCGAGAGGATGTTCGAAATGGTGGAGACACCGGCGCTTTCCTCTTCGTCACCGGAAGTGCGGATGGTGGCGGCCTGGGTCAGCGAGGGACCGGAAGTGCCGAGCGGCTGGGTCGGCGGCTGGAGCTGCACGGTAGCCTTCGGCAGGGAAACGGTCTGGCCGCCGGGAGCACCGAGCGGGGCGGTCTTCAGCGCGACGGTCGGAGCACCGGCACCCACGGGGGTGTTCAAGCGGATCGTCGGGGCGGGAGCCGGGGCAGTAGGGGCACCGGCGGGGCGGAGGGCGATGGTCGGCGCTGGGGCGGGACGCGGCGCGGCCACGCTCGGGGCCGGCGGAGCTGAAATGCCGCTGGGCATCGGGGGCTTCGGCACGACAGGTGCTCCGGGAGCGGCTGGCGGCGCGTCGGATGCCTTGAGGGTCACCCGCACGGTCTCCTTTTTCAGCGGGATGGACGAAGTTTGCTTGGAGGCCGGCATCGACGAGGTGGCCCGGGGTGCGGGGATCGTCGAGGAGGGCTGTGGTGGTGGGATTTCGTTTTCGCTCATTGCGGGGCGTTTCTGGATTGCGAGGTTGGAGAAGGCAACCAGCCCCCTGCCGACGTGTCAAACCTCCATCTCGCGTCCGGACCAAAGTGCGGGATCTTTTTTCGTTTCCGGTGCGATCCCGCCATTTGCCGTCCGGGTGCTTGACCCGGCGGGGATCGGGCTTTGACTGCCTGCCATGACCACGCGTCGCTCTTTCCTCGGCACCACCGGCCTGGCTTTCCTCGGCCTGCAGCACTACACCCGGGCGGCGGATTCTTCCCGGGTGATCGAGCCCTTCGGCCCGCTGATCAAGGACCCGAAGGGAATCATCGATCTCCCGGAAGGCTTCCGCTACCGGCTGCTGGCGAAGCGCGGCGAGCCGATGACCGACGGCTTCAAGGTCCCCGGCATGGCCGATGGGATGGCGGCCTTCGCGGGGCCGGACGGTAAAGTGGTGGTCGTCTGCAACCACGAGATTGGTCTTGAAATGACCGGCATGGGGCCCTTTGCGAATAATACGCGGTTGCCCGACGGCTTCGATGCCGCGCTTTCGTTCGATTCGGGCGACGATGGCCGGAATCCGTCGCTCGGCGGCACCACGAACCTCGTTTTCGACCCGGCGAGCGGCGAAAAGACCGCGCATTTCCTGTCCCTCACCGGCACCGACCGCAACTGCGCCGGGGGGGCGATGCCTTGGGGCTCATGGATCACCTGCGAGGAACCGGCGGATCTTACCCAGGGCCACGGCCAGCGCCACGGCTGGTGCTTCGAGGTGAAAGCGACCGCCGAGCCGGGCGTGCAGAAGCCGGTCCCGCTCAAGGCGCTCGGCCGTTTCCGCCACGAGGCCGTGGCGCTCGATCCTGAAACCGGCATCCTCTATCTGACCGAGGACCGTGGCGACGGGCTGCTTTACCGCTTCCTGCCGGAGAAAAAGAACGACCTCACCAAGGGCCAATTGCAGGCGCTGGCGATCGTCGACAAGCCGTCCGCCAATCTCCAGAACTACGATCCCGATTCGAAGTGGCTGGCGGCCGGCTCGGCGATGAAAGCGACGTGGATCGACCTCAAGGACACCGATTCGCCGAAAGACGACCTGCGGATCCGCGGTCACAAAGCCGGCGCGGCTCGCTTTGCCCGCGGCGAGGGGATTCACCTCGTCGGCAAATCCTTCTTCATCTGCTGCACCGACGGCGGGCCGTCTCGCCGCGGCCAGATCTTCAAGCTCGATCCCTCCGGTGACGCCGCGAAACCCGACACGCTCGAGCTTTTCCTCCAGCCTGAGGAAAGCGACCTGCTGACCAACGGCGACAACCTCTGCCCGGCTCCGTGGGGCGGGATCGTCATCTGCGAAGACCTGATCGACCCCAGCTTCTCGCCCGCCGCCCACGTCCGCTGCGTCACGCCGGAGGGCAAGATTTTCACCCTCGCCCGGAATTCCAACGGCCAGGGCGAATTCGCCGGGGGCTGCTTCTCGCCGGACGGCAAGTGGTTCTTCGTCAATCTCCAGGCCCGCGGGCTGACGCTGGCGGTGACCGGACCTTGGGAGAAGGCGTGAGCGGCCTTTCTTTGGCACTTGGCACTTCTCCCTTGGCACTTTTCTCTAAGGGATGCCCTCGCGCGTCACCGACCTCCACATCGCCCGCAACGTCCCGCTGCCGTCGCCGGCCCGCTTGCAGGCGGAAATCCCGCGCGGGGATGCTCGGGCGGACTTTGTTGCAAACTCCCGCGCCAACCTGCGATCGCTGCTTTCGGGCAACGACCCGCGTTTTCTGGTGATCGTCGGGCCTTGCTCGATCCATGACACCGAGGCCGGCATCGAATATGCACACCGCCTCGCCGCCTTGGCGGAGCGGCTGCGCGACAAGCTCTACCTGGTCATGCGGGTCTATTTCGAAAAGCCGCGCACCACCGTCGGCTGGAAGGGCCTGATCATGGACCCGCGTCTCGACGGCACCGATGACATCCCGGAAGGCCTGCGCCGGGCGCGGCATTTTTTGCGCAGCGTCATCGACCTCGGCCTGCCGACCGCGACCGAGTTGCTCGATCCGATCACCCCGCAGTACATCGCCGACCTGATCTCCTGGTCGGCGATCGGCGCGCGCACCGCGGAAAGCCAGACGCACCGACAGATGGCGTCCGGGCTGTCGATGCCGCTCGGTTTCAAGAACACGACTTCCGGTGATCTCGTCGCCGCGATCAACGCGGTGAAGGCCGCCGGCCAGCCGCAGACCTTTCTCGGCGTGTCGGAAGAAGGCATCGCCTCGGCCGTCACCACCACCGGCAATCCCGACTGCCATGTCATCCTGCGCGGCGGCGACCACGGCCCGAACTACGACGAAGCTAGTATTTCCGCCGCCCGCGCCGCGTTGATCGCCGCGAAACTCCCACCGAGCCTGGTGATCGACGCCTCCCACGCCAACTGCGCCAAGGACTGCGCGAAGATGCCCGGCGTCTTCCGCGAGATCGTCCGCCAGCGCGCCGCCGGCGACCGCTCGATCATCGGGTCGATGCTGGAAAGCAACCTCGTCGCCGGCAACCAGTCTTTCCCCAAGCCGCTCGACCAGCTCGTCCGCGGGCAGTCGATCACGGACTCGTGCATCGACTGGGAGACGACGGAGGAGTTGCTGCGGGAGGCAGCGGGGATGCTGTGACTCAGGCCTTCCTGCCTAAGAATGCAGCACGACAGTGCGTTTTAGCGGACGTGCGACATTTGATGGTCATGCTTGCGGCGCTGGTGTTCGGGGGCGGGTGCGATAAGGCCAGTCTGCAAGAGAAGGGGGCTTCCTCCTTGCGCGGAGCCACCGTCAAGGACCTCGTCACATCGGAATCAGCTCCGGCGTTTCTTCCGGGGAACGCCGCAGTTACCGAGGTCGTGCAAGCCAATGGATCCTGGGAGTTTTATCACGACAAGGCGCTTGTGGCCCTCGCTCGCTCCGAGCCGGGGGCCTTCGAGGCCTTCAAGGAAACAAGGGAAAAAGCGGCGTTGGAAGGGGTCTCGTCCCGCATTCTGGTAAGTGCCAGTGCGGGGACGCGGTTCAAGGAATTGCGAAGGTCGGCGCGGGGAGCGTTCGATTCCGGATATGACCGACTGGATTTCCTCGTCCGCGGATCGGCTACCGCCGATGAACAACGCGCCTTTTATCTGGAGTTCCCGCCCGCGGTCGGGAGTCTTGTGCCACCGGACATTGAGCCGAAACTTGTCAAAATTGATTTCGATGGGGCGATCTCCGTCAACGCCGCCGCCAGTCTGATCCCGCTGGACAGGGCGGATTCGGATTCGTCGCTTCCGTTGTTGAACGAGGACCTATTGAGCTATGCAGCCGCGGCACGAGGCGCCGCCTCGACTCCGGTGGTGCAAATCCTGGTCGACGGCGATGCCACCTATCAACGCTGGATGGATGTCATGGCTCGTTGTCATGCGAATGGGTTCACACGCGTCCTTGTCGTGGATGTGAACATGGACATCGAGACAACGTGCCAAGGGATGACATGCCCGGCATCAAATCCGGGTCCGGGCCATCTGCCGGTCGCACCTTCAGCGGACCGGTTGGCCACGCAGTTTCCGATCAGGGTGGACTGAGCCGGCTCGCCCGTTTCCTTTTCCAACCGCAGGTCGAAGGGTCACGGGTTCATCCATCGGCCGGGAGACGACGGGGTTGCAGGTGGAGGAGGCGGCGGGGATGCTGTGAAGGCGGGATCCAACGAACCGCAGAGACGCAAAGGTCACAGAGGCGAACGCTGAGTTGCAGGTATTTCCGGGATTCCCGAAACCAGGTGCCAGGTGGCAATTCTCCCTAGACAGCTCCTCTATCGGCGAAGGCGCTCCATCCAGTATTCCGGCTGACGCTTCTGGTGCATCACGCAAACGATTCGAATGTGAGAACCGCCCTGATCATACCCGTAGTAAAGCTTGTAAGGCCATCGGTTCAGCCGGAAGACCCGGAGCCCGTCTCCGAGGTGCTGGAATCTTCCGGGCTCCTTGAGGATCGACATTACTGCCTGGCCTATTGCCGCGGCGAAGCGCCCGCCCAAGCCCTCGACCTGATCCTCATACCAATGGGCTGCGTCGGCATACTCCTGCTCCGCAGCAGGGTGGAACTCGTAGGTCATGACTTCCGTCGAGCATCCAGTGAGGCCTGCACCCGGGCGAGAACCAGATCTCCCGGGACGCCAGCGATGGTGCCCGATCGCATTTCGGAAAGGCGTTTCCGCGCGATTTCGATCTGCTCTTCCTCAATGTCGCGATAGCCCGGCATGCTGATGATCAGTCGTTCGACCAGATCCATACGAACCTCCTCCGGAAGCTGCAATGCTTCCTGAAATACTGCATCCGCTTGTGAGACCATGGCGGACGTTAACCTCCGTCGGGGAACTTGGCAATGTCCGGGTGGACAGGGGTGTCCCGGGATTCCTGCCTGAGATTTCGCGTGCAAATCCCCGCGTCCCCGGTTCCAAATCCGCGCGCCGCGCCTCTGACTGCCTTTCATTCGACATTCGACATTCGATGTCGGGCGTTCGATGTTCGATGTTCTCTTCCCAAGCCATGTCCGACAAAACCGCCATCACCCCGACCCGCGCCCAGGATTTCCCCGAATGGTATCAGCAGGTCATCAAGGCCGCCGACATGGCGGAGAATTCCGAGACCCGCGGCTGCATGGTCATCAAGCCGTGGGGCTACGGCATCTGGGAGCTGATCCAGCAGCAGCTCGACCGGAAATTCAAAGCGACCGGCCACCAGAACGCCTACTTCCCGCTGCTGATTCCGATCGCCTATCTGGAAAAGGAAGCCGAGCACGCCGAGGGCTTCGCGACCGAGTGCGCGGTGGTCACCCACCATCGTCTTGAGATGGTGAAGGACCCCGTCACCGGCAAGACCAAGATGATCCCCGCCGGCGAGCTTTCCGAGCCCTACGTCATCCGGCCGACTTCCGAGACGATCATCGGCGCGGCTTTCTCGCGCTGGGTCCAGAGCTACCGCGACCTGCCGCTTTTGATCAACCAGTGGGCCAACGTCATGCGCTGGGAAATGCGTCCCCGCCTGTTCCTGCGCACCGCCGAGTTCCTGTGGCAGGAAGGTCACACCGCGCATGAGAGCCAAGACGAAGCAGTCGCCGAAACGCGGATGATCCACGGCCTTTACGAGGAGTTCCTCCGCAACCACCTCGCGATCCCGGTGATCCCCGGCGAGAAGACCGAAAACGAGCGCTTCCCCGGTGCCGACATGACCCTCACTGTCGAAGCAATGGTCCAGGACCGCAAGGCGATCCAGGCCGGCACCTCGCACTACCTCGGCCAGAATTTCTCCAAGGCGCAGGACATTTCCTTCACCGGCCGCGACGGCACCATCCAACATGCCCACACCACCTCGTGGGGCGTTTCGACGCGGATGATCGGCACGCTGATCATGGCGCACGCCGATGACGACGGCCTCGTGCTGCCGCCGCGGGTGGCGACCCAGCAGATCGTGATCATCCCGGTCACGCCGAAAGAAGACACCCGGGAAGCGGTGCTCGATGCCTGCCAGGCGCTCGCCGAGACGCTCCGCCGCGAGAAGAATTTCCACGGCGATCCGCTGCGCGTCCACGTCGACACCCGCGACCTCCAAGGCGGCGTGAAGAAGTGGGAGTGGGTGAAAAAGGGCGTGCCGATCCGTATTGAGATCGGACCGCGCGACATCGAGACCCGCAAGGTCTGCGTGCAGCGCCGCGATCAGCCGAGCAACGCGAAGGAGTTCGCCGACAAGGAAGACTTCCTCCGCAACGCCACCGACATCCTGCAGGAAATCCACGACACGCTGTTGCAGCGCGCGACCGAGTTTCGTGATGCGAACATTGTGCCCTGTGATTCACTCGATGGCTTCCACGCTCATTGGGCGCAGGACAATCCCGGATGGCTCATCACCTCATGGGGCGGCACCCCGGAGCAGGAGGACGAGCTTTCCAAGCAGCACAAGATCACCATCCGCTGCCTGCCGCTCGACCAGCAGGACGGCCAGGAAGCGAAGTGTTTCCTGACCGGTCATGGGACGAAGGCGAGGGCGATCTGGGGGCGGAGTTATTGACGGACCGCAAATTCTTACCACGCCACACAGCGGACGATTGGGCTTCCGAACATCCTCCCGAAGCGATTGATTCGGGGGAAATGGAAGCGTCCAGCAATTCCACCGCCTTGGTGACGGGCAGGCGGAAAGGAAGAGGGAGAGCCGTGTTAGGGATTGTCCTTCTCGTGGTGGTCGCATGGCGCTGCTGGCCGGTCGTGGCGGCCCTGACCGGATGGAATCTGCGCGGTGCGGTCATCGCCACGCCATTGTCCGAATTCTTCCTGCCACCAGTCCGGAAGCCCGACGAGATCCGCTCGGGAATGGCGCATCCGGGCTTCGAACTTCCGAAGTTGGTGGCGCAGTCGATTTTCTGCCTGCGCGCCGTCCGGCAGGGTCATGCGTTCTGGCGTGACGATCCCGCTCTGGCGGATGCGGAAGCAACGCAGCTTGCCGCGATCCTCGCCGACTCCGCAACCTATGCGCCGTGGTGGGGCGAGAAGGGTTGCGGGGGATTTCATGCCGATTGTTATCTGCGCTGGGGTGAGGGGGATGAGCGCCGTGAAGTCATCCTCTGCGAAGGCTGCCATGAGGCCCTCGTCTATTTCGGAGGGGGCTTTGTCCGCTGCGATCTGACCAAGGAGGGCTTTGAGAAGATCTCGGCGATCACCGGGGCCCCATAGTTTCTGCGCCGGCGGCGATCCGGGGGATCACTTCGCCATTCCTTCCGCGGCCTGCTTCGCCCGGACCGGGTGGAAGTTCGGGTTCATGCTGAGCGCACGGTTGAAGCACTTCCGGGCGGCCTCTGGTTGCTTGAGCGCGAGCTCGATCATCCCGGCGTGGAAATGAAGCTCCGCATCGGTCGTTTTCCTCTTCATCGCGCGGCGGATCATGGTCTGCGCCTCTTCCGGCTTGTCGGCCTTGAGGAGGCACCAGGCGAGGGTGTCGGTGGTGCTGACGTTCTTGTAGGTCTGGTAAGCCGCGCGGGCTTCCTTCAGCGCGAGCTCCGGTTCGCGGTCGTGGTCGGCCATGAAGCGGGCGAGCTGAGCATTGCCTTCGCCGTGCGAATGGACGTGGCCGTCATGAGTGTGGGCCTTGTGAAAGTCGAGCACCCGCTCGGCTTGTTGCTTGGCTTTCTCCGGCTCGCCGGTGAGCTGATAGAGATCGACCAGGCCCGCGAGCGCCTCGTGGTTCGGCGTGATCGCGGCCGAATTTTCATAGAGTCCGATCGCCTTCGGGTAGTCCTGCTTGGCCGTGAAAATGCGGCCCGCAATCGCCAGGATGCGCGGGTTCTCCGGCGCGGCCTCGAGGGCTTTGGTGACGAGTTGCTCCGCCGGCAACATCGCGCCGGATTAGAAATTCATCTGGGCCAGTTCCGCGCGGCACCAGGCGGCGTTCTCGGGATAGGGACCGCCGGCATCGATCGCCTGCTGCATCATCGCGCGGCCTTGGGTGGCGCGGCCGGTGATCCAGAGCAGGTGCCCCATCCGGCTCAGGGTCGAAAGATCGGAGCGGGTCTGAAGCGCGGCCTGGCAGTGCTCGTAGCCTTCATCGTAGTTGCCCAATTCAATCGCACCATCGGCGATCAAGGCGTGGGCTTCGACCTGCTGCGGATTTGCGGCGAGCGCCTTCTCCGCCCACTCGCGGCCGGCGGGGAAATCGTGTTCGGAATTCTTGACCCATGCCATGCCGACCAGTCCGCCGATGTCTTCAGGATCGAGGGCCAGCGCTTTCTGATACGCGGCAGCGGCCTCGGTAAAATCATGCGACACCCGGTCGCGGGCCCGCTGCATCAGGGCATCACCGAGCCGCACCCAGGTGCTGGCACCGGCGGCCTTGAGATTCGCGAGCAGCTTCAGGCGATCCAGTTCCGGGTCGGCGGATACCTTCTTCGCCGGAGCCGGGGTTTCGTAATCGTGGTGCTCGTGCGCTCCGGCGGATGTTAGAGCGAGAACGAGAAAGAGAGAGGGAAGTTTCATGGTGAGGACGAGTGGTAAGAAAAGACCGGCGACACTCCGGGGGAAGCATCGCCGGCCTGCGTTAACCGGGGGCTGTTAGGGCGACTGGCGCTGATCGACGGCCGAGCCGGCGTGCGGCGTGGCGAGGTAGGGGAACACCTGGTTGTAGATCGCGTCGTTCGAGTCGACATTGTCGCCGACCGTGGTGATGGCGCTGTAGCTCGGGCCGCTGGCCACCGCGGAGAGCGCGATGTCCACGACGTCGTCGCCGATGCGGCGGCCGTTCGGCCAGCCGGCGGTGTCGCCGCCGATCAGGCTGAGACGATTGAAGCCGGCCTGGCCGGGCAGCTTCACGGGGCCGGTGGTGGTGTCGACGCGGATCACGTCGGGCAGGAAGATCGCCGCGAGGTCGGTGCGGCCGGTGGTGGCCAACGGACCGTCGCCTTCAGGATCGGCAAAGAGAACGGCATTGATCAGGAAGGCGACCTCGGGGTTCTCGGCATACTTGCGATAGTCCTCGTCATTCTCCGGCGAGGTCCAGTTGTAGCGATCCTTGTCGCGAAGTGCGACGAGCACTTCGTTGAACAGCGGATTGCCCAGGCGGTTCACCTGCACCCAGGAACCGCGGCTGTTAGGCGCAGCGCCGGTGCGACGCGTGGTGGTCGCACGGCGGCTGACCGAGGCATAGACGCCGACGCCGGTGCGGGCCCCAAGCAGCGGTGCCTGGTAGGCGACCGGCTCCAGTTCGGTGAGCGGGTTCTGCACGGCGAAGGTCAGCACGTTGAAGCCTTTGAAGCCATCCACGCCGCCGTCGTCCTGGCCGAGTCCGTCGTTGCCGTCGCCGTCGTTGTTGACGATCCGCGGGTCGAGGAAATCGAAGATCCCCGGGGTGTCGGCGTAGAATCCGTCCTCGCGCGGGCCGGCCCAGGCGACGATGCCGCTGTCCACCGGGGAGATCGCTTGTTTGGTCAAGCTATCCAGCCCCGCGAAGTCCACCGCGCCGGAGACGGCCTTGCCATCCGGACCGTTGTAGGCCGGGGTGGTGCGGGCTCCGACGTTCGGCGGGGCGACCGGCAGCGCCTTCGCCATGAAGACTTCGCGCAACTTCGCGTTGCGCCCCTTGCCGCTCATCTTGCTGGCGGTGAGGTCGTAGGTCTGGGTGAAGTTTTACTGGGCGTCGCCGATGGTGACGATCGGTCCGACTCCGGTGCCGCGGCCGTACGAAAGAATGGTGTCCGGGTTTTTCACGTCGGTGATCGACGAGAACTCGAAGTCAAACTGCTGCGCGAGCCTACCGGTGACCGGATCGGTGATGTGGATGCTGTAAATGGCATCGTCCGCGAAGCGCTCGTAGATCACGCCGTCGCCGGGATCGGAGAAGGGCCGGACGGAGACAAGGACGTTGAGGACGTGCACCGAAGGGTCGTTGTATCTGGTGCCGACGAAAGTGTAGACATCGGTGAGGTTGGCTTGCGGGTCCTGCTTGATGAGCGGGGCGTCGCTGTGGCTGGAGGCGACCGCCGTGATGGGGTAGACGAAAGCCGCGCAAAAGAGCGGCGCGATCCGCCACAAGGTGAGGCGGCGGGGAGCGGTAGTTTTGAATTTCATCGGATTGAGGAGTGCGGGGTTGGTGTGAGTCGGACCGTAGTGATCCTGTCACGACCGCCATCCATGGTCCCGATCCTCCCGACCGTCGAAGTTTGCCGGGTATCGAAATCGAATGGGGGTATGGCACCCGCCCAAGTCGCCGCAGGAGGACTTCCCGCGTGAAGTCCGGCCGGAAGTCGGCGAGATCGAGGTGGGCCGCCGGATGCGTGCCACCCTTGGAATCCTCCCACTCGGTGTGAGTCGTGAATCCGAAGCGGTGATAGAAGGACTGCGACTTTACCAGGGTGACGCGGATCCTAACGTAAGCCGTGGAGCGGGCACTTGTGGTCGAGCGCCGGCGGTGCCTTCGCTCCGCTGCCGAGCCATGCCGGCAGCGCGGGTCCCTGGTGGACGCGGACATCGGTGAGTTGCAGGCCGACCTCCGCTGGCTGACGGATCAACTCCAGCGTCGCACCGTCGGGAATCGAGTGTTTCCACGCGGCCGGAAAGGTGCCGGACTTCCGGCGTGAGGCTTCGAACCGCAGGGCCGACAAGGTGGTGCTGCGGCGCCGGTGGTTCTCGCAGAAGACGATGATGAATGCGGCTTCTTCCGGGCTGGCCGAAACGGGTTCGTCCAGTTTGGCCGGGAGCGCGCCAACCTGCCGGGTCTTCTTCCAATGTCGGGCCAGTGCCACGGTCGCCGGGGTGCCGCCATCGATTGAAAAGCCGTTCTCCGATAAATGTCGTAATTCCGGGTAAACCTGATGCCAGAAGCGCGCGTCGCCCAGCAGCGGGCCGTTGTCTTCGTCGCGCAGGGTGATCTTCGCCACGCGCTCGGCCTGCGCCGCGCCCCAGCCGCCGACCAGCAGCAGGTTCTCCACTTCGGGCAGCGGGGCCTTGATGAGCGCGTTCACGCGGGACTCGATCCGCTGCAGCGTCACGGGGTCGATCTCTCCGGTCGCCGATAGCTTCTCGACTTCCGCCGGGGTGCGGAGTTCGGCGTCCCACAGGACTTCCCGGTGGGCCAAGGTGAGTGCCGGCTCCATCGTGCGGAGCCCGTGCAGCAGCAGTTCCGCCCGCCGTGTGGCCTCGGGCAGCCGGCCCTCGCGGGTCGCCGTTTCCAGCTTGCCGCAGAGGACGTCCAGCCACACGGCGAAGAGCGCGGGATCGATCAGGTCGGAGCGATGCGCAATGTGGGTTGCGGTCCAGTCGAGCTTGTCGAGCAATGCTCCGAGCTTGGCGGTTCTGGCGGGATTGCCAACGGATCCCGGCGTGGCGGTGATCAACGCATCGAGCGCCGCGAATTGCGCTTCGGTGATCGTGCGTGGCTCGGCCGGGAAGTCTTTGACGATTGCCTCGCTGTCGGCCTGATAGCGGCCGATGCTGCCGAGTCCGCCAAGTACCAAGAGGGCGAAGAGCCCGATGACCAGCAGGATCGGCAAGATGCAGAACAGCCAGTAAAGTCCGCCGCCGAAGATCCGGGTCACAAAGCCCGGGCGCTTGCGCAGGACCTCGGCGAGCAGCACGTCGATCTGCCGCTGCCAGTCGTGGCTGCGGAGGAAGGCCTCGTTTTCCTCGCCCCTCACGCCGCGAAAGATCCGGCGCAGCGCCTCGTCCTCGTCATTGATCGAACCGGCCCAGCCGAGCCGCCGGCCGCCGCGGACGACCTTGATCATTTTGATGTCCCAGATCAGGCCCGCGAACATCCCGATCGCGATGACGCGGATGGCCCGGGAGCGGAGTAAGAACGAAGCGAGAAGAGTGGTGATGGCGGAAACCGCGGTGAACAAGGGTCGCAGCAACGGGAGGTCGCGGAAGACGAGAAGGTCGACGATTTTTCCGCCGTCGAGCGGCAGGAAGGGCAGCAGGTGGAAGGCGTTCAGCACGATCGCACAGCCGCCGAGATCGAGCAGCCAAAGCGGCATCTGTGGCAGGAAAAAGCCGGCTGTTAGAATGCCGAGCCCCGCGATCAAACTAGGCACGGGTCCGGCGAGGATGACGAAGATCTGCTGCCACGGGGTGGCGTGGAGTTTTCGTCCGCGGTCGATCGGGCCGACGAAAGGTACGAAGAAACGGCCCATTCCGCTGTAGCCGAAAAGCTTCATCGCAAGCCAGTGGCCGAACTCGTGGACGGCGATGATTCCCAGCAGCATCCCGATGGTCTGGACGGGTGCCTCTCGGCCGAAGGTAAGGGTGAAGAAGATCAGGGTCGCGGCCAGCAACAGCAGGCGGAAGAACAGGTGCTTGCCGCCCGGCGCCTGGTCGCTGTGCTTGCGGTATCGGAGGATATCGCGCTCGACGAGCTGGTCGGTGGAAAGGGTCATCGAGGCCCCGATCGGGGCGATGTCCTCCTCGCCCGGCGTGGTGTCGCGGGCGGCGCTGGCGACGTCCTTCCTCCGGCCGGAGGGGAAGGCGCTGCCGGAGAAGATCGCCGCGAAGTCCCGGCAGGCCAGCAGCGGCAGCCTCGACAAGGCGGGCCGCAGAGCGTTGGGACCGCAGGCCGAGTAGTCGCCGGATGCCTGCAAGGCCTCGAACTCCGCGCGCTCTTCCGCCGCGAGCCGGACAGGCAGTTCCAGCGGCTGCGGCATCAGGGCGAGTGCTCCGTTCGACCGCGCGGCGACCTGTGTCCGGTGTTCCTGCACCTGGCCATCCAGCGTTTCGAAGCGGCGCTGCACCAGTGCCCAGTGGGCCGGTGGCCGGCGCGTGATCACGCGGTCGGCAGTGACAATGGCGCGTCCGTCGTTGAGGAAAGTCACGAGTCGCAGCGCGAACGCCGGCCTGCCCCCGCCGGATGACAGCGTGCCGATGAGCACCCCCGTAGCACGGTCTTTCGGGCTCGCGAGCAGCCACTGGATGGTTTCCGGTTCCGCGTCGTCGGGCGACTTCATGATGCGGATTACCGGGAAGCCGAGATAGGCCAATCGCCCGATCCACGGCTGGCCAAAGCGCGAGAAATCCCCTGGTACCGCGGCGGAATCGGCCGGCAGCAGCGCGTGCAAGACGCGCCTCCTTCCCCGCCGCCGGACGGCCAGGAAAGCGAGCAGCACCAGCGGCACGGCGAGGATGAATCCGAAATACGCAGCCATCCACCCGCCCGGAAGCAGGGCGTCGAAGGGATGGCGGCCAAGCAGGTCCATGGCCCCGGGTATAAGGGAAATCAGGCGATTTTCAACGTCTAATCAAGTGATCCTAAACATCATGGGCTGCGGATATTCCGACTACTCTGTTGAATCACGCCACCTCTACGGGGACCGGCAAGAGCCCGCGCTTTTGCATCCGTTCCCAAAATTGGAAGAAGCCGCCGGAGGCCAGCGGACGAAGGACGAGGTCGCGGGGGCGGTCCACGAACGCGAGATGAATCCCGACCCCGGCCAGCGCGGCGATGACATCCGGCAAGGCATCGTCGAGCGGCCCGGTGTCCGGCCGCAGCGTGACGATCTGCCCGAGCGCGTGCTCTTTCGACCAATCGGCCAGAGCCTGCGCGAGACCGGTAGGCGTGACGGTCGACGCCGCCGTTTTCCAATGCTCCGTCGCCCGTCGCGCGGTGTCGTCCAGCGCGTCTAACATCCACTGCCGCTTCGATGCCGGAAAGCCGTGTTGGTCCCAGGCTGAGGAATGGCCGGTGACGAGGATCGAGTCGAAGGCGTGCCCGGCCAGCGGCGAGGTTTCCGGGGAGAGATCCTCCTCGTGAATCCAAAGTCCGGTGGTCGCGGCGGGGCGGAACTCCAAAGCCGGCAACTCCGCCCGGGTGACCGGTTCTTTCGCGGGCACCGAGGGCAGGCGGGGCTGCGGATGCTCGAAGTGGGTGAGGCCGTCGGCCAGGGATTCGAGGAGACCGGGCGCGAGGTATTTCTCAAGGTTGGAGCGGCGGGCGAGGTAGGTCTTGCCCGGTGTCTGGAGCCCGGCGACCCAGCGCCACGAGAGCGTGTTCGCGGCCGGATCACCGTCGAGCAGGTGCTTGAAGAAGAACGCGGCGCCGCTTTGCCACGGCAGCCCGGCTTCATGCACCCACCACGCAGCGAACCACATCCGCGCGTGGTTGTGCAAGTAGCCGGTGGCGACGAGTTCGTTCGCGAAGTGATCGATCACCGCGTTACCCGATGCACCGGCTTCGACCCGCCGGGCGAACTCGCTGTGCGGCAAGCTTGCGAGCGAGTCCAGGTAGTCGCGCCAGACCTGTGGCCGCAGCGATAGCCAGCCTTTCCAGTAGCGCCGCCAGTAGACTTCCTGGACGAACTTCTCCACCCGCCCGGCCGCATGCTTGCCGAGGACGGACGCCGCGACCTCGTCCTCGGAGATCAGCCGGTGGCGGATTGCAGGGGACAGCCGCGACACCGCCGGGTGGCCGGGTTGCACATGGTTGCGGTCGCGGGCGTAGAGCGGGGCTTTCGGGAGAAAGGCCGAGAGGTGGTCGAGCGCCGCCGCGCGGGTGGATGGGCAAATCACGTGAGAATCTGGCGGGTATCCCGATCCGCGCAAGACGGCTTCACCGCTGCCGGAACCACCCCGTGATGCTCATCCGCTCTTTCGTTGCCGGCAAAACCTCGTGCCAGAATTCCCCGGCCATGAAGCAGACGATCGTACCCATCCGCGGTTCGATCAGTTCGAAGTCGCCGCTCTGCTCGCCGGAGTTCGTCCACAACTTCAGCTCGCCGCCATCGCCCGCCTGCCAGTCGGGATTCAGGTAAAGAATGACGGTCACCACGCGGGCGGTTGTCCCGCTGTGGCGGTCGAGGTGCGGTTTGTAGAAGCCTCCTTCGGGATAGATCGCGAAGTGGCCTTCGAAGTCGAACAGTCCGAGGAAGAAGCGTCGGTTCAGGGCCAGCCGCACGAGCTCCAGCTTCGCGAGATAGATCGCCTGCTCGACCGCTTCCTCGCCGGGCTGCAACCACAGCACCCGGTCGCTTCGGATCTCCGCCCGGACGGCGGTCCCGTCACCACGACCGACACCGGCTTGGTGGAAGGCGCCGAGATCGCAGGCGTCCTGGCATTCCCGCCGCAAGCGCCGCGAATCCTCGTCGCCAACGCAGCCCGGCATCGTTGCCCACCCGTGCCGGTCCATTCCTTCCAAGAGTTCCTCCATCGGCCTGAGGAGCAGGATTGCCCGATGAAGCGCGAGGGAATTCGCATGAAGGAGCCAATTCCTTGAGCCGCGGGTGGCCGTAGATGCGGGAATGGGAACCCTTTCGTGACCGAGCGAAGTTTTCACGTAACGCGGGGAGGGGAATTCCGTGAAAGCAGGTGAAGTCTCTCTCCTCGGACAACGACAATACCGAACGCACCGTCACGAATCGGCCTGCCACCATACCCTCGAAGTTCCATCCCATCGAAATCACCGAACTCTGATCCCCCGGATGAAAATACTGCCACTCGCTCTCGCCCTCCTCGCACTGCTCACTCTCGCCAGCCGGGGCCAGGTCCTGATCGACGATGCGATGGAAGGCTATCCCACGGCCACCGCCACCAGCGTGGTTTCCAACGCCGCCACCTCCAACCCAGCCTCCTGGCAAACCGTGGTGTTTTCCGCCAGCGGCGCGGTCACGGCCACTGCGGGAATCGGCACGGCCAACGGGAAAAACGGCAGGGCCGCCGTGATGAGCATGAACTTTTCCACCGCCGGCAACCAGTGGGCCGGGGCCATTCTCAACAGCGCCGCATACACCACCCCCGCCACCCTCGGGACCTCGCTTTCCAACTTCCAGTTCACCGTCGATCTGCGCGGAACACAAGCATCCGCGGTCACTGTCGCGTTCCTCTCCTACTCCGCATCCGCCCAACTCACCGGCTCCATGGAGAAAACCTTCGCGCTCACGGCGGCGAACACCTATCAGACCTTTTCCGGCGATCTGGGACAGAACGGATGGGCTCCGGATTCGTCGAAACTCTCGGGCGCGCCCCTGGTCCTCAATGTCCCGCGCTACGGCTGGAGCGTTGTCGTCCACGCCGAAGGCAACAGCGGCTGGGGCTTCGACCCCGACGAAAGCCCCTATGTCATCCAGCTCACCGGCCGGGTCCTCTCCTTTTCCTCCGACACCGATGCCGACGGCCTGAGCGACGCCGCGGAATACACGTGGCGGGCACTCGCATTCGACTGGCAAGTGAGTCAGCCCGCCATGGTTGCCGCATTTTTCGCCGACGCCAACCGCGCCGGACTTTACACGGCCTCCCAAGTCCAAGCCTTGCACATCGGCACGCCGCTCATCGCGCGCAACCCCGCCACCGGCCAGGTGAAGCTGACCATCGGCGTGAAGAAATCCACCGATCTGACCAGCTTCCTTTCCCTCCCGCTGACTTCCGGCAGCACCGTCGTCAACGGCCTTGGCGAACTGGAATTCACCTTCACCCCCCCGGACAACGCGGCGTTCTTCCGGCTGGAGTCGCGCTGAGAGGGGATCCGCAGCCGCTGCATGCCCCAGGGGAGGGAATTGGACATGCAGCGGCGTTCCGATCGGGAGGGCGAATTCCGTGGGGGCGGGACTACTCACTCCATTGAACGGGAAACGCGCGGGAGCGTTACCGAAAAAGTTTTCGACACTCCGCCCGCAGGACGATGGCTTGCTGCCGGCTGCGGCGTCGTTGGTCCTGAGATGAGAATTCGTGACCCCCCAGTGCATCCCAGCGTGATCTTGACAAAACGGCCTTCATCGTTTGGATCGTAACTCTGGAAAATCGTTCGGGAGACTTCTGGGCACTCCGAAAAATCCCTTGCGAAGCTTCCTGATCCCGCAGCGCCGGGTCTTCCGCCTTCCGGCAGACCGGATGCTTCATAATCGATTGAGCAAAAGCGTTTCGGGACCGTCCGGGCCAG
>NEUO01000170.1 GCA_002304315.1 Verrucomicrobiia bacterium Tous-C4TDCM
GGGCCGGTCACGGCTGGAGCGCCGTGGATCTCACCGGCCTGCTTCCCGAGTTCCTGACCACCCACAAGTATCGCGAGGCGATCTTCGAAAAGCCCCAGCACCTCAAGGCCGGCACCCAGTTGGAACTCCGCGCCGCCGCCATGGTGGACGCCGCCTGCGCCCAGTCCGATGCGGACAGCGTGGTGGTCATCACCGGTCTCGCCTCGCTCTTCGACTTCATGCGCGTCTCCACCCTGATCGACCGCGTCGAAGACAGCGTGCGCGGGCGCTTGCTCGTCATGTTCCCCGGCGAGTTCCAAGGCACCCTCTACCGGTTCATGGATGCCCGGGATGGCTTCAACTACATGGCCACGCCGATCACCTCCACCGAAAGCTTTCTCACCCCATGACCAACCGCGAACTCTACTTCCGCGACCCCACCACCCTGGAGTTGCTCAACAACGGCGTCTCGAAAGTTTCCGAAATCGGTCACGACGAACGCCAGATCCAGACGCTCCGCTTCGAGTTGGAAACCTTCGTCTGCGATGGCGAGTACGCCCGGGGACTGGAGCGGATTCTCAAGGCCTACCTTGCCGGCCTGGGTCAGCCGGAGCAGAAGGCCGTCTGGGTCAGCGGCTTCTTCGGCAGTGGTAAATCCCACCTCGTCAAAGTGCTGCGCTACCTCTGGGAGGATTATCGCTTCGCCGACGGAGCCACCGCGCGCTCACTGGTGAAGCTGCCGTCCGAGATTTCGGATCTGCTGAAGGAACTGAGCACCCGCAGCAAGCCGCTGGGCGGTCTGCGCGCGGCGGCCGGCACGCTCGGCGCGGGCTCGATGGACAATGTCCGCCTCGCCTTCGTCCAGCTGGTCCTGCGCTCCGCCGGGCTCCCGGAGGATCTCGCCCACGCGAAATTCATCCTCTGGCTCCGCTCTTCGGGCCTGGAAGCCGCTGTCACGGCGGCGTTGATGGCGAACGATTGCAGCCTGATGGAGGAGGTGGAGAGCATGAACTACTCGGTGCCCCTGGCCGAGGCACTGCTCGCAGCCGATCCCAAATACGGGACCCTGCCGAACGTCCAGGAAGTCATCCGCACCGGCTGGCCGGAGATCACCTCACCCACGATTCTCCAGACGCTCGAGATCATGAAGCAGGTCTATGGCGATGGCGACCAGCTCCCCTGCACCTTGCTGGTGGTGGATGAAGTCCAGCAGTTCATCGGCGAGAAGATCCCGCGGGCGAACGACGTGCAGGAAATCGCGGAGCATTGCAGCACGGACCTCGGCAGCCGCCTGCTCATCGTCGGCACCGGGCAGTCCGCGCTGAACACCACTCCCAGCTTGCAGCGCCTTCAGGCCCGCTTCTTCGTCCGCGTCCAGCTTTCCGACACCGATGTCGAGAGCGTCATCCGCAAGACGGTCCTCCGCAAGAAGCCGGAGCAGGAAGCGGCGATCTCCCGGTGCATGGAGGCCAATCAAGGCGAACTCGCCCGCCACCTCCAGGATACCCGTCTAGCGGCAAATCATGACGACGAGAAATACTTCGTCGCCGACTACCCGCTGCTCCCCACCCGTCGGCGGTTCTGGGAGAAGGTGCTGCGCAATACCGACCACTCCGGAACCAAAGCCCAGTTGCGCTCGCAGATGCAGGTCGTCTTCGAGGCGACCCGCGAGACGGCCGCCGCGGCTGTCGGCTCAGTGGTGCCGGCGGACTTCATCTACGACCAGATCTCCACCGACCTGCTCAACTCCGGGGAACTGGAGCGCGAGTATGACGAGATCATCCGCAAGCAGCGCGACGGCACGCCGGAGGGCACGCTCCGCTCCAGCCTCTGCGCCCTGATTTTCCTCATCGGCAAGTTGCCGCGAACCCCCGGTGCTGACGATGGCGTCCGCGCCAATGCCGAGACGCTGGTGGACCTCCTGGTGAGCGATCTCAAGACAGACCGACCGAAGCTGGAGCAGAAGGTGCCGGCGATGCTGGAAGATCTCGTCAAGACCGGCCAGCTCATGGCGGTCGAGAAGGAATTCCGCCTCCAGACCAAGGAAGGCGCGCGCTGGACGCATGACTTCAACCGCCGACGTGCCTCCGCGCTGAGTGACGAGGAACGCATCAACTCCAAGCGGGCCGAACTTCTCCGCACGGGTGCCAAGCAGGCCCTCAAGCCGGTGACCCTGAAGCAGGGCACCTCCAACCAGGCGCGCAAGCTGGCGTTCGAGTTGTCGTCGAGCCGCCCGGGCTCCAACAGTGACGAAGTTTCCCTCTGGCTGCGGGATGGCTGGAGCGACGACGAAAAATCCATCCTCAACGATGCCCGGGCCGCCGGCGTCGATAGCCCGATGCTCTTCGGATACCTGCCGCGGCTCCACCACGAGGAATTGCGCCAAGCCATCGCATCCCAGATCGCCGCACAGGAGACGCTGGATGCCCACGGCACCGCGGCCACCCCGGAGGCCATCGAGGCGCGCAAGGCCGTGGAGACCCATCTGGAAGTGGCCGCTCATCGCATCCAGGACCTGCTGGGCCAGATCATGGGCGGCTCCAAAGTTTTCCTCGGCGGCGGTCAGGAGGCCAATGGCATCGAGCTGGCGGACAAGGTGCAGGACTCGGCGGACAATGCGCTGGAGCGGCTCTTCCCGCAGTTCTCGGAAGCGGATCACGGCAACTGGGGCCTCGTGGTCACCAAGGCGCGCGGCGGCGATGTCGGAGCACTCGCCCAGGTCGGCTACCCGGGCGATGTCACCAAGCATCCCGTCTGCCGCCGGGTCCTCGACCTCATCGGGGCCGGGAAGAAGGGCAAGGACATCCGCGAGTTCTTCAAGTCGGCCCCCTACGGCTGGCCGCAGGACGCGATTGATGGCGCGCTCTATCTCATGCTCGTGGCCGGCAACCTGCGCGCCACCGTCAATGGCAACCCGGCGCAGGCCCAGACCCTCCCGCAGAACCAGGTGGGCGTGGCCAGCTTCTACGTGGACGTGCCGCCGCTCAATGTGCAGCAGCGGCTCGACCTCAAGGCACTCTTCCAGAAGCTCTCCGTCACCACCCAGAACGGCAAGGAGTCGGAGGCCGCCGCCCAGTTCCTCCAGAAGCTGCTCGCCTTGGCGGAGTCTGCCGGTGGCGAGGCTCCCCGTCCGGAGGCCCCCGACACCCGGGAGGTCCGCGACCTCCAGTTGCTCAGCGGCAACTCGCAGCTCCTCGAACTCCACAAACAAAAGGACTCCCTCACCGCCGATCTCACTGCGTGGAAAAAATCCGCCGACGCCATCGCCAAACGCTGGCCCGAGTGGCAGAGTCTGGCGGGGTTTCAAGCATTCGCCGGCGGCCTGCCGGAGGGAGATGCCTGCGCCACCTCCATCGCCGCCATCACCCTTGACCGGAACCTGCTGGCGGACCCGGATCCCTTGCCGGAGCTGATCAAGCAGCTCACCACCGCCCTGCGCGGTGCCCTTGGGAAACTGCAGGACGACCTCGCCGCGGCGTTTGCCGCCGGCCAGGAAAAGCTTGCCGCCTCGGATCTGTGGAGCCGCCTGAGCGACGAACAGCACGCCACGCTCATCACCACCTGCCAGCTCACGCCCCCGGCGAAGGCCGCCATCGGCACGGACGAGGAAATCCGCGCCGCCCTCCACGCCCGAACCCTCGCCGACCGCCACAACCTGCTGGACGCGGTGCCGCAGCGCTTCTCCCGCGCCTTGGAGGAGGCCAGCGCTTTGCTGGAGCCGGAGGCGGTCCGTGTGGTTCTCCCGAGCAGAACGATCCACACCGCTGCCGAGCTCGACCAGTGGCTCGCGGACACACGCGAGCTGGCGGAGAAGCAACTCAAGCTCGGCCCCATCACCCTCTGAGCGGCGCACGACCCGTTCATCCATCGTCCATCCTCAATCTCCCAGCGCCTTCTTCCCCCATGTCCTCCCTCACCACTCCCCACCGCAAGCTGTTGGAAACGGCAGTCAAGCACGCCCGCAAGATCGCTACGGCCGGGGCGCGCAAGTCGCTGGAAGCGCTCGCTGTGCATGAGCCGGATCCTTACCCGCACATGGATGCGGCACAGCGGGCGCACCGCCGGAAGCTCCTCGCGCAGGCCAAGCAGCTCGGCGATGGCGAGAGTCCTACCAAACGCGGCAGCTACGAGATCGCGCATCTCGTCGAAAAGCTCGCCTACGACCAATGGCACCGCATCCTCTTCGCCCGCTACCTGTTGGAAAACAAGCTCCTCATCTCGCCATTGCATAGCACACCCGGTAATCCGGTGGACGTATCCTTGGACGATTGCGAGGAACTCGCACCTTCCCAAGGATTAAAGGATGCGTGGGCGGTCGCCGCCCGCTTCGCCGCCGTCGAGCTGCCGGAGATCTTCCGGGCCGACGACCCGGCGGGCGCGGTGGAGCTCCCCGTGGAGGATCGCAAGCCGCTCATCGCCCTCGTCACCGGCCTGCCGGTGGAGGTCTTCACCGCCGGGGACAGCCTCGGCTGGTGCTACCAGTTCTGGCAGGCCGATAAAAAAATTGAGTCCAATGCCTCCGGCAACAAGATCGGTGCCGACGAACTGCCGTCCGTCACCCAGCTCTTCACCGAGGACTACATGGTGGATTTTCTCTTGGACAACACCCTCGGCGCGTGGTGGGCGGGGAAGCAAGTGAGCAGTGATCAGTCATCAGTGATCAGTGAAGAGGATGCCAGAAAAGCAGTGGCCCTCCCCGGCTGCGAGTGGAAGTATCTTCGTTTTGTCAAAGACGAGCCAAAGGAAGAGCCATCGGACCCGAGCGAAACCCCACTGCTCACAATGGACGAACGACATGGAGGGACTGACTCAAATTCAAAATCTCCCTCAAATCACTGCTCACTCGGCACTCGCTGGCGGCCAGCAGCAGGCACCTTCTCCGGCTGGCCCACCACCGCGGCCGATCTCAAGTGCCTCGACCCCTGCATGGGCAGCGGCCACTTCGTCGTCGCCATGTTCGAGCGTCTCGTCACCTTGCGTATGGCGGAGGAAAACCTGTCCGAAGCGGAGGCCGTCGCCGCCGTCATCCGCGACAACCTGTTCGGTTTGGAGATAGACCCGCGCTGCACGCAGATTGCCGCGTTCAACCTGGCGCTCGCCGCGTGGCGGCGCGTGGGCCACTGCAAGCTGCCCGCGATGAACCTGGCCTGCTCCGGCCTCGCGCCGAACACCCGCGAAGCCGACTGGATGGCGATTGCCGGCGACAACCAGAAGCTCCAGCGCGGCATGGAGCGGCTTTACCGGCTGTTCCAAAAGGCGGCGGTGCTGGGCAGCCTCATCAACCCGCGCGCCGGCGAAAGCGATTTGCTGGTGGCCGCGTTCCATGAACTCCAGCCGCTGCTGGAAAAGGCGCTGGCGCAGGAGACCAAGGACGACATTTCGCATGAAATGGCCGTGACCGCGCGTGGTTTGGCCAAGGCGGCGGAAATTCTCGCCGGCCAGTTCACGCTCGTCGCCACCAACGTGCCTTACCTCGGCCGAGGTAAGCAGGTCGATGTCCTCAAGGAATATTGCAAACGCGCTCATTCGAAGGCAAAGGCCGACCTTGCCACATGCTTCGTTGAGCGTTCATTGGAATTTTGCCAACCGAGCGGCAGCATCGCTCTTGTGACACCGCAGAACTGGTGGTTTCTATCAAGTTACGCAGATTATCGGCGGCTCGTTTTAGAAGAGGAAACATTCCACTTGCTCGCCACGCTCGGGGAAGAAGCGTGGCAGAGTTTTGGCGACCGTGGTCCGATGGCAGCTCTTATCGCAGCCTCCAGAATCCGTGCAAATGCGAAGCAAACAGTGTGTGCGATTGATGCCTTGCCACTCAAACTGATTGACTCAAAAATCAATGAACTTCTCACCGGCGAACCTATCGTAATTGGTCAAGAGGAACTCCGCGCAAATCCAGATTCACGTCTGGCGTTTGATTCAATAGACACGAGCAAGCTCTTGGCTAACACCTGTGAGAGTTGGCAGGGCTTAGTAACTTCAGACAACCCGCGTTTCATGCTGACGTTTTGGGAAGTGTGGGGCAAAGGCTGGGAGACCTACATAAGCAGCCCAACGAAAACAAGGTTGTATGGAGGTCGGGAAAACGTGATTTACTGGATGAACGGTTCAGGCCCTTTGCACTCGGACGGAAAGGCGCACAATTTTCCACCGCCATCTGCCCTTGGTCGCAAAGGCATCTTGCTTTCTCAGGTCAGAAGCCTTTCTGCGACCATTTACACCGGGGAAACTTTTGCGAATGGAAGCTCTCCGGTGATACCTGCCGACGAAAAGACTTTGCCCGCCTTGTGGTGTTTCATTTCGACAGCAGAGTATCAGAGTGCCGTTCGGAATGTTGATAAGAAGACGATGGTCACCAACGGCAGTCTTCTCAAAGTAGAGTTCGACCTGGCGCACTGGCAGAAGGTGGCGGCGGAGAAATATCCGCACGGATTGCCGAAGCCGTTTTCCAGCGACCCGACGCAATGGCTGTTCAACGGCCACCCTGCCGGTGCAGACCAGCCGTTGCACGTGGCCGTGGCGCGGTTGCTCGGCTACCAGTGGCCGCGCCAGACCGGTTCAAGTTTTCCCGATTGCCCGGCGCTCGATCCCGACGGGCTGGAGCACTTTGCAGACGAGGATGGCATCGTCTGCCTCTCCGCTACCAAGGGTGAAGCGCCCGCCGCCGAACGCCTGCGCGCCCTCCTCGCCCAAGCACTCGGCAAGCTCGACCTGCCCGCCCTGATCGCCGGTGCCGGGATCAAGGCCAGCAAATCGGAAACGCTGGATGACTGGCTGCGCGACGAGTTCTTCGAGCAGCATTGCGCGCTCTTCGACAACCGCCCCTTCATCTGGCATCTCTGGGACGGCCACAAGAGCGGCTTCAGTGCGCTGGTGAACTACCACCAACTCACCCACGCCAAGCTGGAAAACCTCACCTACGCCTACCTCGGCGATTGGATCCGCCGCCAGCAAGCCGCCGTGGAAGCTGAGGAGGCCGGCAGTGATGCCAAGCTGCAAGCTGCCAAGGCCCTCCAAACCCGCCTCAAGCTCATCCTCGAAGGCGAGCCTCCCTACGACCTCTTCGTCCGCTGGAAACCGCTTTCCAAGCAAGCCATCGGCTGGCACCCCGATCTCAACGACGGCGTCCGCATGAACATCCGCCCCTTCCTCGCCACCGACATCCCCGGCGGCAAAAAAGGAGCCGGCCTCCTACGCACCAAGCCCAACATCAAATGGGAAAAAGACCGCGGCAAAGAACCCCAACGCGACAAGGCCGAGTTCCCCTGGTTCTGGAAAGGCAGCACCTTCACCGGCGACCGGGTGAATGATGTGCATCTAACGAAGGCACAGAAGGAGGCGACCCGGTGAAGAAGAAAACCGCTCTTTCAAAGACTCCATCCTCCCCGCAGGCCAAGCCGGGATTCGACTCCTTGCTGGGTGAATTGCGCACTCTCATCGTCCAAGCGCGGCAACAAGCGCTGCGGGCGGTGGATCTTGTCCAAGTCCGCACCTGTTGGGAAGTGGGACGGCACATCGTCGAGTTCGAGCAAGGCGGCAAGACCCGGGCCGAGTATGGAGCCGGGCTTCTGGTGCAAGTGGCCACGCGGCTTACGGAGGAGTTTGGAAAAGGGTTTGATGCGTCGAACCTTTACAAGATGACTCAGTTCTACCGGCGGTTTGAGAATTTAGACGCACTGCGTCTAAAATTGAGCTGGACCCATTACCGGATGTTGTTGCGCCTTGATGACCCGCGTGCCCGCGAGTGGTATGCCAACGAAGCAGCGGAGCAAAATTGGAGCACCCGCCAACTCGGACGCCAGATCAGCACCCTTTATTATGAGCGACTGCTCGCCAGCAAAGATCGCAAGGCCGTCCTGACAGAAGCCGATGTCAAACTCGCCGAAGTGGACCCGACACCCCGCGATTTCGTCCGCGATCCGGTGATGCTGGAATTTCTCGGCCTGCCCGGAACAGGCCGCCTGCTGGAATCAAAGCTCGAAGATGCAATCCTCGACAACCTCCAATCCTTCCTCCTGGAACTCGGCAAGGGCTTCGCATTCGTCGCCCGCCAACAGCGCAACAGCACGGAAAGCAAGGATTTCTACATCGACCTCGTTTTTTACAACTACCTGCTCAAGTGCTTCGTTTTGTTCGATCTGAAAACAGACGAGCTGACGCATCAGGACATCGGGCAGATGGACATGTATGTGCGCCTCTACGACGACCAGCGTCGGGGACCGGACGACAACCCGACCGTCGGCATCATCCTATGCGCCAACAAGGATGAAACCGTGGTGCGCTATTCCGTGCTCCATGGCAACGAAAAGCTCTTCGCCACCAAATACAAACTCATCCTCCCCAGCGAGGCCGAGCTGCGCGAGGAGCTGGAACGCGAGCTGGAAGGATTCCGACAACAGAAACTCCTGCAAGACCCCGCCCCTCCGATCACTCCCTAACACCCATGTTCCGCTTCATCCACGCCGCAGAGCCTCACCTTGACAGCCCGCTCCGGGGGCTGGAGGCGCATGAGGGGGCACCCGCGCAACTGCTCCGCGGTGCCACCCGCCGGGCATTCGAGAATCTGGTGGCGCTGGTGATCGATGAGAAAGTCGATTTCCTGCTGATCGCCGGAGATCTCTACGATGGCGACTGGAGGGACTACACCACGGGTTTGTTTTTTCGGAGCCAGATGGTCCGCCTGAACCAGCATGGAATCCCGGTTTTTCTGATCACGGGGAATCATGATGCCGCCTCGGTGATCAGCAAGAAGCTGCCCACGACGGACAACCTGCAAGTGTTCTCAACCCGGACCGCGGAATCGAAGGAAGTGCCCGGGATTCCCGCGGTGGTGCATGGGCGTGGGTTTTCCCAACGTGCGGTGCCGCAGAACCTTGCGCAGGAGTATCCGGCGGCCCTTCCGGGGAAATTCAATATCGGACTTCTGCACACCAGCCTGAACGGGCGGCCGGGCCATGACACGTATGCCCCGTGCTCGGTGCAGGACCTTCAGGCCAAGGGATACGGCTACTGGGCTCTGGGCCACATCCATCAGCCCGAGGTGATCAGCGAGGAGCCGTGGATCGTCTTTGCCGGCAACTGCCAGGGACGTCACGCCCGGGAGACCGGCCCCCGCGGCTGCTACCTGGTGACCGTGAACGACCATCTCGACGTCGAATCGGCGGAGTGGCGGACTCTTGACGTGGTGCGATGGGAGGTGGTCGAAGCGGACCTTGGAGGATTGGAGCAGGATTCGGACGTCGTGCGGCGCATCCGAGACGCCTTGTCCCTGGCCATCGAAAGCGCCGAGGGAAGATTGCTTGCCACCCGCATCCTGCTGACCGGGGCCAGTCCGCTACATGGAGTCCTCCTTCGCGAGATCGGTCGGATCCGGGCTGAGGTCGCGGCCATCGCCCAGGACTTCGGTGAGGACGCCGTCTGGATCGAGCAGATCAAAGTGGCTACCTCCCCGGTGTATGACTTGGGCGAACTCGCGGAGCGGGATGCCCTGACGAAAACCGTGCTGGAAACCCTGGAGCAGGCCACCCACCGGCAGGATGCCCTGCCCGGTGATATCAACGAGATGCTCGATGTGCTGCCGCCCGAGCTGCGGGCCGAGGTCGAGACGGAGTGGAGCCCGGATCAACGTCCCGTGTTCATGGAAGACGTGCGCGCCATCATCCTGGAAGCCCTCCGCACGAAAGGAGACACCACCCCATGAGATTCCAGCGATTGCAGATCCCGGCTTACGGTCCTTTCACCAACCTGGAACTCGCGTTTCCTTCCGGTGAACACGACCTGCATGTATTTTACGGGAAGAACGAAGCCGGGAAGAGTTCCCTGCTGCGGGCGATCCGCGACATGCTGTTCGGGATCCACGGCCAGTCCACGGACGATTTCTTGCACGATTACAAGAAGATGCTTCTGGCGGGCGAGATCACGAACCGGGCGGGCGACCAACTGAGCTTCCAACGGCGCAAGGGAAACAAGAACACGCTGCTGGACGGGACCGGCAACGCGTTGCCGGACCATGCGCTTCGACCTTTCCTGGGGACCATCGAACAGGGCTTCTTTTCCACCATGTTCGGGTTGGGGAGCAGCCAGCTCCGCGAGGGTGCCCAGCAGATTCTGGGCGGTGACGGGGACCTCGGCAAAGCGCTCTTTTCCGCCAGCCTCGGTGGCACGCCCGTCCAGCGTGTGCTGGATGCCCTGGTGGCGGAATCCGAGAAACTCTTCAAGGGACGGGGGACCTCCAATGTGACCATCCGGCCGGCGGCAAAGCGCTACAGCGAGCTGCTGAAGCAGAGCCGGGAATCCGTTGTCGCTGCGGAGTTCTGGGACGAGCTGAACCGGAAACTTGATGCCGAGAACTCTCGAAAAGCCCTCTTGGAAGCGGAGATCGCCGAGCATGAGGTGGACCTCTTGTGGGTGAGCCGTTGTGAGGACGCGCTGCCATGCGTGAGCCGGTTCAACGAGGAGGAGCGATTACTTCGCGAGCTTCCTGCGCTGCCAGAGGTTGCCAGCGACTACGTGGAACGAGCCAAGACGGCCCGCGCCGCTGTCGGTGACGCTTCCCGCAAGGTCTCTGAGCTGTCGGCACAGATCGCCCGGGATGAGGCCAAGTTGGACGGGTGCGCCACGGCCCCGGAAGTGCTGGCCATGGAGGACGAACTGGATGGCCTTCATCAGGACTTGGGTGCCTATCGCACGCGGAAGGAATCCCTGGCGAATCTACAAAGCAAACTGGCCGGCATCGAACCGTCCTTGCGAAGTGGAATGCAGAGCTTGGAGATCCACGGGGATTTCGAAGTCATGGAAGGTCTGCGACTGGGCAGTGCCGCCCGTCTCGGGTTGGAAGCAGCCGCGCAGGCCCTGATCGATGCTGAAGACCGTCATGCGGCGAGTTTGAAGAGGGCGGAGGAACTGACGGCTGCCATCGACAAGCACGAGACGAAGTTGCAGTCGGAGCCTGAGGCCGATCTGGAACCGCTCAGGGCGGCGCTGGCCACCGCCGCGGAAGCGATGGACGCCAACAAGACTTTGGAGGCGACGAGGTCCACCGTGGCCACTCTGACCCGTAAGGTCGAGGAGGAGCACTCCCGGGTGTATGGCGCGCCACAGGATCTCGAAGCCACATCCCGGCTGCAAGTGCCCGCACAAGCAACGCTGCGGAAGTACCGCGAGCGCTTCAGCGACCTCGAACGGGATATCAAGGATGCTGCCAAAAAAATCAGTGATGAAGAGTCCGCGCTCACCAAACTTGAGGGGGACCTGACCCGCATGGAGCGTCGCGGTGAACTACCGACGGAGGACTCACTCCGGGTGGCGCGGGACCATCGGGACCACGGGTGGCAGCTCGTGCTCAAGGATTGGAAAGGTGGCGGGGCTGACGAGCAACTGGATCCTGATCTGCCTCTCGAAGAAGCCTTCCCACGATCGGTGCAAGCAGCGGACAAGATCTCCGATCAACTGCGCGATGATGCGGATACCGTGGCACAGGCCCAAGAGAAGCGGCTGCAGATCCAGAGCAGCCAGGACCTCATCAAGGAGACCGAAGCGCAGGCCGCTCGGCTCCAAACGGAGAAGGAAGAATGCCAGACCGCATGGGTTCAAGAATGGGCTCCAGCGGGCATTTCTCCGCGCTCACCGGCGGAGATGGAGGAATGGCGTGAGAGCTGGATCCAGTTCCGGGAGAACCTCGCCAAGCTGCGTGATGCGGAGGGCTCCGTAACTTCCAAAGCCGAGCAGATCCAGCAGGCCGTGGACGCGCTCAAAGCGTTCTCGGGAGCCGGCGGGCCACACTCATTCCCTGTAATGCTCGCGGCCGCAAAAGCTGCTCTTCAGAAGGGTGAGGAGGCCACCGGCCGCC
>NEUO01000171.1 GCA_002304315.1 Verrucomicrobiia bacterium Tous-C4TDCM
AAACCGTCAGCCCCGGCTCATCCATCGCCACCCGCAAGCCCCCGGTCCCGAGCCAACGCGACAGCACCGTGCGCTTCTCCGCCGCATCCATCCTGTCCAGCACCACTCGGGCACCTTCCTTCAGGTAGGACCGCAAGCCAAGAGCACCAGCCCGAATCGCCTGCGCCATCGAACCTTCCGGCCCCGATATGACCAGCAGATCGACCGGCTCGAATTCGATCCCTCGGCAATCATACCACGGCAAAGTCCCGTCGATCGGCGCATGATGCAACGTAACGTTCGGCAGCCCACCCAGCCGGCCGAGGCATTGGACGAACCAACCGGCATGATGCTCCAGCGACAGGATCCGTGCTGCGGGAAAGCTCTTCGCCAGAACCCCCGTGCCATTCCCGGTTCCGAGCTCCAAGACGGTCGAAACCTCGGCCCCGGGATGCTCCTGCAGCCACCGCTCGGTCGCCTCGGAAATCTTCCACGGCCAGTCTTCCGCGCCTCCATGGTCGCAGCAACCCACTGGATGCCCGTGGCGATTGCCTCCGCTCGCCTTCGAGTCGCACGAACTGCCGACTGCTGGGGACCGTTCCGGTCGGCCGAGGGCGTCCGCCCCTACCTCTCCCCACTTCAGATAAAGCTCCTCGTCCGCCGCCACCGCCAGGGCCGGCAAATTCCCCTCGAAATCCAGCACCCGCGGCGCCGGCCCACCGGTCGGCCATTGGCCCGGGTGGAGCCTCGTCTCCAGGCCGTAACCCAGCTCCCGCAGCCGCCGCACCTCGCCCACCTCCACCGGTCCTCTCCGCGCCAGATACTCCGGCTTTGAAGCCAACGGCTCCAGCCAATCCCCGGGCCGCGTCCCGCTCCCGAAGCGCACCGTGGCTGCGGCATCCCCGCCGCCCGGAGCTTCAGCGGATTGGGGTTGCCGCAAGCCTCCTCCCCCACCACCGAGAGCCTCCTCAAATCCCCCCGACCCATCCGCAAAACTCACATCCGGATGCGCTTCGTTCTTCTCATCCAAGTCGCGCGCATTCCCGACGCCAAATCTCTCCCCGATCACCGCCACCCGCCAGCCCCGCCGTGCCAAGGCTCGCACGCCGAAGCCATTCTCCGGCTCCACTTCCACCGACAGCGGCTTTTCCCAGATGCCCGCCCGCAGGTGCTCCCAAGTCGTGCGTTCACCCTCCCAAAGATCCGCCCGCCAAACCTTCGTTCCACGGTGCCACGGCTTCGAAGGGCCGGTCCAGTGGATGATCCCGTCCGGCACTCCGTTCTTCCACGGGATCCCGCCGATCACCGCGTGGCCGCAGGGCGGCGTCTCCGCTTCCGCCAGATGGTCCCACTGCGGCACCAGATTCCACTGCTTGCCCACGCCCTTCGTCCGGCCGCCGCAGGCCGCTGTCAGCGAGAGCTGCTCGTCCTGGCCGATCGCCGCATGGGCGGCCAGCAAGGTTTCCCAAATCCCCTCCGCCCGCATCGCTGCCAGATTCATCATCGGGCCCATGAAGAAATACGGATGGTCCTCCGCATGACGCCAGTCTTCCGGCAACCCGCCCCGCCGCAGCATCTGAAGGCCCAGCGTGTTCCCCGGCCCGAAAAGACGACCCATCAGCAGATTGCCCTCGAAGTCCTCCGCGAAATACGGCGCGAGATCGCACAGTGCGATCATGTCGTGATCCATCACCAGGCAGCGGTCCCAGTCCACCCCGTCCCGGATCACCCGCAGCCGGTCGAATACCGCCGCGTTCACGTGCCCCGGATAGCGCCCCGTTACGTCCTCCTCCGCCCCGAAAAATTCCACCTTCAGTCGCCCGCTCTCGAACGACCCCGGCAGATAGCCCCGACACCAGCAGCGGACATGCACCGGCGAGTCCGTCCGCCGCAAAATGCTCGCGATCAAAGTCGCCGAGTTGCCGTGCCCCTTGGCATCGGAGGAGAGGGTGATTCGGATCATCTAGATTTAATGTTAAAAATTAACGCCCCAATAAGAGGGGTGCGGGCGACTCGCCCACAGGAAGAACGGGCGAGCCGCCCGTTCCCCTCTTATCCACCATCCACCATCCACCATCTGCCATCCCCTCTTCACTTCTTCTCCCCCTTCATCGCCTTCCACGCCGCATCCGCCGTCTTCGGATCCACCTTCATCCACTCCCGGTGCACCGTCTTCATCGCCTCTTCCCGCCGCTTGGCATCCGGAATCGCCAGCGCCAATTCCCACGCCCGTGCCGGGTTCTCCGGGACCATCAACTTCGACTGGCTCGCCAGCGCGATATCCCGGTGTTCCCCGGGCGCCAGGCCGTCCACCCAAGCCGTCGCCGCGGCGGGATCCGACGTCATCCAGGTCTCGATCACCGGCGCGAGCTGGAAGGGCTTCACCTGCTTGGAATTGCTCAGGATGTAGTCCGCCGCATCCTGCGGGGCCGATGCCGCCCATGCACCGAGCAGCGCCTTGCGGGCGTCGGTCGCCAGCGTCGGCCCGTCCGGCGGCACCATTCCGGAGATTTTCGTGAAGTCGGACCCCGCCGGCACGGCTGCCATCACGTGCTTCAGCGAGGTGAAATCCACCTTGGCCGGCCGTGCCTTGAAGTAAGCCTGGATCGCCCCTTCCGGATCGGTCTTCGCCATTTCCGAAAAATACCCGCCCAGCAGCCTCGATTGGGAATGGATGCTACCGAAGGAGTCGATGTAGTCCTTGAAGTCCGGCCCCTTGAAGCCCTGCCCGGCAGCGAAGCAAAAGGACTCCTGGAGCTTCAAATCCTCGATTCCCAGCAACCACTCCCGCGCCGCCGGCGACTTCTCCGGCGAGGCAAACAAGTCCTTCAAGCCCTCGGTAATCACCCACTCCCGCAAGTCGCCCTGACCTTCCTTCTGCAGGAATTCGAGGAACTTCAGCAAGCCCTCGCTCCCGCCAAGCTGCATCACCGCATCCCGCGCGATCTCGCGCCGCGCATCCAGCAGCTCCTGTCCGCTCAGGCTGAGCTTCGCCTCGTCCCATCGAGCGAAGATGGCCTGGAGCGAGGCGGAGCTTTCCGCCGATTCCGCCAACCGCGCCTCGCGGCGCTTGGCCAAGCGATCAGCGAGACGGGTTGCTGCGGTGCGCGGCTCAGCACCCGAGGTGGCGTTTCCTGTATTGGACGACGCACGGGAACTATTTGGAATCAGAATCCAACACAAGATGACCGTGATTACTACCCCGGCTGCGAGTAGCAACTTAGCCGAAATCGTCATTTTAGCAAGGCGCTCGATCACTTGAAACAAGGTTATATCTTAAATCAAAATTTTATAATAACCAAGCAGCAGACCATGCTGCTTCCCAAAATTGACAACACACAATTTAAAAAAATTTAGCGCAAGGAGCCCCCAAGAGAACACCTGAAATTCCAACGTCAATTTTCAATTCATTTAGTTTTTACAATTTATGAGGAAATCGACTATTCAAACAAAACTTTGTTTGCAGAATCAAACCTTGCGCGTGCAACCTGATCGGATCGGGCAATCACCGCAGAAGCCTTTACCTCAAGAGGATTTTGCCAATCATCACCAGCTGAAGAGTTCAGCTTTGCCAAGGAAATCAGACTCTCTACCTTCTCGTTGTATTCAGTTATCGAATCTATCCAGCTAAAGGCAGCATCCAATCCATGACTCTTTGCGAATGCTAGCGATACACTCACCGACAAACCTCTCCGCAACTCCCCGGGACTCAGCCTGTCATACACTTTAGTCAAACTCGGAACATCTGAACTTTCAAGAAGAGAAAACGTAAGAGAATTGATCATTAACGCACTGGCTTTCAAATCTACTTCGCTTGAAGTTGCAATCTCGGCAACCAGTTCAGAATCGTTCTTAAAGGCAAAGAAAATCTTTGTTGCCAGCTCCCGCCGCTCGCCCTCAGTTGAATTCAAATCAAATATTAGATCACCACAAAATACTGATAGTTCGAGCTTCTGCTTCGCCGCCTCCGCCCGAAGATATTCGCCAAGCCCGCCATCAATGACACCGCGATTCATCAAAAGCCTAGATCTGACAATGCCAATATCGAGATTCGAACGAACGTTTCCAAGCCGGGTCTTTCTGTCATTCAAACGATCAGAACCAGAACCAGCTTGGACCCTGTTAGTGGATTTCCCCGAAATACCGACATTTCGCTCACCGACCTCCGTAACTTCCTTGTTCGGAGGCGACGGCATGAGCGCAAACAAAAAGACAAAAACAGCGACAGCAGCCATCATGCCTGAGCACAGAAGAATGACCAACATCCGACTCATCTTCGAACTTCAATTACTTGAGAAGAAATTGCTAACGCTGGGCTTAGGCACTAGACCATCCAAAGCTGGCACACTGAAAACGATTTCAAAGCCATCTCGTTCTCCGGCAGCATCAAAAAGAACCTTGGCTAGCAAAACCGACATTTCGGTGGTGACGAGCCCCCCATTCGGCTGGATTCGATGCAATACAACTGCGAGTTCGTACGTGACCCCCCCAAACACAAACGTTGTCTTTGCCTCAGGAACCTGCTGGCCGACATCTGAAATTCCAATGTCGCCAGTCGTCGGATCACATACCGCCCAAAGATCTCTATCGAGGTAGATTACAGCATGAATATCTTCTTCGTCCTCGACGTTCGGATTCTGCAGGGAGGCTTGAGCTGTATGAAAGAAAGAACAAAAGAGGTAGGGCATAGTTTGAGGCGGATCCTCAAACTTGTTGGTGTCAATATTGAATGCAATAATCAAAGCCACCTCATCGTCTCCATCAGGAAGAGATATCGCCAAATCGATGGAACTGGCAGGCCCTCCCGGCGAAAGACATAGCATCCCTCCCCCGCCACTGTAATCAATTACTTCAGTTGTTTCCCACGGATCAGTCGTCGCCCACGGATCCGTCGTTGGGCAAGCCTCCGTCGTTCCCCACGGATCCGTCGTCCCCGTCCCCCTGCCTCCCCCTTGCGCCCGGATCAAACCGGCGAGGATGGTCGGTTGCGCCGCAATGATGGAGGCGGCGAGCGACTTCTTCACGAAGTTGCGGCGGCTGTCGTTGGGGAGGGACGGATCGAAGTTCATGCTGGAATGGAAACGATTCTCCAGCATGATTGACACGGGGGAGGGGGGGGCGTGGCAAGCACTCTTTTGTGAGTTGGACAGAAATTTTCCCGGTCTTGGATGAGTCGATGATAAGTGCCTACCGCTCCGGAGTGACGGACGGGGAGCGGGAGGAGTTCGACGAGTGGTTCGGGGTGCAGGAGGAACATCGAACATCGAACGCCCAACATCGAACGCCGAAGGAACAGACAGGCACGCGGCACATCGTGAGCGTGTCGCTGTTCTGGAAGCACGTGAACGGGGGCGATCCGCCATTGCCGACGCCGACCCGCGAATTGCTGATCGACGCGCGACGGCTGGGGCTTGTGAAGCGATTTTCACCGTGGGAGAGCTACATCGAACCGCTTTACTTGCATAGCGCGGAGATGATGCTGCGGCATCCGGATGTGACCTTCCGGATCTATCTGGCGGCGGATCTGGAATTCCTCGCGGCGGAACTGGCGGAGTTGGGTTGGGAGGTCTGCCTGATGAAGAGTTCCTCGATCCGCTACTGCCCCGGCGGCTTCTGGCGCTTCCTGGCGCTGGAGGAAGCCGACTCGCTGGTCACGGTGGTCGATGCCGACCGGATCGGCCAGGCGAGCGGGGACATCGAGCGGACGGAACTGATGGACCGGCTCGGCCTCTCGCTGTGGCGGGTGCCGGGTTATTACAACGCGGACACCCGCAAGGAAGTCCGCTACCGCCCCATCCTTGGCGGGCATTTCGGCGCGCGGGGCGGGCTGATGCCGGTCCGCGAATGCATCGAGGCCTTCGTCTGGCACTGGCGCCACGGCAGCCTGCCGCTGACCGCCAACATCCCGGGCCGCGGCGCCGTACCGATGAAATTCGCGAACTGGCCGGACTACGGCTTCGACGAGTGGTTCCAGCTCGCCGCGATGTATCCGCGGCTGGTCCCCGGCGGAACCCTCAGCTTCATCCCCAACGACGCCCGCTCGCAATTGCTGCCGGTGGACATCGAATACGTCACCTGGGCGAACTCCCGGAGTGAACTGGTGTATTTCTGAAGCCCCCCCAAGCTTGCGCTCCGGAATAAGCCCTCTATCTTCCTCTCCCATCGCCATGAAACGCCGCCACCTGCTCGCGCTCCTCCTTTTCATCCCCACCCTCGCCTCCTGCGAACCCGAAAAAGCCATGCCTGCCGACGCCAAGCTCCCCGCCGCCGCCCCGAAAGTCCCTGAAGGTTCCGACGTGATCACCCTCGGTGCCGGCTGTTTCTGGTGCATTGAGGCCGCCTACCGGCAGCTCGATGGCGTCCAGGCCGCGGTTTCCGGCTACATGGGTGGCACCGTGGCCAGCCCGACCTACGAGCAGATCTGCGAAGGCACCACCGGCCACGCGGAAGTCGTCCAAGTGGTGTATGATCCCAAAAAAATCACCACTGAGAAGCTCCTGACCTGGTTTTTCGATCTCCACGATCCTACCACCTTGAACCGCCAGGGCGCGGACGTCGGAACCCAATACCGTTCGGCGATTTTCTACCACACGGATGCCCAGAAAGCGGTCGCCGAGGCCGCGAAGAAGGCCGCCGGGGACAAATTGGAAGATCCGGTCGTGACCGAGATCACCAAGGCCGTCACCTTCTATCCGGCCGAGAACTACCATCAGGACTTCTACTTCCAGAACAAATCCAACGGCTACTGCCGGGCCGTCGTCCAGCCCAAGCTCAAGAAGCTCAAGCTCGACCACTGAGCGGAGGGAAGTTCCAAGTGAAGAAGTTCCAAGTGCCGAATCATGGAATTTCCAAGTAGGAAGTTCCAAGTGCCAACGAAGGCCAAGCGCTCCGGCGCCCCTCTCTTTGGCACTTCGCGTTTGCCCCCTTGGCACTCGCCTCTTCTCCGCTTGGCCCTTCCCGCCTTGTCACTTGGAACTTCTCCGCCTTGGCACTTGGCACTTTCCCACCTGGAACTTCCTCACCTTGGCACTTGGCACTTTCCCACCTGGAACTTCCCCGCCTTGGCACTTGGCACTTTCCCACCTGGAACTTCCTCACCTTGGCACTTGGCACTTTTTACTTGGAACTTCAACCTCCCTCGCATGTCCAAATACGCCGGTGAGCAAGTGCTCGTAGTCCCCCGTCCGCTGTTCGATTCCATCGGCACCTTCCAAGGCATCCGCACCCACAGCCTGGACAAGGCCATCGACCGGCTGCTCGACCCGGAGAACCACTTCTTCATGGACCGCGAGGAAGCCGAAGCGGACCCGACCCACAAGCAGCTCATCCCGTATTGCCTGATCCGCTGCGGCAGCTCGATCCTCAACTACACCCGCGGGAAATCCGGCGGCGAGGACCGGCTCCACGCGAAGCTCTCGGTCGGCATCGGCGGTCACATCAATCCGGTCGACACCGGCAACGGCCGCACCGGCAAGGATGCCTACTTCGCCGCCGTGGAGCGGGAACTGCAGGAGGAACTCGTCTTCGACACCGCTCACACCAACCGCATCGCCGCGCTGCTGAACGACGACAGCAACGAGGTCGGCCGCGTCCACCTCGGCGTCGTACACGTCATCGACCTCGAAAACACCCGGGTCAGCGCCCGGGAAGACGCCATCGCAAATCTCGTGTTTAGCGAACTGGTGGAACTCCAGGGCCTGCTGTTCCCCAACCTCGAGAGCTGGTCGCAGCACGTGATCCGGGACATCGCGAATCTCTGAGGACACCCCGGGGCTCCCAAAAGCCCCCCGCGATCGCGTGAAGGCCGTCGGTTGACCCCGGATTGCTGTCCGTTAGGATCGGCGCGCCCCCTGCTGCGCCCTCCCTCATGAGAATCCTCGTCCACGACTACGCCGGCCACGCATTTCCCACTTCGCTGAGCCGCGAACTCGCGGCCCGCGGCCACGAGGTGGTCCACGCTTTCGCCGGCTCCCTGCAAACCCCGCGGGGCGACCTCCAGCGCGGACCGGGCGATGCGGCGACGCTGGAATTCCGCGAAATCCCGATGGATCCGGAATACCCACGCTACAAGTATTCCTTCCGCCGCCGCCGCAGCATGGAGATCCGCTACGGCCACGCCGCCGCCGACTTCGTCCGCCAGTGGAAGCCCGAAGCGGTGCTTTCCGGCAACACGCCGACCGAGACCCAGGAGCCGATCACCCGCGCCACCGTCGAGTGCGGCGGCCGCTTTTACTACTGGGTCCAGGATTTCTACAGCCTGGCCGTCGACAAGCTGCTGCGGAAGAAGATCCCGGTCGCAGGCGGCTTCATCGGAGCCTGGTACCGGCTGTTAGACTCCCGCCAGTTCAAGCGCAGCAGCGGCATCGTGACCATCACGGAAGACTTCACCCCGATCCTCGCCGCGGAGTTCGGGATCGATCCCAGCCGCATCTCGGTGGTCCCGAACTGGGCCGTCATCGAGGAAATCCCTGCCTTGCCCAAGGACAACGACTGGTCGCGCCGCCACGACCTGCACGACAAGTTCGTCTTCCTCTACTCCGGGACCATCGGCATGAAGCACAACCCCGCGATGCTGCTGGAGCTGGCTAAGCGCTTCCGTGACAACCCGTCGGTCGAAGTGGTCATCGGCGCCGAAGGCATCGGCGCCGAGTGGCTGCGCCGCGAGTCCGCCGGGGCTGGCCTGACCAATCTCCGCATCCTTCCCTATCAGCCCTTCGCCGAGCTGCCATCGGTGCTCGCGTCCGGCGACGTGCTGGTCGGCATCCTGGAAGAAGAAGCTGGCGTTTTCTCGGTGCCGTCGAAAACCCTCAGCTACCTCTGCGCCGCCCGCCCGCTGCTGCTCGCCGTGCCGCAGGAGAACCTGGCCGCGCGGATTACCCTTGACCACGGCGCCGGGCTCACCGTCGCGCCGCGGGATATGGAAGGCTTCCTCACCGCCGCCGGCTTCCTGCACGACTCGCCGAACGAGTGCGCGGAGTTCGGCAAGAAGGCCCGCGCCTATGCCGAGGCGACCTTTCCGATCGGGAAGACCGCCACGACTTTCGAAAAGATTCTAACGGCCAAGTCGTGAGACTTCCGCTAGAAGCCCTCCGCCTGTCATGCGCTGCCTCTGGATCACCCGGCAAGACCCCCGCCCCGCGGACAGCGGAGAGCTGATTTACACCCTGGGCTTGCTGAACTCGCTCGCGGTGCAGCCGGGATTCGAAATGACGGTGCTGGCCCACGAATCGGCCAAACCCTGCGACGGTGGTCCACCGCTGACCTGGCAACTCCACGGAAGCATCCCGGCCGGTCGCCTGAAAAGTCTCGCGTCGTCGCTTCCGGCCGATGCCTTCCGGCTCGGCAATCCGATCCAGCGCGCGGCGCTCGGCCGTCTGTTAGAGCACAACTGGGACTGGATCGTCATCGACCAGGCCGCCTGCGCCTGGGCGCTGCCGATGATCCCGAAGGAAGCCAAGGTTGCCTACATCGCCCACAATCACGAAACCGAAGTCCGCCGCCAGGTCGCGGCCGACGGGACCGGCTCGCTGCCGATGCGCTTGGCTTTGAACTGGGACGCCCGGAAATACGGGCGCATGGAAGCGAGACTCTGCCGCCGCGCGGACCTGATCACCGCCATCACCCCGCGTGATGCAGCCGCCTTCCGCGGCGAAGCGCCCGGCACTCCGGTCTGCGTGCTTCCCCCCGGCTATGGCGGCGAGATCCCGGCAGGACCACCCCGCGAAATCACGGCCGAAACCCCGCGCCAAGTCGTGCTCGCCGGTGCCTTCGAGTGGCTCGCCAAGCGGCGCAATCTCGAAGCCTTCTTAAAGGCCGCAGCCGGGCCCTTCCAGCGTTCGAAGATCCGCTTTCAAGTCGTCGGCAAGGCGGATCCCGAGTGGTTCGCCGCGCTTGCCCGGCAGCATCCGTGGGCCGATTTCACCGCCAACGTGCCCTCGGTCGGCCCCTACCTGGATCGCGCCCGCATCGGACTCATCCCCGAAGCCCTCGGCGGCGGATTCAAGCTCAAGGCCCTCGACTACATCTTCCGCGGCCTGCCGCTCGCTTCGGTCGAGGCGGCGCTCAGCGGGGTGCCGGTGGACCCTTTGACCGAAGCGATCGCCGCGCCCGACCCCGAGGTGCTGGCGCTCGATGTCGCGGCAAAGATCGACGACCTCGCTTTCCTCAACCACGCCGCGCGCAGTGCGCTCGAAGCCTGCCGCGACGCCTTCCACTGGGAAGACCGTGGTGCGACCTTGGGCAATGCCTTGGGAAATCCGGACGCCTTCCGTTGATGCGCGATCAGCCCGATGCCGTCGAAATCCCCGCCACCGCCGCCGCGCCGTGGATCGAGCGGCTGCTATGGGTCTTCATGATCTCCTTCGCCTTCGACTACCGCGCCGACCAGGCCCGCGAGGCAGGCGGCGGCGCGTGGCTCGACCAGTTGCTCTTCCTCTTCCTCGCGGTGTCCTCCACCGCCGGCATCTTCTTCCTCGGCTGGCGTCACCTGCTCGTCCGGCCCGGTGCCTGGCTGATTCTCGGCTGGGGTGGATTCCTCGTTTTCATGGGCGCGAACGCACTGCTCCAGGGCGTCGCTCCCGGTCGCTCCCGGTCGCTCGCTGCGCATTCTCCTGCCGCTGATCCTCTGCCTCGCCGGCATCATGAATGCCCACATCGCCGGTTGTGCGGGAGTGCGTCCGTCGAAGATCGTCGCGCCCATTCTCACCGCCGCCTGCATCAACGTGATCTGGCGGATTTTCCACGGCTTCGTCTTCAAGGACGTCACCCTCGAGACCGCCCGCGTCGAGGTCCAGAGCTCCGCCAACAACTGGATCGCCGCGTGGATCGGCTGCGCCCTGCTGCTGCGGAACCGCTTCCACTGGACGCTGCTGGCGGCCACCTCGGTGCTGTTCATCGGCATCTTCATCACGATCACCCGCTCGCTGCTGTTCCCGGTGATGGCCTCGGCACTGGCCAGCGGCCTGTGCTTCTTCCTCGGCACCCGCTGGGGCATCTTCCAGCCCTTCGACGCGCTCAAACGGCTGCTCCCCGTCTTCGCCCTGACCTTTGTCGCCATCGCCGGCATCGGCATCGCGGCAGTGGCGGAGCCGCTGCTGTTAGAGCGCTGGAACGAGCGGCTCTTCCACCACGCGGAAGACCGCAATACCAAGCACGACATCTCCTTCCTGACCCGCGTGGCCGAAGCGGACGCCATCTTTGAAATCCTCAACCGCGAGCCGGTCCACTATCTCCACGGCAAGGGCATCGGTGCCTCCTACTACTGGCACCCGTCTTACATGCCGGAGATCCGCCTCGTCTACCCGCCCGACGCGGAGGTCGGCGACGACGTCTGGTTCGCCGGCCACTCCACCTGGACTTATTCGCTCTTCTCCGGCGGGGTGATCGGCCTGCTGGCTCACATCGCGTTGATCGCCGGCGTCATGACCGCCTCGCTCCGGGCCGCCCGCGCGAATGCCTCCGACCCCGGCCCGGACCAGTGGCTGGCTTTCCTTCCCTTCATCGCGGCCTGCTGCCTGCTCAGCGAGACCCTGACCTCGAACCCCTTCGACGAAAGATTGGCCGCCATGATTTTCGGCGTGATGGCGGGCTTGCCGCAGGCTTTTCTCGTCCGCGCGTCCTGGATCCATGCCCGGCTGCAATCTTCCCAGGAATGAGTTCCGCCCCTCCCCATAAGACCGTCGCGCTGGTCGATCCGCTCTGGATCGGTCACCACCCGATGTATTTTTCGCAGTTCACCGCAAGCTTCGTGCGGCTGGGAGCCTTCGTGATCGGCCTCTGCCCGGACCCCTCGGATGCCTTGCAGGG
>NEUO01000172.1 GCA_002304315.1 Verrucomicrobiia bacterium Tous-C4TDCM
TCCGCGAGCTCGAAGTCGATGATGCAGAAGCGGCCGGCCTTGGGGTCGTAGGTGATGTTGCGCGGCTCGGCGTCGAGGTGGCGGATGCCGTAGTCGCGCTCGAGGTTGGCAAACAGCCGGTCGGCCCGCTCCTTGGTGATCGTGTTCGCCAGCTGGCCGCAGTTGGTCGAGACGAAGTAGAGTTCGTCCGGATACTCTTCCAGCAGCAGCGGCACATACGGGCAGCCGCGTTCCTCCAAGACCTTGAGCACGGCCACTTCGGTGGCGTAGCGCTGGTCGGCATCGGTGCCGCGGAAGCGCTTGTGGACGCGGCCCTGGCCGTCGAGGCGGACGTGGGCGCGGATGCCGTCCTTGAGTTGCTTCATAGTCCCAGGATCGCGCGGGCGACGGTGAAGTAAATGACCATCCCCGACACGTCGACGATCGCGGCGATGGCGGGGGCGGAGACCACGGCGGGATCGAGCTTCGCGGCGCGGGCGCCGAGCGGCAGCAGCGAGCCGAGGAAAGTGGCGGAAGTGACCTGGGTGGTTAGCGCGACCGCCACGGACAGCGCGATCTTTCCGAGAGACATCCCGGCGGGCAGGGGGAGGTGGAAGAAAGGCAGCAGCAGCAAGGTGAAGAGCGCCATGCAGATGCCGAGCAGCAGGCCGAGGAAGAAGCCGGTGCGCAGTTCGCGCCAGGCGACTTTCCAGGTCTCGCCGGGATCGATCTCGCCGAGCGACATCGCGCGGATGACCATGGTGGACGCCTGGCCGCCGGTGTTCCCGCCGGCGGCGACGACCATCGGCAGGAACAGCGCGAGCAGGAAGACCTCGCTGAGAATGCTGCCGAAACGCATCATCACGTAGCCGGAAAGGATCGAGACGAAAGCCAGCCCGGTCAGCCAGCCGGCACGGCGGCGGAACTGGGTGAGGATGGTGGTGTTGAGGTAGGTTTCCTCGGACTGCTCACCGCCGATACCGGCGATCTTTTCAAGGTCCTCGGTGCTTTCCTCCTGCATGATCTCCATCGCGTCGTCGTGGGTGATGATGCCGAGCAGGTGCTCGAATTCATCGACCACCGGCAGGGCGATCAGGTCGTATTTGAGGAGCATGTTTGCCGCTTCTTCCTGGTCGGCGGTGGCGAGCACGCGTTCCGGGCCGATCTCGCGCATGATGTCGCGGATGGGAGTATCCCAGGTGTTGAAGGCGAGGTCGCGGAAGCGGAGCTTGCCGATCAGGCGGCCCTTGTCATCGACCACGAAAATCCGGCTGAGGGTCTCGGTCGACTCCTGGGAGCGGCGGAGCATTTCGATGGCCTGCTTGACGGTCTGGTTGGCGAACACGCGGCCGAGGCGGGTGGTCATGCGCCCGCCGGCGGTGTCGTGATCGTATTTCAGCAGCGAGCGGGTCAGCTCCTCGTCTTCCGGCCCGAGCAGGCCGAGGAAGCGCAGCCGGGCCTCCTCGCCGACGTCCTGGAGCATGTCCACGCGGTCGTCGTCGGACAGCTCGCGGAAGAGGATCTTGAGCTCGGAGGGACTGAAGGCATCGAGCGCTTCCTCGATCAGCGAGTCGGGCAGCTCGACCAGCATGTCGGCGGCCTTTTCCGGGCCGATCGTCTTCAGGAAAAGGTGATGCTTGTCGGCATCGAGGTCCTGGTAGGCGTGGGCCAGGTCGGCGTAGTGCATTTCCTCCGCCAGGGCGCGGACGGCGCTGCGGTCCTCTGCCTCGATCGCGCGGAGCAGCTCGTCGAGGGGGAGGGTGGCTTCGTCGTCCGGCATTGGGCGGAGTGTACGAGGCGGGAGCGGCGCGCCAAGAGCGGATAGGAGGAGCGATGAGGAAAGGCGGAGGTCGGAAGGTCGAGGGCACCGCACGGAGAGGGTGCGTCTCGCGCCCTCGTGAATGATTCGAACGAAGCGATGAAATCGGCGGCCTGCCCGTCGAGGGTGCTCGCGTGGATGGGGAAAATTCGAGGGCGCGAGACGCACCCTCTCCGCCCATCCACCATCTGCCTCTAAACCGGGGCTGGCGCCGCGCCGCTCAGCCCGCGAAGGCGGCTTTCGGGATCTTCTTCTTCTGCTCCCGCAAGGCCCGGATGATCCTTGGCGCGGCGGTGATCCGGAGGCGGATACGGTCGACTTCGTCGCGCGACCATTGGAAAAGCAGGTCGCTGCTACGGCCGCCGGTTTCGACCGGAAAGACCGTTTGGCGGAAATCGTGCGGGCGGTGGTGGTCGATGCGTTCCAGCAGCGAGCGCATCTGCTTGTCGTCGAAGCCGCTGTCGGTGACCTCGCGGATGCCTTCGAAGACGAAGGGCAGGTATTCGGTGGGCGTGCGGATTTCGATGCGGCGGCGGACGCTGTAGGCGGAGGCCAGCTCGCCGAGCATTTCTCCCTCGGTCGACTCCCCGAGCCGTTCGTAGCGCTCCGCGAGGCGGCGCTTGAAGATCCATGCAAGTACCAGCCCGACCGGCCACGCGGCCAGGATTGCCCAAACGATCATTTTCGGGATGGTGTCCGGAGTTTCGGGCATGATCTAAGTGGCGAAAATAACCTGAATCTGCGGGAAGGGAAGGGCGCAGTTCCGCCGAGCTGGATCTAAACCTCCCGCTGCGGGGCGACATATGCTAGCCAGTCGATGCGACTTGCCGTCCCGGTTGTCCCATTCCCCACAATCCCCTTTGAAATGCCGCCCTTGGTGGCGTTTCTTGCCCAAACCCGATGAACCCGTCCTTGCGACCGACCGGCCTTGCCGGCCTGCTGCTCCTGCTGCTGAGTCCCGGCCTGACCGCCGAGACGGTGCTGCAGTATTTCAATACGAGCTGGACCGAGATCACCCGCCGGATGCCGGAACTCGCCGAGGCGGGCTACACCTCGCTATGGCTGCCCCAGCCGGCCAAGGGATCTTCCGGAACCTACTCGGTCGGCTATGATCCGGTCGACCGCTTCGACCTCGGCGACAAGAATCGCTCCGGCACGGTGGCCACCCGCTACGGGACGAAAGCCGAACTGCTTCGCTTGGTGGAAACCGCCCACCGCTTCGGCCTGCGGGTGTATTTCGACAATGTCATGGCCCACAGCGCCGGGCCGCTCGACGACCTGCCTGCTGGCTCTCTCCTGCCGGGCGTACCGGGATTCGTACCGGAGGATTTCCATCTCGTCCGGCGCAGCGGCGGCGGCTGGCGGAAGGCGAGCGACAGCATCGACTACAACGACGAGTGGCAGGTGCTGAACCGCAACCCCTTCGCCTGGGACATCGCCCAAGAAGAACCCAACACCAGCTTCGATGCCACCGGCCAGAACGAGGGCGCCGACCACCCGAAATGGAACGGCATCCGTCATCCGGGGCAGACCGATCTCTATCCCGACACCGGCCTGCCGGGCGTGACCGATGCCAATGGCGTGGTCTTCCACCCCTTCGCGAACAAAGAGCCCTTCACCGATGCCAACGGCAACGGCCGCTTCGACTGGACCGACACCGATGCCGACGGCCGGCACGACACCGGCGAGCCCGGCGAGGCCTTCGCCGACACCGGCACCGACCCGACCGTGCCGTCCCGCCAGTCCGCGGCATGGGGCTTTGGCGACGGGATCTACAACATGGGCGATCCGGTACCCGAGGACGTCAATGCGATGCTGATCCGCTCGACCCGCTGGACCATCGACCAGACCGCTTGCGATGGTTTCCGGCTGGACGCGGTGAAGCATGTGCCGAGCTACTTCTTTGGCATGCAGAGCGGCGCGAAGGATCCTTCCAGCGCCGGCTACCTGGGAAATGCCCAGGCTCAGTTCAACCTGAGCCGCGTCTTCACGGACTGGTCGACCCACCGCGATTCCTGCTTCTCGAACAACGTCCCGCGCAACGATCTGATGCTCTTCGGCGAGCACCTCGGCGCGCCGCCGAATCCCTCCGACTACCTGGCGGCCGGCATGCGGGTGGCAAACGACGACTTCGCCAACAATGTCGGCGGCTTCGCAGGCATCGGCTCCAGCCTCGCCAACTTCGACCAACCGGGGCGCTTCACCTTCGGCGTCGATGGCGGGATGATGTACTGCCTCAGCCATGATCACAATTACATGTCCGGCAGCGAGCGCCCGGCGGCCCACCAGTATATGTTGACCCGGGCCGGCGTACCGATTGTCTACACCGACGGCTACAACATTTCCGGCGGCCCCGACTATTTCCCCAAGCCATCCTACACCCCCTTCCTCGGCCAATACGGGCAGCAGTATGTGACCGGATCGCTGCGGGTGCGCCATGATTTCGCGCGGGGCGACCAGTGGCCGCGCCACCAGAGCCAGAACGTCGCCGCCTGGGAATTCCGCGACTACAGCGAGAGCGCCAACATGACCGATGCCAATGCCGCCACGCTGGTGGTGATGCACGCCCGCAACTACATCGGCGGCCAGCCCATGCCCTTCGGCACGATCTTCGCCCCGGGTGCCCGCTTGAAAAACTACTCACCCTACGGGGGGGCTTTCCACGCGTCGGTCGGCGGCGATGGCAAGCTGCGCGCCGACGGCAACCTCGATCCGGTCCTGATCCCGTCGGGCGGCTACTTCGCGTTTTCCTACGACGTCCCGGAGATCCCCGCGATCTGGCAGGGCACCGGCTTGCAGCCGATTGAGATTCAAGAAAACGGCATCCCGGTCCCGACCATCGGCGTCCAGCGCAAAGACGGTGCGAACGGGGATCCGGCCTACACCCACACCGTCCAGGTGCCGGTGGTGCGGGATCCCGCCAACCTCCGCTTCGTGGCGCGGGCCGACGGTTCGGCCACGAACCTCCTGATGAAGCTCGACGCGGGCATCGACCTGAATTCCCAGATGGGCTTCACCGCCGGCCGCGACAATCCGCCGGGTGCCGCGCGCGATACTTTCCTCGGCTACGAGCAGATGCGCTTCGTCGCACGCTCGGTGGAAAAATTTGCGGCCCGTGAAACCAACACCGGCCGCGAGATCATCGGCTCGCCCGGTGCGGAAACTTGGCAATGCACGATCGGCAGCGCCGGCTTCATCCTCAACGAAGGCGGCGGCGTGAGCACCGACACCGGCACTGCCGACTGGGTCTATCACGGCCCGGAGAACGCCGATATCAACGGCACCACCAACACGCAATTTTCCCCCGCGCCGGGCACTGCAGCCGGCCAGTCGGTGACGCTGTGGACCAAGATCGGCTACGCCGCCAGCGGCATCAGCAACGCGTATGTCTATTACACCATCGACGGCACGACCTATCCCGAAGGCAGCCGCGGCGTGGGCAAGGGGAACACGCTGGTCGTCCCGCTTGCCTTCGACCGCAACGGCATCGTCGATGGCGGCGGCACCCCGGTCTGGTGGAAGGCGACCCTGCCCGCCATGACTTCCGGCACGGTGCTCCGCTACAAGATTGGCGTGCACAAGAACGACGCGCCCGACCGCTTCCCCTTCAGCAAGGACGACGTCACGCTGAAGCAGAGCATGGAGACGATCTTCGAAGTCGCCAATTTCAACGCCGCAACCTGCACCGTCTTCCCGAAAGCCGACAACGGCGCGCGACACACGGGTCTAACAGAAGGCTTCCACATCCTCCGCACCCGCGCCTTCCTCAACCGCGGCGGCGCGTCATCGCTGTTCAAGACGAACGCGCAGACTTTCTACTACGACGCGCTGCCTCCCGCCGGTCAGCTCGCCTTCCCGACCGAGGGCTCGACCATCGGCGGCTCTAGCTACGGCTGCGTGGTGCTGACCGATGCCAGCGTGACCGGCGTGCAGTTCAACATCCTCGACACCAATTCCGGCAACGACTCCGCTGGCAATGGCAACGGCAGCGGCAACTGGGCGAACGCGACCGAAGTCACGCCGACCCAACTCGGCACCAGCGGCATGGCCCGCGAGTGGCGCTTCGACTTCAAGAACATCCCGTCGAGCGGAGCGGCCGTGCTCCAGGTCCGGCTGCGCGAGGCCTCGTCCCAGGCCAACAACAACCTCGATGATGCCACCGGCCGCTTCACCACGCTGGTCCGCAACGTCGATACCGGCTACCCGGTGAACTACCGCATCGAATTCCCCACCACAGACGGCACGGTGGTCGATTCGAACTACGTCGCGAAGATCTACTTCGACAAAAGCCTCGGCTTCATCTCCGGCAATCCGGTGTCCGCGGCGCAGATGACCGGCGAGTTCACCGTGACTCTGGCCGGGGCGCTGTTGCCCCGTGCCAGTTATACCTTCATCGCAAACGAATCCGCCACCGAGAGCGCGCTGGCCTTCCCGTTCCCGAACTTCTACACCGGCAATCCCGACGAGCTGTTCGAAGTGCGGGCGACCTGGCAGCGCGGGAATATTTCCCTGTCCGACCCCCGCCTCGTGAAAGCCGCGCCGGGGTCGATCCTCGACAGCGATGGCGACGGGCTGCCTGACTACTGGGAAGCGCAAAACGGGCTCGACCCCGACAACCCGGACGGCATCGAAGGTGCCGACAGCGACGCGGACGGCGATGGACTGAGCGCGATCCTCGAGTTCCTCGCCGACTTCAATCCGCTCGACTCCGCCGACGGCCACCTGCTCACCCCGGTCATCTCGCCGCTGGGCAACTCCTGGCGATTGCAATTTCCGGTAATCCCGAATCGCGTCTATCAGGTCGAAGTGAGCGACGGGCTCGATGCCTGGGATGAGCTCGGCGCGAGCTTCACCGTGCCGTCTGCCAACCCGATGCACCTGTGGACCGATCCCGCCCCGGTGGCTGGCAAGCGTTTCTACCGCGTCCGCATCGACCTGCCATGATCGCCCGGTTCCCCCTCGCCGCGATTCTTTGCGGCACCCCGCTGGCCGCCAGCACGCTGAAGATCAGCGCCAGTTCCGCCACCCGGCTGACCCCCGGCGAGGTGGAGGGAAACTACAGCACGTCCCATCTTTTCCTCAATGAAGTGGCGGGTGAAACGGTGCCGTTGACCCTCTTCTTCGACCCCCAGACGCTGGGCGTGGAGAGCTGCGAGATCCTGACCAATCTCAACCGCCGCGATCGTGCGGTGCTGGATGCGAATGGCGACGGCGTCCACGACGGGATCAAGCCGCCGAACGCCAACACGATCCCCGCCGGCAGCGACGCACACTACTTCAAGGCCTATCCGATGTCGGGGGTCAGCGGCGGCTACCAACTCACGCTCTCCGCCCAGAGAACCGGTGCCTACCGGTTGACCGCGCGCTACCGGCTGATTGGCGACGCACCCGGGACCTACCGCTACTACAACTCCGAACAGACCAGCCCCGGGGTCTTCAAACGCGACCATGCCCTCGTGGTTTCGCCCGCCACGGTGCGCGAGATGGTGATGTATGAAATCAACACGCTGAACATCGAGGCGGAAGGCACCACGGAAAGCCTGCGCAGCACTTTCGTCGATCTCTGGGACGGCCCGGGCGCGACCCGCACACCGCGTTGGAATCTCGACCACGCACGCGGCCTCGGCGTGAACTGGCTGTGGTTCCAGCCGATCCATCCGATCGGCATCGACGGGCGCCACCTCAGCGCCACGGACATCAACAACCGCAACATCGCGCTCGGTTACGACAATCCCAACGCGACGACCTGGCGCTGGAACGGCGGTTCGCCCTTCGAGGACGTGAACTACCCGTATGCTTTCGGCAGTCCGTATGCGGTGAAGAATTTCTTCGAAGTGGAGCCGCGGATGTCGAAGGCGAACACCCGCGCCGCCGCGATGCAGGAGTTCCAGGACTTCGTCGCCGCCGCGGACAACGGCGGCACGGACTCCATGAATGTGATGCTCGACGCGCCCTTCAACCACACGTCCTTCGACTGCGAGCTCGGAGCAAAGGGCGTGGAGTATTTCTCCCCGGCCGCCGCGCCCGGCGACCAGATCCGCAACCGCGAGGCGCGCTTCTTTTCCCGCAGCGGCAACTACGTGCAGCGGGCCTTCAGCGCCGGCAGCATCGCGAGCGCCCCCGACCGCGGCGACTTCGGCAAGTTCATCGACACCTACGATGTTTACTGGGGCCGCTACGCCGCACTGGTCGACGTGAATCCCGGCGGCAACGGCAACAAGGACAGCGAGGCGGACTGGTTCGACCATTCGGTCGGCAACGAGGGGTTTTCCGGCGATGGCAACGGCCACTTCGACACCGTCATGCAGAACGTCTGGCGCTACTTCGCCGACTACTGCCTCCACTGGCTGACGCAGACCGGCTGCACGCCCGGCACCCCGGCGCTGGAGCAGACGTGGAAAGGCATCGACGGCCTCCGCGCCGACTTCGCCCAAGGCATCCCGCCGCAGGGCTGGGAATACATGGTCAACGCGGCGCGCAACCGGAAGTGGAACTTCGCGTTCATGGCGGAGTCGCTCGACGGCGGCGCGGTGACCTACCGCTCGGCCCGCCATTTCGACATCCTCAATGAGAACATCCTGTTCGGCATGAAGGGGCTGAACGTCGGGTCGAACAGCATGACCAGCAACTTCCGCACGCTCTTCGAATCCCGCCGCAACAGCTACGGCCAGGGCGTGGTGCTGCTGAACACGACCTCGCACGACGAGGACAACTATGGCGACCCCTGGCAGGCGCTGCTCCGCTACGCCGCTTGCTCGACCATCGACGGCGTGCCGATGATCTTCCCCGGCCAGGAACTCGGGATCTCGAACCAATACGGCTATGACCTGTTGGAAAAGAACCTCGGCAAGTTCATCCCGCACTTCAAGACGTGGAACTCGATGATGCCGCTGTGGACCAACACCGATCTCGGCCTCGACCAGCTTTCACCCGTTTACGCCGCCATCGGCCGCGCCCGTCGTGCCAGCCCGGCGCTACGTTCGCCGAACCGCTACTTCCTCGACCAGGTCATCGGCGGCACTCACCAGCGGATTTTCTCGGTGGCGAAGTATCAGGCGGAGAATGCCTCGCCCGCCACGAGTGATGTCGTCTTCGGCTTCGTCAACCTCGACCGCGATGCCGACCGCAACGGGGTCTTCAACGTGGCGATCGACCGCAACGGCTCGAACCTCTTCGGCATCAAGTCCGGCCGCAGCTACAACATCCGCAACCTCGCCGCCTACACCGCGCAGAACCCGTCGCGCGACGACGTGCTGCTCTGGCCTTCGTCGCGGAGCGGCAGCCAGTTGCTGGTGAACGGGATCGATGTCTTCCTCAAGAAAGTGCCGACCGACACCGCCGGGTGGACCAGCGCGCCGTACGAAGCGCAGTTCCTCAAGTTGCTCGACGTCACCCCGCCACCGTCACCCGCACCGCTGGCCAACTACTACGGAATTGGTAGTTCAGGGAGCTTCTCGTGGGTTCCGAACGGCGGCCCCGACGACGCCATTGCTTCGTGGCAGGTGGAGATCTTCGAGAACGACATCCTCGTCTCGACCGTGAGCCTTCCCGCCGCTCAAACCTCTTACGTCTTTTCCGGCACACCCGGCTCGGTCTATCGGGCTCGCATTACCGCGGTGAGCACCGCCGGCGTTTCTTCGCTCACCCCCGGCCAAAGCGATATCGGCCCGCCGAATCCCGCCTCGCCGACGACTTCCGTGATCCTGTTGGAAGCCGGAAGCGATCCCGATGGCGACGGCCAAACCAACGCCGACGAGCAGGCGGCTGGAACCAACGCGCTCGACGCCGGCTCGGTGTTCCGGGTCGGCGGCATCGTCCGCAGCGGAGCTCAGGTGCAAGTCACTTTCTCCAGCGTCCCCGGCTATTCCTATCGCTTGGAATCCAGCACTGCGCTGACCTCCGGCACCTGGTCGGACGTCGGTTCGATCCTGGAAGCCACCGCCGCGGTCTCCATGCTCGAAGCCCCGCTCGACGGTCCCCGCCGCTTCTTCCGCGTCCGGGTCGTGGGTGGACCTTGAGATCACCCTTGCCAGCATCCCAGCGGGACGCCATCCCCGCGCATGCAGTTTTCCGCCGTGCTTTTCGACTTCGACGGGATTCTTGTGGACACCGAATGGGCGATCTACGAGGCGTGGCACCGGACCTTCCTCGCCCACGGCCACCCGCTGCCGCTGGAGACCTACACCCAGTGCATCGGCTCGGACTTCGACACCTGGTCGCCGAAGGTGCACCTCGAGGAACTCACCGGTCGCAGCTTCGACTGGCACCAGCTCGACGAGGCCCGCCAGGCGGAGATCCGCCGCGATCTCGAACAGGCGGGACCGATGCCCGGCGTTGTGGCGCTGTTGGAAAAACTCACCGCGCAAGGAGTCCCGCTCGCCGTCGTGTCGAGCTCCTCGCACCACTGGGTCGACGGCTGGCTGGAGAAGCTACGGCTTTCCTCGTACTTCCGCGAAGTCGTCTGCCGCGGCGACGCCCCGCGGATCAAGCCCGCGCCCGACCTGTGGCTGGAAGCGGTGAAGCGGCTCGGCTTCCCCGCCGGCGAATGCCTCGCGATCGAGGACTCGCTCAACGGCGTGAAGTCGGCGAAAGCGGCGGGCCTGAAGGTCTGGGCAGTGCCGAACCGGACGACCGCTTGCCTCGATTTTTCGCTGGCGGACCGGGTGGTGGCGAGTCTCGAGGAACTTGTCTGACCTCACATCTCCGGCCGCACCGGAATCCGGCGTTCGGCGAAGTGGAACTTGGCTCCGCCTTCCGCGCACCTCTTTTAGAATGGACGAAGACCACTTCTCTTTGTCGCGCTCGCCCACATTTCAGCCAATTGCAGCCAAGAACTCTTCGAAGCAACCAAAGGCTCGGGTTAGGTGCTTGAAGGTTACGGGGTCGATGTTCTCCTCGTCATGGTCCCAGAGGAAGACGGCACCGTGATCGGGATGAGCGACCTTCATTAGCCACGAGTCTCCAGACTGATTGGCTCCAATCATCAAGAAGCCCGTCCTACACGGTTGGCCCCAGAAGTCCGCTGTCGCCAACAAGGTCAAACTAGGTTTCGGTCCTTTGTAGCCGGTGACAAAAGCCACCTGATCCTTCCTGCCAACGAAATCAATGTCGTTTGGACTCGGTTCGCCACCACCCTGATGCATCAGGAACTCGCGGTAGCTTTGCGGTAGGGAAATCCGGTATTGCTGCTCCAAGGTTTCAAGTTGCTGCTCGGTCGCCTTCTCCATGCGGTCGCTGTTTCTCCAAGAAGTCATGTTGCATGTGTTTTTTTCGAAGCTCTTGAAACAGCGGTGGAACTTCATCGTCGACCCGCCTCTACATCTCCGGCCTTACCGGAATCCCGCGTTCGGCGAAGTAGCGTTTGGCTTCGCCGACGGTGTGCTTGCCGAAGTGAAAAATGCTGGCGGCGAGCACGGCGTCGGCTTTGCCCTTTTCTAACACCTCGACCATGTGATCGAGGTTCCCCGCGCCGCCGCTGGCGATGACGGGAATGCCGACGCTCTCGGAAATCGCGGCGGTGAGTTCGCAGTCGTAGCCGTTCTGGGTGCCGTCGGCATCCATGCTGGTGAGCAGGATCTCGCCCGCGCCGCGGCGCCAGACCTCCTTCGCCCACTCGACGGCGTCGAGCCCGACCGGGGTGCGGCCGCCGTGGGTGTAAACGCCCCACTTGCCGGGACCCTCGCGCTTGGCGTCGATGGCCACCACGATGCACTGGCTGCCGAAGGCCTTCGCGCCCTCGTCGACCAGACCGGGCCGGTTCACGGCGGAGGTGTTGATGCCCACCTTGTCGGCTCCGGCGAGGAGCATCTCGCGCATGTTTTCCACGCTGCGGATGCCGCCGCCGACGGTCAGCGGGATGAAGCA
>NEUO01000173.1 GCA_002304315.1 Verrucomicrobiia bacterium Tous-C4TDCM
CCTGGCCCGGACGGTCCCGAAACGCTTTTGCTCAATCGATTATGAAGCATCCGGTCTGCCGGAAGGCGGAAGACCCGGCGCTGCGGGATCAGGAAGCTTCGCAAGGGATTTTTCGGAGTGCCCCTTCGCGAGTTCGTCCTTGGCTTTCGCCTTTTCAGGAGCGCTTGCGGTCGGGGCGTTCACGGTTTTTTCGAGGTCGGCGCGGCGGGTCACATTGTTCATCGCGAAGCCGGTCATGCCGCCGAGCTTAGCCGAGTAGCGGTAGATCTCGACGCCGGCATCGGCGATGGCACCGCTGGCGACCACGCCCGAGGCCCGGTCGAGTCCGTCGGCGTTCTGGTTGTGGTCTTTTTCCAGAGCCGCCAGATCGACCTTCGCGCCGGCGGCCCACGCGCCGTTGTGCGCCTTGCTGCAAATCCCCTGCGACAGGGTGGAGGCCCAGCCGTTGTTGCCGGCGAAAGCCCCGTCGTCCTTCTGGTGCTCCTGGATCTTGGCGACGACCTTGTCCAGGAGCTTCACCTGGCGCTGCTCGTCGGCGGGATCGGGCAGGCGGTCCTTCAGTTCGCTGAGGATCTGCGCGGCGAGAAAGGTGTCGACGTAGGCACCGATCTTCGACTGGAGCTGGGTGTCGCGCACCGTGGTGACGTAAAGGCTGTCCTCCTTGTCGGCTTCGAGCCGGGTGAGCAGGAAGGCGGCGGCCTTCGCGGCGACCTGCGAGTGCTCGCCGCTGTCGAGCTTGGTGCCGGCCCGCAGGAAGGCCTGGAGGGCGATCGCGGTGTTGCCGATGTCGGAGGGATCAGGGATCTGATCGCCTTCGAGGCGACCCCCTTGACCTTCCTGACGGTTGACCCGCCAGCCGCCGCCCTGTCCCCAGCCGCCGTCGGAATTCTGGGCCTTGGCGAGCCAGGCGAGGCCTTTGCCGACCTCGTTGCCGAGGGGTTTCGGTGGCGGCAGCTCGGCGGTTTTTTTCGGTTCGGCCGGCTTGGCGGGTTCGACCGCGGGTGCGGGCTTCGGGGCTTCGGCGACGGGAGCCGGAACTGGCTCGGCGTGGAGAAAACGGGCGGCAAAGACAAGGCTGGCCGCGATGGGCAGGATTCGGAATTTCATGGTGTCTCGTGGTTCACGGATGGGCGGAAGAGCCGCATCCATGAGAGAAGACACCGCGAGAGGGGGCTCTCTTGGTAAATTACCGGTAAATGTTCGGACAATCCGCGTGCGGAACACTCGAACGGCGCGGAGCTCGCCAGGCAGCGTTACTTCACGTCCTCGCGCTTGAACGACATGATGATGCTCAGGCAGGCCTCGCGGGTGGCTTCCTTGGCGGGGACGGAGACGGTGGACTGGAGCACGATGACCTCGGTCTTGCCCTCGATCAGCACCAGGATCATCCCGAGCTGAGCGGGCTCGTCGGCCTTCTTGTCGGGGACCATGGTGACGAAGCGGGCGGGCAGGCCGTCGAGCTCGCCTTCCTGGATCTCCGGGTCGTCCTTCAAGCCGAGGCTTTTGGCCAGGCCGCCGGCGAGGTCCTTTGCGGTGCCTTCCAGGTCGGGCTTCGCGTCCTTCGGGACCGGCATCAGGTTCACCGCGAAGATCGCGCTGCCGTCGGCGTTCTCGTGCGGTAACAGGGCTTTCGGGTTCGGCGCTTCGGCCTTCTTCCAACCTTCGGGAAAGGCGAGTGAATAGCGGTCGTCGCCGAATTTCACCCGCGGTCCGGCGAGGGCGGTGGCGGCGAGGGCGAGGGCGAGGAGGAGAACGAGCGATTTCATCGGTGGCAGGCTCGACCAGCCGGGGGCCGGGGTCGAGCCACAAGTTCGGGGTTTCTCGGTCGGGGCGGCAAGTCGCGGGCGGCTACGGACGTAAGGCACACGATGAGATTTTTCCGGGTGATGATGGTGCTGACCGGCGTGGCGATGGCGGATCCGCATCCGCGGCTGCTGTTTCCGGCGGAGCGGGAGGCGGAAGTGAAGGCGCGGATCGCGGCGGATCCGCTGGCGGCGGAGATCCAGAAGGCGGTGGTGAAGCGGGCCGAAAAGGTGCTGACCGAGCGGACCTGTGAGTATCTCATTCCCGATGGGAAGCGGCTGCTTTCGGAATCGCGCATGGCGCTGCACCACGTGCTGCATTGCGGCTGGGCGTGGCGGACGACCGGGGACGCGCGCTTCCTCGACCGGACGATCCGCGAGCTCGATGCCGCCTGCGCGTTGAAGGATTGGAATCCCTCGCACTTCCTCGACACCGCGGAGATGTCGACCGCGGTGGCGATCTGTTATGACTGGCTCTATCCGGCGCTGAGTCCGGAACAGCAGAAGCGCTACGAGGATGCCTTGCTCGATAAAGGGCTGCGGGCGCTCGGCAAGTTGCATCCGGATTCCAAGTGGTGGCGCGACGCTTACAACAACTGGTCGCAGGTCTGCGGCACCGGGATGGCGCTGGCGGCGGAGGCGGTGAAAGAGCGCGATCCGGAGCTATGCGCCGCGCTGGTGAAAGATGGTGACGAGCTGATTGGCAAATGTGAACATTTCTATTTGCCGGACGGGGCCTATCCGGAGGGGCCGGGCTATTGGCACTACGGAACCAATTACCACGTCCTGCTGCTCGCCGCGCGGGAATCGTTGAAGCAGCCGGTCAAAGTGCCGGCGGTGCTCAAGGACAGCGGGGATTTCATGATGCAGGTGGTGGGGCCGACCGGGGTCGACTTCAATTTCGCCGATGGCAATGCCCGCGAAACGGCACCGTCGCCGGCGCAAAGTTGGATCGCCACGAAGTTCGAGGACGCGGCACAGGCCCGGCACGTCAGGTCGTTGTTAGAGAAGTCGCTGAAGAAGGGAAGCGGCGGTGGAACGACCAACGACCAGCGCTTCTTCCCGCTCCACCTGCTGTGGTTGCCGGAGGCTCCCCGCGGGAAGTCCGCGACTTCGTTGTCGGCGCGCTTCGAGGGCGAGCAGTCCTTCGTGTTCCTCCGCAGCGGTTGGACGGATGATGTCGCCTGGCTGGCGATCAAGGGCGGAACCGGCGCTGCCAGCCACGGGCATCTCGATGCCGGGTCTTTTGTTTACGAGGCGGGCGGGCGGCGCTGGTTCCATGACTTGGGCAGCGATGACTACAACATGCCCGGCTACTTCGGCAAACAGCGCTGGGACTACCTGCGGTTGAACAATTTCTCGCACAACACGCTGGTCATCGACGGCCAGTTGCAAGCCGCTCCGGAGCAGGGCTGCCCGGTGTCCGTGGTGACAGAAGAAGGCACGACGAGCGGGACGGTGGTGGATTTGACCCGCGCCTATCAAGGCCAGGCGGAAAGCGTGAAACGTCGCGCGATCCTCGATTCCGCGGACGGTTCGGTGCGTTTGACCGACACGATCGCGAAGCCGGGCGGTCCGGTCCGCTGGGCGGTGGTGACCAAGGCGAAACTGGAGTTCGAGGGGGACACGGTCATCCTGGAGGAAGGCGGTAAGCGACTGGTGCTCACCCGTCATGACAAGGCGGGCGGGAAGTGGGAGGAGTATTCGCTCAAGCCGAAGACGAAGGAGGAGCAGCAGAACGAAGGGTTCCGGATGATCGGGTTCACGGTGCCGAAGGGGGATGCTCTGGTGCTGGAGGTCGGGTGGAAGCTGAATGGGCCGTGACTCCGGGAGCGCTGGTCTTCAGACCGGCCGCGATGGATTTCGAGCCGGTCTGAAGACCAGCGCTCCCGGCACTCACTGCCCCACCTTCAACGGCGCGGCGGCGGCGAGTGCTTCGGGGATGTCGGACGGGGAGGTGTCGAACTCCAGGCTGCTCAGCCAGTCGCGGGTGCGGTCGAGCTGGGTCGCGGCACCGTCGATCTCGTGCGACAGCGCGCCGGCGTCGCGGCTGGCGAGGTGGTCGGCGCGGAACAACTTCACCAGCTCGGCGATGCGCTCTTGCTCGGAGCCGGTCAGCTCGCGGCTCTCGTCGGCCCCGCGGCGCTTTTCGAGGCGCGACTTGAGAGACTCAAGCCGCGACTTCAGCGACTCGGCGAGGCTGGCCTTGGCGAGGGGATCAATGCCCGCGAGTTCCTTCTCCATCGCGCCGATCTTTTGAGCGAGTTCGGCGGGATCCTCCGACTCGATGAAGCGGTCGAGCATCTCGCCGGTGTGAAGCAGGCGGAGAAAGGTCCACGCGAGGTTCGACAGGCGTTCGTTGCGCTGGCGGACGATCTCGGGGTTCAGCCGGTGATCGCGGCGGAACTCCAGCTGGAGGGCCTCGATCTCCGCGGCGAGGGCATCGTAGCGGGCGCGGGCCGGAGTACGAAGGGCATCGTAGATCTGGCGGCGCTGGAAGAGGAAGTCGCGCAGCTTCTTGCCATCGTCGCCCTGCTGGCGGGCGGCGAGCCAGTTCTTCAACAGCCGCGAGTCCGGCAGGTAGATCCAGCCGAGGGCGTAGCAGGCGACCCCGACCACCGCGCCGATCGCGCTGAGCGTGGCCAGCCCCGCGCCGAGCGTCAGCAGCCCGAGCCACGCGTGGTGGGGGCTTTTGGCGAAGGCTTTCAGTTTATCGAGGCCGGTCATGGAGTGGCGCAACTTTGCAAGTTGCGGATGGGGCGGCAAGACTTGGCTGGACTCGCGAGCTTTCGGGTGGGTCGGCCCGCCAGAAGCACGCAACTTGCAAAGTTGCGCTACTTCACTCCACCGTGAACCACTGCACCTCGACGCGGCGGTTGAGGTCGGAATTCTTGCCGGCGGGTTCTTCCCAGCCGCGGCCGATGACTTCGAGGCGGTCGTTGGTGATGGCCGGATACTTTTCGATCAGGCGGCGCTTCACTTCGTCGGCGCGTTGCTGGGAGAGCTCCATCGCCTTGAGCGCCATCTTGCGGATCAGCGATTCGCCGCCACTTTTGCGGAAGCTTTCCTTTTGGAGGTCGTCGACGTGGCCGCGCAGCAGGATCATCGAGCCGGGCGAGACGCCGAGCAGGTGGTTCACGTTGGCGAGGTAGTCGTGGTTCTCCTTGTTTGCCATGTCGAGCAGCGCGCTGTTCGGCAGGAAGTAGAAGCGGATGTCGCGGGTCAGCAGCGGGTCCTGCTCGATGGGTGCCTGGTCGTTGCTGCGGATGGGCTGGATGGAGGCGATCTGCGAGGAAAGCGTGCCGGTCTTCTCGATGGCTTCGAGCGGCTTGAGGTCGGCGAAGAACGACGCGGCGACCGGCGAGGGCTGGAGCTCCGGGCCGTAGGCGAGGTTGGCGGTCTGGAAAACGGAGGCGAAGGAGCCGGCGGCATCGATCGCACCGCGGAAGAAGGCGAGGTTTTCCGGGAGGTTGGAAAGGTGGACTTTCGAGAGTTCCTCGCGGGCGTCTTCGACGGTCCATTCGTAGGCCTTGAAGGCGTCGGCGATGGCCTTCAGGTGCGGCTCCGGGTTGGCGCGGACGCGTTCGTTGTGGAGCAGCATGCCCTCCACCAGCTTGGCGACGATGTCCGGCTTGGCCTCGGCGAAGCCCTTGTTGAAGACGAGGATGTCGGCGATGACCAGCAGGTTGCGGTTGTCGACGAGCTGGCGGGCGGCGCCTTCCGAAGCCTCGACGATCTCGGTGGTCTTGGGGGCCCAGGTCACGCAGCCGTCGATCTGGTGACCGCCGGATTTCAGGTCGGCGAGGAAGGCGTCGCCGGCTTCGAAGGCGTCCTCAAGGAAGACCAGGTTGACCGCTTCCGGGTCGCGCGGGAGCTCCGGGCCATCCAGGCGTTTCACCGGCAGGCCGGCTTCCTGGGCGAGGTAGCGGATGAAGAACTCCGCCTCGCTGAAGGCGGCGGTGGCGATGGTCTTGCCCTTCAGGTCGTTGACCCGCTTGATGTCCTTGCGGACGATGATGCCGTCGGCGCCGCGCGACCAGGCGACCTGGGCGGGGACCACGCAGCGCCACTGGCGGCCGTAGTTCGAAAGGACATCGACGGTGGTGGCGGAAGCGGCGATTTTCCCGTCCTGGAGGTCGGCCCAGGAGTCTTCCTCGCTGAGCGTGATCTTGAGTTTGAAGCCGCCGTTCTTGGTGAACCACGAGTTCTCGTTCGGCTCGAGGCCGCCGTTGGCGACGATCAGGCCGGCATAGCCCGCGTATTCCGAAAGGTTGATGACGACGGTGTTGTCCTGCGGGGTATAGGGCCGCGGGGAGGGGAGTTGTGGGGCCTTGCCGGGCGCGACGAAGTCGAAGGCCGCGGTGGCGTCCGCGCCACCGTCCTCTTCCGATGGGGAAACAACCTCGCCGCCGGATGCCGGTGGTGGGTTGTCCTTCTTGCCCATCATCCGGGAGACGGCGAATCCGGCGAGGAGCAGGACCACCAGGGTGAATACGATTTTTCCGACCTTTGTCATGATGCGGCGGAGGATGAACCGGAGTTCCGCGTTCCGGCGATGGGAAAATGCCGGGGGAAGTGGAAGGGCGGATCGAGTCGGCGGAATGGCGGACTGCAGATTCGGCTGCTGCAGGCGGAGCGCTGGCTTTGGCCGGCGTAACTTGGCATTCAGGGAATCCAGGCCGGCTAAAGCCAGCGCTCCATCAAGCCCCCGCCCACTTCCGCACCGCGGCGACGAGGCCGGGGATGTCGCTGGGCTTCGCTTCGAAAGCGGGCTTCACGCCGTGCTTCTTCAACGCCTCGCTGGTCACCGGGCCGATGCTTCCGGCGGCGCAACCCTCCGGCCACGGCAGGCCGAGCTTGAAGAAATTGTCCACGGTGGAAGCAGAGGTGAAAGTGATCAGGTCCGCGCCTTCCTCGGTGATCCGCGCGGCGGCACCGGTCGGGTCCCCGGTCTCGGGCACGGTTTTGTAAACGACGCACTCGTCGACGATCGCGCCCTGCTTGACCAGGCCGTTGTAAATCACGTCGCGGGCCTCATCGGCGCGCACCCAGAGCAGCGTGAGATTCTCGATCGACTCCTTCTTGAAAGCATCGACCAGCCCTTCGGCGACAAACTTCTCCGGGATCAAATCCACCGCGAAACGGTATTCTCGCACCTTCTTCGCCGTGCCCTCGCCGATCACCGCGATCCGCGGGTTGCCCAAACTACGGGCATCCTCGTAGGTCGCGAAGAAGGCATCGAAGAAGCGCTCGACACCGTTCGGGCTGGTGAAGACCAGCCAGTCGTATTCGTGGGCGTGCGCCACGCCATCGACGAAGCCCTGCTTGTCGTCGGGCAGCTCGATCCGGATCGTCGGCAGCTCGACCACGTCCGCGCCGAGGCCGGCCAGTTCGCGGCTGAGTTCACCGGCCTGCTCGCGGGTCCGAGTGACCACGATCCGCTTGCCGAACAGCGGACGCTTCTCGAACCAGTTGATCTTTTCCCGCTCCTTCACCACGTCTCCGATCACTGCGACCGCGGGCGAGCCTAAGTTCGCCGCCTCCGCGATGCCGGCGATGTCCGCCAGCGTGCCGGTGATGGTTTTCTGCGAACCGGTGGTGGCCCAGCGGACCAGCGCGATCGGCGTTGAGGAATCAGCCCCGCCTTCGATCAAGGCCGCGGTGATCTCGCGCAAGCGGGCCACGCCCATCACGAAAACCTTCGTCCCCGGGGTCTTTGCAAGGTGGGCGTAGTCGATCGAGCTCTCGCCCTTGGTCGGGTCCTCGTGGCCGGTGAAAATCGTCAACTGCGAGCAATGGTCGCGGTGGGTCACCGGGATCCCGGCATAGGCCGGGCCGCCGATGGTCGAGCTGATGCCAGGCACGATCTCGAAGGCAACGCCCGCCGCCGCGAGTTCCGCCGCTTCCTCGCCGCCGCGGCCGAAGATCATCGGGTCGCCGCCCTTGAGCCGGACGACCTTCTTGCCCGCCTGCGTCCGCTCCACGATCAATGCGTTGATGCCGTCCTGCGACAGCTTGTGGTCCTTCGCCCGCTTGCCGACATTGACCATCTCGCAGCCCTTCTTCGCCCACCGTAAGATCTCCGGACTACTAAGGGCATCGTAGACGAGCACGTCGGCCATTTCCACGCACTCCTTGGCGCGCAGGGTGACGAGGCCGATGTCGCCGGGACCGGCGCCGACGAGGTAACAAATTCCAGGAGTGCTCATGCGAGGGAGTCGAAAAGTTGGCGGGCCACCACGAGCGGATCGCTGCCGCGGGCCACGCTGCAGCGCGGCTGGCCGCCACCGTCGGGAAACACGCGCGCATCCATGATCAGGTGGCCGGCGCTCAGCGAAGTGAAAACCCCGACCGGTGTGCTGCAGCCGCCCTCCAGCAGCCGCAGGAACTCGCGCTCAGCGCGGACCCGGGTGAACGTCGGCTCATGGCAGATCGCGGCGACCAACGCGGCCGCCGCTTGATCACCGGAGCGGATTTCCAGGCCGATCGCGCCCTGCCCGGCAGCCGGGAAAAAGTAGTCCTCTTCCAGCGGTGCGAAATGCAGCGGCACTCCCGAAATGATCGTCGGCAACGACATCCGGTGGCCCAGCCGGACCAATCCGGCTTCAGCCAGCAGGATCGCGTCGGCGGCACCTTCGGCGAGCTTCTTAAGGCGGGTCGGCACGTTGCCGCGGAGGTCGGTCACCTTCAGGTCGGGCCGCAGCCACCTGAGCTGGTGCGCCCGCCGCACGCTGCTGGTGCCGACCACCGAGCCGGCCGGCAGGGCATCGAGCCCGCCGGGCTCGCGAGACACCAGCACGTCGCGAACCGGAGCACGCGGCAGCACGCCGGCGATCTCGAAAGCGTCATGAACCACCGTCGGCACGTCCTTCAGCGAATGCACCGCGAGGTCGATCTCTCCGGCGCGGAGTGCCTCCTCAAGCTCCTTGGTGAAGATCCCCTTGTCGGTGCCTTCCGCCTTCGCGACATCGGCCAGCGCCACGTCGGTGCGGCGGTCGCCGGTGGTGCGGATGACATTTCGCGAGAAGCGCAGGTCGGGAAAGGCGAGCGACAGGGTGCGCTCCAAGGTGGCGGCCTGCACCAGCGCGAGATCGCTGCCGCGGGTGCCGATGACGGTTTTCTGGAATTCTTCGCTCACGTTCACGTGCCGGGTAGATTCAGCTTTTTGAGTTCTTCATCGATGATGCGGTCGCACTCGATGATCTGCTTCTCCCGCCGGGTGCGGGCCTCGTCGGCGAGTTGTTCGAGAATGTCGATGTCGTAGAGATAAACCTCCTCGATGTCGCCGCAGGCGGGATCAATGTCGCGGGGAACGGCGATGTCGATCAGGAACAGTGGGCGGAATTTACGCACCCGGCGCACCGATTCGATGTGATGCGGCAGCACTACCGGATGCGGCGCGGAGGTCGAAGAAATCACCACGTCCACCCCGGCGAGCACCGCCTGCCATTCGTCGAAGTGCACCGCGCGGCCGCCCATCTCGGCGGCGAGCTGCTCGGCCTTGTCGAACGAGCGGTTGGTCACGAACACCGAAGTCGCGCCGCGCGAAACCAGCGCCTGCGCCGTCTGGCGGCTCATCTCACCGGCCCCGATCACGATCACGCGGCAGCCGGCCAGCTTGCCGAAAATCTTTTCCGCCAGCTCCACCGCCGCGCCGGCCACCGAAGTCGCGCCTTCCTGGATCCGGGTGTCGGTGCGGACCTTCTTGCCGACGCCGAAAGCCCGCTGGAACAGGCGGTTGAGCACGCCGGAGGTGGCGCCGGCATCGAGCGCCTGGCGGTAGGCCTCCTTCGCCTGGCCGAAGATCTCGGTCTCGCCGAGCACCATCGAGTCCAGCCCGCTGACCACCCGGCACAGGTGCTTCGCCGCGGAAATACGATGATGCTCGTACCAGTGCGGATCGGAGTCCGCGCCATGGGTCGCCGCGAGTCGTCGCCGCAGCTCGGCCGCAGCCTGCTCGGCCTGCTCGCCGGCGAGGTAGTATTCGGTGCGGTTGCAGGTGGAAATAACGACGCTTTCCGCGAGTCCCTCGATCTCTAACAACTGCTTCGCCGAGTCGCCCAGCTTGCCCGCCGGCACGGCGAAGCGTTCGCGGACCTCGACGGGCGCGGTGCGGTGATTGAGTCCGACGCAGACAAGTTCCATCAGACCAGGGCGAATACCGAAAGGGAGACCAAAAAGAGCAGCACCGCGACCGTTGCCGTCCGGCGGCCGGTCAGACCCCTCAACTGTTTGATCGCGAGGAATCCGACGTAGCTGAGCCACACCGCGCAGGCCGCGATCAGGTGGGCCGTGCCGCCTTGCCGCGGCATCATGAAGCCGGCGAAGACGCCGATGCTCAGCAACGCGACGCCAAGCCACAGCAGGCGGACGGTCGACTTCAGCAGTTCGCGCACGGGTGGCAGGTTGCGGAAGAGCCCCGATTTCAAGTGGTGGTCTTTCAACTGGCGGTCGAGCACCAGGAACATCACCCCGGCCACCGCCGCCAGCGCCAGCGCGCCATAGGAAAGAACCGACATCGCGGCGTGGGTCTCGTGCCAGGCATCGGTCCCCGGCACCCGCGGCGGATCCGCGATCAGTTGCCCGGGCAAAAGGGCGACCCCTTGGAAAATCACCACCACCGGCGCGGTGAAGACGCCGAGCAGCGAAATCCGGTAGGCCGGGCCGACCGCCAGGTAGAAAAACGTCAGCGACCAAGCCAGGAACGCGAGAATTTCCCCCAGCCCGACCAGCGGGCAGGCCCCGCGCGCTTCGCCCCGCACCGACAGGAACCCGATCTGCGCCGCGAAGGCCGCGATCATCCAGATCACCGTCCACGGGCTGCGGACGCCCTTGTGCACCGACCACATGCCAGCGATCCCGCCCACGGCAGCGAGGGCGGTCGCGGCGATCAAAAACCAGCGGTCCACCCCCCTCCCTTGGCGTCCAAACGGGGTCCGCGCAAGGCCGGAATGGGTTCATGAACCTCCGTTTGACAGGATATCTGCCAAATGGCACTTTCAATGGCATGAACGTGATGATCGACAAGATGGGGCGGATGGTCGTCCCGAAGCCGCTTCGCGATCATTTCGCGCTGGAGGCAGGATCTGAAATGGAAATCACAGTGGAAGCAGACGGCTTCCGCCTTCGCCCGATCAGCACTGGACCGGTTTTGGAGGAAAAGGATGGCTTGCTGATCTGCACCAGCGAACTCCCCTCCAGCGCATGGGATCTCGGGCGCTTCATCGACGAGCAAAGGAATCTCCGCAGCAAGGAAGTGGGAGGGCTCTGAGCCATGAAGTTGTGCTTTGATACCTCAGTGCTGGTGGCCGCACTCGTGCAGGCCCATCCCCATCACGGCCTCGCGTTCCCGCGATTGAAGTCGGTGCATGATAGGAAGATTGCCGGAGCTGTCACCACGCATGCCCTCGCCGAACTGTTCGCGACCCTCACCGCACTGCCGCTAAGGCCGAAGATTTCTCCAGGCGAAGCGAGGCGCCTGTTGAATCGCGACATCGGCGCGCATTTCGAGGTGATCCCGCTGACTGCTGAAACTTATGCCGAAGCCCTCGATCTCACCGTGCGACAAGGACTCGCCAGCGGAGCGATTTACGACGCCCTCCATCTGACCGGAGCTCGTTCCGCGGGGTGCGATCACCTGCTCACGCTGAACCTGAAACATTTCAAGGCCCTGGCACCGGGAGATCCCTTGATCATGTCCCCGTAACCCCACTCTCTCCTTGGCCCGCCACCTGCATTCCCCTACCTCCATGGCCATGCCTTCCGCCGATTCCCTCCGTGCCGCGATCCGCGACGTCGCCGACTTCCCGAAACCCGGCATCGTCTTCAAGGACAT
>NEUO01000174.1 GCA_002304315.1 Verrucomicrobiia bacterium Tous-C4TDCM
TGGTCGAGCCTGCGGAGTTGAATCTCGTGGGTGAAAAAGCCGGTCTGGATCATAGGTCGAGACATGCCAAAGCAGGACGCAGGCCATTGATGGTCAATAAAGTATTATTTTTCGGAGTGCCCACCAACTTCTTCATCAACATCGGTGCGGCGATCAAGCACCCGAACCATTATTTTGAGGGCCTCACTTTCGACCCGCCCGTGCCGCCGCGCGCCGTGCTTACGGACTACAACATCATCCCGCCCGCAAACATCGACGCGAACGATCCAGGCCATCCGCGCATCTGGGCGCAGGTGATCAGGGATGTGGACGGCTCGATCTCCGGCGTGCCAAACAGTTCGATCATCAGCAACCATCCGTTCATGCTTGTCGGCGGCGAGACAAGGCCCGCGAACTGGACGAACATGGTTCGCAGCAGCCGCCGCTTCGCCCAATGTCGGCTCGAGTACGGACTTCCATTTGAATCGATCCCAAACGTCAGCGTGGTGCGGACCAAGCCCGGCACGCCAACGCGGGGCGTCTATTACATCAACGGCTACAAGGAGTGGCACCAGCTCCCGCTGATCGTCAACGAAGACTATCTCTACACTTACACCTACGAAACGCTGCCATCGACGAAGAAAGTGATCGTGAACCTCGATGACGCTGAGGTCGGCGACGACTATGTCCTTCGTTTCAAGGATTTCGGCAAGCTGGGGATTTTTCTCACCGTGAAGGAGAGCGGGAGCGGGATTACGTCCTACTCATCTCTGGCTTTATTGAAGGCAGGCTCCACTTCTGGCTATTTTAGGGAAAGCAACGGCGATCTTTACCTCCGCCCCGTGGCCACCGCCGCGCAGCATGCTTACACGATTGAATGGTTCGGCAATTTCACTCCTCCGACCGTGGATTCCGACGGCGATGCCGCGAGCGACGCCGCCGAGGCCGCCGCAGGCAACGATCCCTTCCGCACCCTGCTCGGCACCGATCCCTTCCTGGACACCGAGTTCAACGTGGCGGGCAACTTTGAGAACTGGGACTCGTTTTCCGGCATCATCAATGAGACCGTCGCCAACGGGACGATGAGCGGGCGCTCGTCCAGCACCGATCCGCAGATGTTCTCCAGCAATCTCCGCATCTCCGGCAGCGACGTGCCTGCCCTGCTCGTGCGCTTCAAAGCCTCGGTCAACGGCGTCGCGCGGTTTTCCTGGAAAAATCTCAACGACACCGACTTCACCACCGCACGCAGCGTGTCTCTGCACTACAGCGGCAACGACCAATGGCAGACACTCGTCTTCCCCATGCTCAACAACGCGGAATGGCAAGGCAAGGTCATCACGGATCTTCGCTTCGATCCGGTGGCCGCGGTGAACGTGGATTTCCAAATCGATCATGTCCGTGGCTCGACCACCGTCCCGATTTCGATCAGCACCGTTCTGGATCAAATTATCCCTATCAATTCCTCCACCGGCCAGGTTGCCGTCACCGTTGGTTACGGTGCCAATGACCCGTCTCCGCTGCAACTCAGCTCCACGTCATCCAACCCCACGCTTGTTCCATTGAGCGGCATCGTCTTCGCAGGCAGCGGCGCGAATCGCGCCATCACGGTCACACCTGCCGCGTTTCAATTCGGCAGCTCGGTGATCACGCTCCACGTCAGCGATGGCCAGCTCACGACAAGCAGCATCTTTACTGTCGCCGTCACCCAACCCGTGCCCACGAATCGGACATGGACCGGGGCTGGCGGAAACAACAACTGGAGCACCGGTGCCAACTGGGGCGGCGCCGCGCCGTTCCCATATGATCCGCTCTTCTTCGCCGGGAGCACACGCCTCAACCCCAGCAACGACTTTAACGCGGACACCCCCTTCGGCTCGATTTCATTCAATGCCACCGCCGGAGCCTTCAACCTGTCGGGCAACCGCATCATTCTGGGTGGCAACATTACCTTCTCAGGCAACCCGGCTTCGGCAGTCAGTCAAACGATCGGTTTCGACATGCTACTTAGCGCCACCCGCACCATCACCACGCAGACCAACGGTGCGATCACCCTCGGCGGCATCGTTGACGATGGAGCGAATAGCTTCGGCTTGAACAAGACCGGTTTAGGCACGCTCACCCTAACCGGCCTGAACACCTTCGACGGCCAGGTTACGATCAGCCGGGATGTCTTGGCCGTCACCCGCATTGCCAACGCCGGCATCGCCAGCTCGCTGGGTGACGCCACAGGTGCGGATTCGATCATCCGTTTGGGAACATCAAACAATGAGGGGATTTTGAGTTACATCGGCACGACGGCGGCCAGCACCGACCGGCAGGTTCAGATCAACACCGGCCCAGCGACCATCGGGAACAGCGCGGCGGACCCCGCCCATGTCCTGGTCTTTACCAAGCCCACCTTCAATGCTCAGAACGGATCGGCTACAGCCTATACCCTGACCTTGCAGGGCACGAACACCGGCAAGAACGAGGTGCAAGGGATCATTCAAGACAACTCCGCCACCGGTGTGGTCAGTCTGACCAAAGCCAGCACTGGGAAATGGATCGCCTCGGGTGCGAATGCCTTTTCAGGCAGGGTGTTCATTGACAGTGGTATTCTCTCGGTCAACACACTGGCTCCCATCGGCACCCCCAGCTCGCTCGGAACCGGCAACACGACCCCGACGATCCTGTTTGGCACCGGAGTAAGAACCGGCACCCTCGAATACACCGGCGGCGAAACCAGCACAGATCGCCAGATCCAGATCGGTTCAACCACCGCGAGTCACACAGGTGGTGGTATCATTCAGAGCAATGGCATCACAGGGGCACTAACCTTCTCCAATGCAGCCTTCAACACTCCCCTGGCCTTGGCTAGCGGCACACGCAATCTGACTCTTGGCGGCAGCAATACCAATTTGAACACCATCAGCGGCGTCATCTCCAACAACGGCAGTGGAAGAATCAATCTCACGAAAGCGGACGCCGGAACCTGGGTGCTGGCGGGTGCGAACACCTACACCGGCACGACCACCGTCACAGGCGGCATCTTGAACGCCACCTCGTCGGACGCCTTGGGGAACGGAAGTGCCACCAACACTCTGATCTTCCACGGCGGTACCCTGCAAGCCGGTGGTAACATCACTTCGCCCGTAGCGCGCAACGTGACTCTGACCAGCACCGGAGTGATTGATACCAACGGCAACTCTGTGAGCATCGCCGGTATCATGAGCGGTGCCGGGGGGCTGAACAAGGACGGTGCCGGCACGCTGACCTCATCCGCTGTCAATTCCTTCACCGGCCCGATCACGATCAATGGTGGCACCCTGGAGTTCACGAGCACCAACGGAGGCAATAATGTCTTCGGTAGCACTCTGATCAACATCTATGGAGCCTCGACGCTCCGAGTCAGTGGAACGGTCGCCAACGTTCCCATCTTCGCGAACCGGGCTTACACCTTCGGCAGCGCCGGCGGCGGCAACATCGAGCTCGGAGCAGGTGGCAACTACGATGCAGGCGCGGCCGGTCAGCCATTCAGCATCACGACGCTGGGTGGCGCACGAAACGCCATCAAAATCATCAACGACGGTGTCAGCGGTGAGAACGGATTCAACCTTGGCGGTTCCGTTGCCACTTTCGATGTGGCCCTCGGTTCGGATGCCACCAGCGATCTTGTCATCACGCCCATCATGTCGAACAACGGATCGGTCCGGAAGACCGGAGCCGGTCGCCTCGCCCTGGCCGGTTCCAACACCTATGGAGGCTCCACCACGATTCTGGAGGGGACTCTGACGCTGGGTGGCAGCGGCGTGATTCCGGATGCGAGCCCGGTCACCATCGGCGCCGGCACGCTCAATGCGGCGACGGCGGGCAGGGAGAGCGCCGGAACGCTTGGAGTTATGGGCACCGCCACCATCAACCTCGGCACGGGCGCTCAACTTGCATTCGCCAGCGGCACCGCAACGTGGGCTGGCACCCTGGACATCACCGGTACCTTTGTTTCCGGTTCGTCGCTCAATTTCGGTAGCCGCAGCGGCCTCAGTCCCGCCCAACTCGGCGCGATCACCTTGAACGGCAACCCGGCTGCTTTCACGCTGGATGGCAGCGGCTTTCTCCTCGCCGATGCCGTCTCCGGCTATGCCGCCTGGCAAGCCGCCAACGGCACCACCCAGACCGCCGACCTGGACCATGACAACGACGGCGTTCCCAACGGGGTCGAACACTTCCTCGGCGGCACTGCCGACACCACCGGCTTCGCCACTCCGCTGCCCGGCGTCGACAACAACCTGGGCACTTTCAGCATCACGTGGGTTCGGCATCCGGATTTCGCCGGCTTCCCCGGAAACTACGGCACCGCATTCGTCGTGGAGACCTCCGCCACCCTCGCCGACCCATGGACAAGCGCCGTCGAGGGCGTCGGTGCGAGCTTCGTGGAAATCACCGGCAACAACGTGAAGTACACCTTCCCCGCGGGCAGCAGGAAATTTGCCCGCCTCAAGGTGGTGGCTCCATGAAGCTTAGCCAACAGTTTGGATCTCTGAGCCGTGAAGGGAAAGCATTCTGCCATACTGCTTTCCAAATGACACCATGAAATCCACGATCACACTCTTCGCTGCCCTGCTGCTCGCGCCGTTGGCCACACTTCACGCCGCCGACGCACCCGCGAAGAAGCCCAACATCATCGTCATCCTCACCGACGACCACGGCTGGGCCGACCTCGGTGCCAACGGCGTGGACCAGCACATCCGCACGCCGAATGTGGACCAGCTCGCCCGCGATGGCGTGCGCTTCTCGCGTGGCTACGTCACCGCGCCGCAATGCACGCCATCCCGCGCCGGGCTCATCACCGGGCGCTATCAGAACCGATTCGGCGTGGAGCAAAACTTCGACCCGATGCGGAGCGATGTGGTCACCTTGCCCGAGCGACTGAAATCATCCGGCTACGTCACCGGCATCAGCGGCAAATGGCATCTCGATTCCGGCGGACCCAAAAAGGACGGCGAGAAAGTTTTCGATCCGAACCTTGCTCCGCATCGTCAGGGTTTCGACGAATACTTCACGGGCGGCATGCAGGACTACAGCGCCTCCCACGCGCTCGACGGCACGCCGTTTCCCGATGCGCCGCGCGAGATTTCCAAGAAAGGCTGCCGCGTCGTGTTGCAGACCGAGTGGGCACTTCAATTCCTCAAACGCCGCGCCGCCGGGACCGGGAAAGAAAAGCCCTTCTTCCTCTATCTCGCCTACATGGCCCCGCACACACCGCTGGAATTTCCAAAACCATGGATTGAACAAGTGCCCGCAGACCTGCCGCGAGAACGCCGCTCAGCCCTCGCTCTCATCGCCGCGATTGACGACGGCGTTGGCCGCGTGCGCCAGCAGCTCAAGGAAACGGGCCAGGCGGAAAACACGCTCATCTTTTTCCTCGGCGACAACGGCGCGCCTCTCGGAAGGAAAGGCGACGGCTCGCTCAACCTGCCCTTGCTCGGTCAGAAAGGCATGGTCAGCGAAGGCGGCATCCGCGTGCCCTTCTTGGCCGCATGGCCTGGTAGAATTCCGGGCGGTCAGGTCTTCGAGCACCCGGTGATCAGCCTCGACATCGCGGCCACCTCCGTCGCGCTCGCCGGCCAGCCGAACGCACCCGAGCTCGACGGCGTGAACCTGCTGCCGCATCTAACGGGCGGGAAGAAAGAGCCGCCGCACGAGACTCTCTACTGGCGCTGGGTGGATCAGGCTTCAATCCAGGAGTATCCCTACAAACTCATCCAACTCGGTCGCGACAAGACCCTGCTGTTCGACATCACCAGGCCCGAAGGCGAGCACCACACCCGCGAACTCAGCGCGCAACATCCGGAGATCGCCAAACGTCTCCGTGCCAAGCTGGAAACCTGGCAGGCCACTCTGACCCGTCCCGGCCCGCCCGGACGGCTGCAGCGCCTGGGACACTTCACCGGAGCCGAGATCCTTCCCAACAATTAGCGGCGGAAGGGGTAATGATGTCGTACATCCTGCAACTCCTCGCCGCGCCGCCGCAACCCCTTTTCTCCCGCCAGACGGCTTTGCGGCCGCGCGACTTGGGATGGCGGCGGCGGTGATGGCAACTGGTCCACGGGCACGAATTGGTCGGCCAACCTCGTACCGACCGCTACGGCGGCGGCGATCAATGTCTCGGTGACGGTCAATCCTAACAGCGGCTCCTCATGCACCACCTCGGGTATCCTGGTGATCGGCGGGGCGAGCGAAGTGACCACGGCGGCGAACTACAGGTAGAACGGCGGGTCCTCATCGCGGCCAATTCCACCCACCATGTCGGCAACGCGGCTTCCGCCGCTTCCAACATCTACTACAACGGCACGAAGTTCACGTTGAACAGCAACAGCGGGACCTGGGCGAGTGCCTTGATCGGCTCCGCTGGCACCACCTCCAACCAGATCAAGAACGGCGGCCTCAAGATCGACACCGCCAGCTTCAACGCCACCATCCCCCGCGGCCTGGCCAAGTTCACCGGTCACCCCGGCGTGCTGACCAAGGAGGGTGCGGGCACTTTGACCGTGGCTGCGGCAGGCAGCACTTACTCGCAGACCGTCGTGAACGGCGGGGTGCTTGATTTCCCCGGCACCGACGTTCTCGGGAACCACACATCGTCGATCCATGGCCTCACCATCAATGCGGGTGCCTTGGTCACGAACTCAACCATTGCCGGCGGCTTTAACAAGTCCAGAACCTGGCCCTCAACGGCGGCGAACTGAAGGCAGCCGACACCCTCAGCGCCTTGTCAGGAACCTTCCAGGCCTATCACATCCGCGGCACCGTGACCGTCGGCGGCACCACCGCATCCACCATCTCGAATGTCATCACCGTGGCGGCCGCCCTCGCTTTCGGCGGCACCTTGAATGTGACCAATCTCGGCGGCACGCTGGTCGAGGGCCAGTCCTTCGACCTCTTTGACTTCGACTTCGCGCTGTCCTCGGGGATCTTCTCCGCGGTCAATCTCCCGTCGCTCGACAGCGGGCTGGAGTGGAACGATTCGGCGCTTTACACCACCGGCGTGATCTCCGTGATCCCGGAGCCCGGCACCCCGGCCTTGCTCGCCTCGCTGGCCGGCGTGCTGGCCCTGCGCCGCCGGCGGCGGAAATGAAGCTGCCTCGCGGTGGCTGGAGCGCGGTAGCTGGAGCGTCCCCCAGTAGCTGGAGCGTCTCGCTCCAGTACGTCCATGGGGCGTCTCGCCCCATGAAATTTGGCATCGCGTCGATTCCGGGGGCGAGACGCCCCCGGAACGGACTGGCGCGAACCGCCAGCCACGTTGTCAGTGCCCGGCAGCGGAGCGCTACTTCGTGAAATACGTCGCCCGTAGTCGTTCCATCGCCGCCGCCAGCTCCTCATCGGCGAGCGGGCGCTCCCAGATCAAAAAGCGGGCGATCTCGCCGTCGAAGGACTCATGGCCGGGATGCTGGATCGCGTCGCGCTCCTGGCCGATGGTCATGCGCGACGGGTTGGCTTTCGGGTTCACCGGGAAGTCGGCGGTGGCGACCGGCTTGGCGCTGTTGGAAAAAAGTTCGAGCTTCACCGTGCCCTCGCCCGCAGCCATCCGGCCGGCGACGAGGTGGAACTTGCCGGTCTCCAGTTTCGGCCCGAGGAGTTGCGGGTTGTTGGCATCGAAGCGGCCGAAAGTCAGGCCGTTGCGGGCACCCCACCACAGCGTGTTGTCATCGTTGGTGCAGCCCCAGACCCCTTCATATTTTTCGCCGTTGCGGAGATTGCCGAAGAACGAGTTCACGTCCTTCAGGCCGACCCGCTGGTCATGCACGGCGAGCACGGCGAGCCAGGTGTGGCCCTTGCCGGTGCTCAGGCTGTCGAAGCTGTCCTCGTCGAGGCAGACGAGTTCCTGCTGGAGGAAGACCAGCGCGGGCTTGCCCTTCAGCTCCGCGACTTCCTTGCGCAGAGCAGGCCGTCCGCTGCCGGGTTCCTTGCGGCCTTCGTCGCGCTTGAGGAAGTCCTTGGCCGGCGAGGCGGCGACCTGATTGCGCCACGCGGCAACCTTGTCGCCGTCCTCCAGCGTGAGGCCTTTCGCGGCGTCGAGGTCGAGCACCAGGCCCTTCGCGGGGAGTTCCTCCGCGGCGGCGAGGACGGCGGTGCAGAGAAGGGTGAAAATCGGCGGGACGGGATTCATGATGAGGTCTGTTAGAGGATCAGGAGCGGGTGTCACGTTGTTCGGACGGGCGCCAGCCAATCCATTTCTTGAAGGTGTTGGAGAAGGTGAACGAGCTTTCGAAGCCGACGGAGTGGGCGATGACTTCCACCTTGTCATCGGTGACCGAGAGCAGGTGCTGGGCACGCTGGAGACGGAGGAACGTGAGATGCTGCATCGGGCTGCGGCCGAGTTCCTTGCGGCAGACCCGGCGCAAATGCTCCTCGCTCATGCAGGCGATGCCGGCGATCTCGGTCAGGCTCCAAGGGCGGGCGAGGTTGGCCTCGACCCGCTGCCAGACCTGCCACAGCCGCTCGTCCTGGCGGTGCGGCTGGGCGAAACGGACGACGTAGCGGTGGACCAGCTCGTTCCAGTGGTGCAGCAGCGCCGGGGAGGCTTCCCCGGACGATTCGCTGTGGAGGCCCTCGATGGCGGCTTGCAGCGGCGCGGCGTCGAAAGGGCCGGTGACCGGGGAGTGCGACGACACGATCGGCCGGACCTCGCGCGACTCGTCGTAGCGGACCCAGGCGAAGGTCCAGCGCTTGCCGGGCAGGCACTTCAGCGCGTTCACTACGAAGGGTGGCTGCAGGCAGGCCTGGTTGGCGCGGATCTTTTTCCAGCGGCCGTCGGCGAGTACCACGCCTTCGCCTTCGATGCAGGCGATCATGAAGGTCCCGCTCTGGTTCATCCGGACCACCTCGAAGGGCGACGCGGCTTCCATGATGCCGGTGTGCGAGATGTGGTGCTGGTGGAGCAGGGGACACACGCTGCCTTTCGATAGCCACGACCGCGCGTCCGCGGCGTCGGCCCGCACCACGCGGTAGCGGGTCCGGGCACCGAGGATCTGGACGTCGCCGGAGGGAGTCATGCTTGGTTTTTTCATCCCCGTTCCCGCGTTTCTAACGACGGCCGGTGTCCGGCGTCGAGCCTTCCGGGCGGGATGTGCGGCTGGGATATGAAGAGGTGGCCATTTTCGGCGCGCAAGGCGCTAGATTTTTCCCGGCGACCGCGTCAACCTTCCTGCCATGCCGAATCCTTGGACCGGAAAAGGAAACCCGTACACGCGGGCCGAAGTGCTCGAACGCCTGCACGACACCCTTTCGAAAGGGCAGCCGATCATCGCCGCCGGCGCCGGAACGGGGATCAGCGCGAAGTTCATCGAAAAGGGCGGTGCGGACCTGATCATCATCTACAATTCCGGCCGCTTCCGGATGGCCGGCCACGGCTCGACCGCCGGGCTGATGGCCTACGGCGACGCGAACGCGGTGGCCATGGAGATCGGCGAATACGAGGTGCTGCCGGTGGTCGAAGAGGTGCCGGTGATCTGCGGCGTCCACGCCACCGACCCGCGCCGCCGGATGTGGCACTGGCTCGGCAAGGTGAAGGACATGGGCTTCAGCGGTGTGAACAATTTCCCGACCCACTGCATCGTCGACGGCAAGTTCCGGCAGATCCTCGAGGAGACCGGGATGAGCGTGAAGAAGGAGTTCGAAATGGTGGCGCTGGCCCGGCGGATGGATCTTTTCAGCATCGTGTATGTCGACGCCCCGGAAGAGGCGAAGGCAATGGCGGAGGCCGGGGCGGACGTGATCATCGCCCACGTCGGCACCACGGTCGGCGGCTCGATCGGGGTGGTCGATGCCACGATGTCGCTGCCGGAAGCGGCCAAGCGGACGCAGACGATCATCGATGCCGGCCGCACGGTGCGCGACGACATCCTTTACCTCAGCCACGGTGGCCCGATCAACACGCCGGAGGATGCGGCCTACATCAACGAGCACACCGACGCGGTCGGCTTTGTCGGCGCCTCGAGCCTTGAGCGGATGGCGGTGGAGATGTCGCTGACCAAGCTGACCAGGGAATTCAAGGCGATCCCGGTGAAGCGGAGGCATTGAAGGAGATGGTGGATGGTAGATGGTGGATGGTAGATAAGAGATGAAGAAGAATGAAATCCCCCGCTGCCTTGAACTTGGCGTCCTTGGCGTCTTCCCGGCCTTCGAAGCTTCAGCGAAGCAGGCGGCGGTGAACTTTACCCGATTATGAAAACCATTGCCGTTCTCGGAACCCTCGATTCGAAAGGGGAGGAGCATGCCTTTGTTGCCGGGTTGATCCGCGAGCGCGGGCACGCGGCGCTGTTGATCGATGTCGGCAGCGGCGGGCCGCCGTCGGTGACGCCGGACATCACGCGCGAGGAAGTCGCGGCGGCGGCGGGGCTGGACCTCGCGCCGCTGATCGCGAAGCGCGACCGCGGCGAGTGCGTGGTGGCGATGTCGAAGGCCGCGCCGGTCTTGTTAGAGAAGCTGGCGGCGGAAGGAAGGATCGACGGGGTGATCTCGCTCGGCGGCGGCGGTGGCACGGCCATCGGCACCGCGGCGATGCGGGTACTGCCGCTCGGCTTTCCGAAGCTGATGGTCTCGACGCTGGCGAGCGGCAACACCGCGCCCTACCTCGGAACCAAGGACATCGTCATGATGCCGAGCATCGCCGACGTGGCCGGCTTGAACCGGCTGTCGCGGGTGATTTTCTCGCGCGCCGCCGGAGCGATCTGCGGGATGGTGGAAGCGAAGTTCGAGGTCGATGCCGCGAAGCCGCTGGTGGTCGCAAGCATGTTTGGCAACACCACTGTCTGCATCACCGAAGCCAAGCGGATCCTCGAGGAAGCGGGTTATGAGGTGCTGGTCTTCGCCGCCACGGGAGCGGGTGGCCGCACGATGGAATCGCTGATCGAAAGCGGCATGGTCAGCGGCGTGCTCGACCTCACCACCACCGAGTGGGCCGACGAACTGGTCGGCGGCGTCCTGAATGCCGGGCCGGAGCGAATGGACGCGGCGGCCAAGGCGAAGGTGCCGGTGGTGATCGCACCGGGCTGCCTGGACATGGTGAATTTCGGCGAGGAAGCATCGGTGCCGGCGAAGTTCACCGGGCGGAACTTTTACATCCACAACCCGCAGGTCACGCTGATGCGGACCACGCCGGAGGAGTGCGCCGAACTTGGCCGGATTCTCGCCGAAAAGGCGAACGCCTGCACCGGGGGCTGCGCGGTGATGATTCCGCGGAAAGCGATCAGCGTGATCAGCGCGGCGGGCCAGCCCTTCCACGACGCGGCGGCGGACGAGGCGCTGTTTTCGGCACTGCGCGCGAACTCGCGGCAGCCGGTGCAGGAGTTCGAGCTGGAGATCAACGATCCCGCCTTCGCCAAAGCCTGCGCCGAGAAATTGCTTTCCCTGATGGCCGCAAGCGCGCCCTGATTTTAATCCAACAACACCCCACGAGACAATGGTCCGACACTACGGCATGTTCCAGTTCAAGGAGGGCATCACCTCCGCGCAGATCGACACCTGCTT
>NEUO01000175.1 GCA_002304315.1 Verrucomicrobiia bacterium Tous-C4TDCM
CATCACCGTATTCGATCATCCCGAGCTTCTCGCTCATTCCCCACTCGCACACCATGTGGCGGGCCAGCGAGGTCGCTTGGCGGATGTCGCCCGACGCTCCGTTGGAGACGTCGTCGGTCACGAAGGATTCGGCAATACGCCCCCCCATGGTAACCACCAAGTTCGCGAGCGCTTCCTTGCGCTGAATCGAGTATTTGTCGCCTTCCGGGAGGTACATCGTGGCTCCGAGGTAAGGTCCGCGCGGGATGATCGTGACCTTGTGAAGCGGATGGGTGTGCGGCAGCACCATGTTGAGGTAAGCGTGACCCGCTTCGTGCCAGGCGGTTCCGATGCGCTCTTTGTCAGACATGGCCAAACTGCGACGCTCACGGCCCCAGCGGACCTTGTCACGGGCTTCTTCCATTTCGGCGAGCGTGACCGCCGACAATCCGCGACGTGCCGCGAGAAGGGCCGCCTCGTTGATGAGGTTAGCCAGTTCGGCTCCTGAGAAACCTGGAGTTCCGCGAGCGATCACGCCGAGCTCGGTGGCCGGTGCCAGCTTGATCTTCTTAACATGAACTCGGAGAATTTCCTCGCGGCCGTTGACGTCGGGCAGGGAGACGGTGACCTGACGGTCGAAGCGACCTGGACGAAGCAGTGCCGGATCGAGGACGTCGGGCCGGTTCGTCGCCGCAATAATGATGACGCCCTCTTGGGTGTCGAAGCCATCCATTTCGACGAGCAACTGATTGAGCGTCTGCTCGCGCTCGTCGTGCCCCCCCCCCATACCGTGGCCGCGGTGGCGGCCGACCGCGTCGATTTCATCAATAAAGATCAGACATGGCGCGTGCTTCTTCCCTTGCTCGAACATGTCTCGAACGCGGGAAGCTCCCACGCCAACGAACATTTCGACGAAATCTGATCCGGAAATTGAAAAGAAAGGTACGTCCGCTTCTCCGGCGATTGCACGGGCCAGCAGCGTTTTGCCGGTGCCAGGAGGACCGACCATCAGCACGCCTTTCGGGATCGAGCCGCCCAGTTTCTGGAACTTGCGGGGATCGCGGAGGAAATCGACGATTTCCCAAAGTTCCTCCTTGGCCTCCTGGATGCCAGCAACGTCCTTGAATGTCACCTTGTTGTGGTCGCGGGTCAGCAGGCGTGCCTTGGACTTGCCGAAAGACATGGCACCGCGCCCGGCAGCCTTCATCTGCTGGCGGAAGAGGAAAAACAGGAGCAGCACGATCAGCAGCACCGGCAGGAATGTGAAGATTACGCTCCGAACCATGTCGTTGTCCGGCTTGACGATTGGAGCGTCCTTGGACTTGAGCAATGCACCCACATCATCGCCCAGCACAAGCAAATTGGCGCTCACCTCGAAGGGCTTCGGCAGCTCAGGCTTGGTCCCATCCGCCGGTGCGACTGGCGGCTCCGGAATCAACCAACTGCCGACCAGCACCGCGAGAATTCCGTCGGGAGAATAGACCGTAATCGCCGCATCGCCGTCGGCTGGCTTGATTTCCCCCAAAGCAGCAGCCCTCCGGAATTTCGATTCCGGAAGCTCTACGGTTTCAGGTCCAAGCGCAGGAGCGACCTCATTGCTAAGACGATAAACCACGGAGTCTCCGAGAAATTCCGGCAACTCAGCGGTGGGAATGGTAGCACGGATGGACTTGCGTCCAGGCTCTTCCCCGGGCCCCCGAACGGGTGCGGAGCGAGTGTAACCAGTGATCTGGGCGTTATAAGCGTCGCGGGTCGTCACCTTCAGCGGATACTTCGCCTCATCCGCGACAACGAGCCCTTGATCCCACTTTTTTTTGAACTCGGCATAGGTCATCGGCTGTGCGGCCGTGCCAACACCCGTGTTGAAAAATGCAAGTCCTAGGATGAGGAAAGCCGCACCGAGGAGAATGGCGAGGCGCCAGTTAAAGCCCGGCGGTTCATTGGGTCCACGCGAGCCTGTGCCCTGCGGCGGACGATTTTGAGGCGAATCAGACATGATAGGTTATTGGAGCGGCGCTTGCGGGCGTCTGCAGTGTGGGTAGCACCTGCGGATCGGCCATGCAATGGGTAGGCGAGAATAGCTCTGCTTTCCCGGAAGGAAACCCAATTTTTTCCGGCGCTCTTGCCGGTGGGGGCCGTCTTTGTCATGAAGGGGCGGGATGGATCAAGAAACCGCTGCTGAAGAAACCCCGGAATCAGGCTCGGGGCCAAGCGGATGGTTCCGGAGACTGATGGAGCGCAAACGGGCACCGGGAGCCTCTGGTTCGCGGATTCTCGGTCTGATGGTCGATGCTTTCGCTGGATTTGCCACGCTGGATGGACGTCTTGACTCGGAAGAGGCAGACCTGATCCTTGATCTCCTGAGAAATGCCTTTCCTGAAGCCGACCACAGCTGGCTGGCCAGAAGAGTTCAACGGGCGGTGCGCGAGCAGAAGCCTCTCGCAAGAACGGCGCTCGATCTTCGAGAGTTGCTCGATGACCCGCAGAAAATGGCGGTCGGTCTTCAACTTTACACGCTGGTGGATGCTGTGGGACGTTCCGAGCGAAGCCGGGCGTCATTCGAAGTCTTCTTGCGCCGCCTCGGTCGACCAGACCATGCCCGGCAGATTCTCGCAGAAATGGGAGATGACAGCCCATCCGAGCATCCCGGCTTCGAGCGGCTGACTTTCGGGCCGCGGGAAGAGGACGATGTCAAACTGCCGGAACAAGCCGAAGGACACTCCTTCCGAGTCTACCGGGCCTCGGACCTGGTGCTGGTGCGGAACACCGGCGAGCATCCGCTGTGGGTTCGCGGACGATCCTTGGAAAGCGGGGCCTTCCTCCGGATGCGCGAGCGACAGCAGATCCTCCTCCCCGGTTGGAATCTCACTTGCGAAGACCTGATCTTCTTCCTGAACGTCAAGCTCACCGGCAAAAGCCCGGCGATCTTTCTCGCAAAGACCGAGGAAGGGCTGGCGAGCGAGCGGGCGAGAAGTCGCCAGAGTGAGGTCCGGATCCGCTTCGGCCTGAATGCGGAGGTCGAAGCTCTACGTCCGACTGAACTCTCGGTTGATGGCCGCGGCCGGCTGATTCCGGGGAAGCCGATCCACTGCCCCCACCACGAGCGATTGACCGATCCGGCGGGCTTTTCCACCAGCCTCGATGTCCTGCGCCGACGGCGGGCGGAAGCGGGTGGTCGATTCCGCTTGGAGCCGGACCAGCGTGATTTCCGCGTCTCCAACGACCCCTCGGTCTTAGAAAGTGGCGACCTTTTGCTTGCTCCGGGATTGGCCCCTCGGGTCGTGCTGCGAGTCCGCTTCGACTTGGAACGGAGAACCGGCGACGTCTTCGTCCGCGAAGCTGAAGGCAGCGTGACCGCGGATGGTGTCCCGGTGAAGTCCTCCGTGCCCTTGCGGGAGGGTTCGATCATCCGCCTTTCCCGGACCCAGGCCCTGCGCTGTCGCTTCAGCGAAGGCATCATCGATGAAGAAAGGAACCTGATCGAGTCGATCCGGCTGCAAGACCTGATCCACGAGTTCGTTCCGGGGACGAGGGCCTTGGACAACGTCGGATTCGAGGCCGGGCGCGGCGAAATGCTGTGCATCATCGGGCCCAGCGGCAGCGGCAAGAGCACGCTGCTGTCGGTGCTGGCGGGGCAGCTCGAACCCAGCCGCGGTCGGGTACTGCTCAACGATGCCTCGCTCTACCAGAACCGCTTGGAACTGGTACGCTTCATCGCCTACATGCCGCAAGAAGAGGCGTTGAACCCGCAACTCACGGTGCGAGAGCACCTGCGGCACGCCACCGCCATGAGGCGACCCTCGCTGCCGTCGGAAGAAGTAGGACGCCGCGCCGACGGTATCCTCGCGGAACTCGGGCTGCAGGCGATCGCCCGTCGCCGGGTGGGTTCGCCTGGCGAGAAAACCCTGAGCGGCGGAGAGCGGAGCCGCTTGAATCTCGGGCTGGATCTCGGCAGCGGGGCCGAGGTCTTCCTGTTCGACGAGCCGATCTCGGGACTTTCGTCCAAGGACTCCGAGCACGTCGCCGAAACGTTGCGGTCGCTGGCCCGGGACAAGATCGTCATCGCCTCCCTGCACCGGCCGGGTGCCTCGGTGATGAGCCTTTTCGACAAGGTTCTTCTGCTCGACACCGGCGGCAGGGTCGCGTTCTTCGGCACCCCGGCTGGGATGATCAACTACTTCCGCGACGTCGCCGCCGAGTTGGGGATTTCTCACCCATCGGTCGCGGCGGACATACCGCTCGGCGCGGATTTCGTGTTCGATGTGCTGGAGACCCCGCTCGCGCACATCGGTGGCGGCCAGAATCCCTCGGCCGCCCGCCGCTTCCCGCCGAGTTTCTGGCAGGATCGCTTCGAGAGCGAGGCTCTGGTCGACTCGCTCGGCGATGCCGCTCCGCCCTCGCGGATCGAGCGACTCGGCAACTCGCCGGTTCCCTCGGCGCATGGTCCGGCGGGGATCGGAGCGGGTATGAAGCGCGCATTTTCCGTCTTTGCCACTCAGTTCCAGCGGTCCTTGCTTTCGAAAGTCCGCAACCGGGGAACGCTCTACTCGACATTGCTCGAAGCGCCGCTGCTCGCCGTGCTGATCGGGGTGACCCTCCGATCGTCCCCGGAAGGGGCTTACGAGTATCCGACCGCGCTTCATCTGCCGGCCTATCTCTTCCTTTCGGCCACGGTTGCGATGTTCCTCGGCCTGACCAACTCGGCCACCGATATCCTGCGCGACCGGCCGATCCTGCGGAGGGAACGAAACAGCCGTCCGAGCCCCGCGCTTTACGTCGGGGCAAAATTCTGCGCGCTGGGGCTAGTCGCCGCTGCCCAGTGTTTGGCTTACACCGCGATCGGTCATTCCCTGCTGGAGATCCGGGGCACCATTCCCAGCCAATGGCTATGGATGACCCTTACCGCCTGCACCGGTACCGGGCTCGCCCTGTTGGTTTCATCACTCGTAAAAACCGAGAGGGCGGCTCTGACCGCCGTGCCGCTGCTGCTGGTGCCGCAGATGCTGCTAGCCGGGGCGCTGGTGCCCTTCCGCGAAATGAACCGAGGACTGTTCGAAAACAGCGGGGTCGAGCGCGAACGCGGCGGCACCCCCTTCCCATCCCGCTTCATGCCGCTGCGGCATGCCTATGAAGCCATGGTCGTGACCCAGGCGACCCGCAATCCCTACGAAATCGAACGAATCCGCATCCAACGGCGGGTCGATGCGATCAAAGAAATGCCCAATCCGCTGGAACCCGCCGTCGCGGAAAGACTCCAGTTGATGCTCGTGGCTTTGGTGAAGCTCGGTGCCGCCGAAGCCAATTCTCCCGGAGATGCGAGCCACCTCGCCGAGAAAATCACCACCTTGGCCCGCGGTGGGACCCGACTGGAGATCGAGTCGATCAAGGTTCAGAGCAAAGATCCCACCGCTCGTCCGATCTCGGAATTCTTCGTCAATAACCGCATCGACCTGCTCATCCGGGAGGCGGAGACTTTCCGTGTCGATTATCGCAACGAGGACGAACCTCGGAACATCTTCCTCGGCTTGAAGAAGCCGCTGGGCGGGGAATGGATCGAGACGCTCGACTACGACATCGCCGTGCTGTCGCTCGTCATGCTGACCTCCGCAGCCGCCACCTCGCTGGTCCTCGGCCTGCAAAACCGGCGGACCCGGTGAAAACCGTTCATATCAGCGTGACGAGGCCTCCTCCGCCGCGTCTTCATCGCCCGCGCGGAATGATTTCCCTTCGATCCAGATACGGGCGAAAGGGGGGACGCCGCCGATCAAAGCTCCCGCACCAAGAAAAAAACTCCCGGCAGGACGGGCCCGGCCGGGAGTTTTTGAGGGACTAAGACCAATCAGGCGCGGATGCCGGCGAGTTCCAGGAACTTGTCGAGCGGCATGGCGACCTGGATCTGCGGCGAGGTCTGGGTGACGTGGATGCCCGAGGCATTGCCGGGAATCGCCCCGAACTGAAGCTCCAGCTTGCGGATCGGCTCGGGAATCTGGGTCTGGATCTCACCCGACAGCAGGTCCTGGGTGATCTTCACCGCGAAGCCCTTGCCGTGAAGCACCTTGTAAAAGACGGACTCATCGACCTTGCCGGTCGCGGGAGCGGGTTGCGGAGCGGAGGACTTGGCCGCGCGCGGCACGATTGCCTTGCCACGCCCTTGGTCGGCCTCACCGGAAGCCGGGCAGGTGCCGTAGGAAGAGAGGTACTTTCCGGACACCCAGAGCGGAGATGCGCCGGCACGCCGGTAGCGCGGGGTGTCGGTGAGGGTCCACTTGCACTTCGACTTCTCGAGGTCGGCATAAACCGCGGCTTCAGTGGCCATAAGGCCGTTGGCCTGGCGCAGTTCGAGAATCCGGGAAAGTGTTTCTGACGGGATCGTTTCCATATGGGGAGGCAAAGCTGATAGAGCCGGAGCGGCCCTGCAAGAGGGAATTGACTGACTTTTTCCCTGAAATCAGGGAATCGCAATCGCCGCGGGATCATGTCCGGCATGCAAGGCGGAACGGTGTGCCTCTTCCGGCACGTAGCGACGCCATGACGTGTCACCGGATTCGATCATCTTCTGGATATCGCGGCCGGTGTAGCGCATCAGGCTCTCGTCCCCCGCCGGTACCGCACGAATCCGCCCGGTTTCGAGGAAGTGCCGGTAAAGGCTACGGCAGTCTTCGGGCGGCTGGAAGCTGGCGGTGTCCACCATTTCACCGGTGTGGCGATTTTTCCAAGGGTAGACGTAAAGCGTCACTTGGTTCTTGAACAGCCGCCCGAAGGACTCAAGCAGGCCTCCGGCGAGATTCTCAGACCACTTGGCTTTGAAGAGCTCGTTGAGCAGCCCGATGCTCAACACGATGCCCACCGGTCGCTCGGTCGAGCGGCTGAGGAAGGCGGCGATGCGGTGGAACTCGGCATGGCGCGACACCAGCACCGTTTTTCCCAGAGCCTGCAGGGCGTCGCAGCGGTCGATGAAGTCCACAGGGTCGACCGCGCTGCCGCGCAACAGGTTGGCCATGGTCATTTCGCAGAGTTTGATCGTGCTCAACTCCTCACCCGGCTCCAGCGTGGCCGAAAACACCGATCGCGCTTGATCCATCATCTGGAGGTGGAGCTTGCTGACCGGATCGAAACTGCCGCGGAGCAGGAGAATCGGTTTTTTGTAGAGCGCTTCAGCCGCCTGGACGACCTCGCCGTCGGGTAGGAACATCGCGGCTTCCGTCAGCCCGGCCTCAACCAGCGCGAGCGAGCAAAGCCGGTTGTCGAAGAACCCGTAGCCGTGGCCGTGGAATTTCAGCATGTCGATTTCCACCCGGCCAGGGCGGAGATTTTCCGTCAGGGATCCGACGAAGCGGGAAAGGTGGCCGCGATGCCGGAAGGCCGCGTGGATCAAGTTCACCCCGGCCACGCCGAGTGCTTCCATCTGGTCGTGGTTGGCGGAATCGAGCAGGCGGATATGGATGAAGATATCGGAAGGCTCATCTCCCGGCTTGAGTTGGAATCGCAGGCCAAGCCAGCCGTGGCACTCGCCTGTGTCCTGGTAGCCGCGGGCCCGCACCGTGTTGGAGAACGAGAAGAAGGTGGACCTGTCCCCGCGCTTCGGGCCGAGTCGATCCAGCAGGATCGAGAACTCGTGGTCGAGCATCTGGCGCAGCCGCAGCCGCGAGACATAGCGGCCGCATTTGCCGTAGATCGCATCGCTCATCGTCATGTCGTAGGCCGAGATGGTCTTGGCCACCATGCCGGCCGAGCCGGAAGCGCGGAAGAACCAGTTCGCGGTCTCCTACCCCGCCCCGATTTCGGCGAAAGTCCCGTAGATCGCGGGGTCGAGATTCAGCTCCTGGGCCTTGTCGAAGGTGGAGGGCATGACGGAAAATTCACGGGCTTTCAGATCCTGGCATCTCCACCCAGTCCTGGCCGGAGATGCCCTCGATGATCACCTGGTTGTCGGAAACGGCGCCGGGGGGGAACTTTAGTTTGAGCAGTAGTTTGACGCTACCGTTCTCATCGGCCGGCCGGATCTTTTCGTCCAAAGGACTGGCGAACGGAACATACCCGAAGAGCGAGGTGGAGCCATCGGGAGCCTCGAGGCGGTAGGACACCCAGTCCGTTTCATCCTTGAAATCAAAGTTGTAGTACTGGACCCAGGACAACTCGACCCGGAACCACTTGCCCTCGACCGGCCGCTTGCTCAGGAATTCGTGCCACGGCATTTCCGACCATCCAACCCAGCTTTCCCAATCCACCTTGAAGTTCCCCTCCCTGCCAATCACCACGATCTCCCGCATCTCGAAATCCCCGGTTCTGACCTTGACGGTGAAAAACTCGCCGGTCGCATCGTTGCCGGCCACGCTGTCGCCCGCGACCCCGCGGAAGCCGGGCGCGGTGTAGGTCTTGCCGGCGAGCCACGCTTCCAACTTGGGCGCGGTCTTTTCCGGGTCCCGAACGTGCCGGAGCGCCTCTTCCGGTGTCGGCGCTTCGAGGAAAGACTTCACCACGGACTCGATCTCCAGAATCAGGCTCTTGGGGGCGAGCGCTGGAGTCGCATCGGTGTTTTGCGCCACGGAACTGAACGGGAAAAGATTCACCGGCGGTGCCTTCGCGGAGTCAGGTGCCATCCACCAGGCGAAAAGTCCCAGCATGACCAGCGCCGGCACCGCGAGGCCGAGCAGGAACTTCAAGTCACCGCCGGATTGGGGCCTGTCATCTTTGTCCCAGCCCTCCTCGATTTCCTCCAAATCCTCGGAATCGTCTCCGGCGGCCGGGGTTAGCAGCGGCGGCGGCTCGTCATCGGCCCCCGGCAAGCGCAGCATGATCCGGCAAGCCGGGCAGACCACGCCCTTGCCGTCGTGATCCCGCGGAACCCGGAACACGAAGCGACAGCCGGGACAGACGAAGCTGTTCCAGCGCCTTGCAGGGGTCAGGGTTTCCGGCACGCCGTCAAAGTGAATGGCACCCTCGCGCGGTGCAAGAACGGAGCGAATCCGCGGCGGTCTCCCCCCGTTACTCGGGCGAGATTTCCAGCCGGCCCGGCCACGGGAGCTTCAGCGGCTCCTCGCTGTCCCCGAGGTCGAAGCTGTCGAGCACGTTCGTCCCACTGCGGACCGGCACGACCTGATCCCCACCCGTCAGCAGTTGCTCGGTGAAATAGGGATCCTCCCCCAGCAGCACCGGATCCCTCGAACGGACCGGCGTGGTGTCGATGACTGCAAGCTGCCCCAGCCCGATCGCCGCGGATCCGGCTTCAGCCCCGGCGGCACCGGAATGGACATGGCAAAACGGCAGGTTCTCGGTGCCCTTGCGGAAGAACTCGACCTGCGACGCCGGACGGGTCCGCGCACGACCGGTCGAGGGATCCGCGACGGTTTCGTAGCAATAGGGAGTCGCCCGTTGTCCCGATACCCGGCAGACGCTGCCTTCGACCACGCTGTCAGGCTGGGGGATGCCCTTACCGCCGAAATTCGCCGCGGCCGCATTCATCGCTTCTTCCCAGGCCGGGAGCGCGAGATCCTTGGAGAACGCGCCTTCGTAGATCGACTTGCCCGGTTGGAGGAATCCGACCCAGACACCGCAGGAAACCCGGCCGTTGTAACCCAGGAACCAATTGTCGGAGAAATCGTGGGTGGTCCCGGTCTTTCCTGCCCCGATAAACGGCTTCTCGACCATCCGGTCGGCCAGCCCGGCGGCGCTCCCGCGGTCCATGCTGCCGCGCATCATGCTGTGCACCATGAAGGCGGTCGCCTCGTCCGTGCCCGTCAGCCGGGTAGGGGTCAGCCGGGTGTTACGCTGGTAGCGGACGTTTCCCTCGGCATCCTTGACCTCGTTGACAAAGGTCAGCAGCAGCGGCGATGTCTGCCCTCCTCGGGCAAACCCGGAGATGGCGCGCACCGCGTCTTTCAAGGAAGCCGACTCCCAGCCGACCGCCAGCCGGGGAAGCAACTCGGCGTCCTTCATCGGCAGTCCGAAACGCTCCGCGGTCTTCGCCACATTCTCCAATCCGGCCAGGCCGGCAAAGCGCACCGACGCGGCGATCTTGGACGCCTCCAGCGCCCGGCGCACCGTGATCTTGCCCTCGACCGGTGGCCGCTGCACTTCCATCCCCCACTCGCCCAGCACGCCTTCCCGCCCGCCGATCATCACCGAGCGGTTGTCCATCCACTCGTCGTCCAACATGGTCGCCGCGGTGATGCCCTGCTCCAGGCCGGAGGCATAGAGAAAAGGCAGGAACGCGGTGCCCAGCGGGCGGCGGCCCAGCTCGATGACATCGTAGGGCGCATCCTCGTAGTCGCGGCCACCGACATGGGCGATCACCTCGCCATTTCCATGATCGATCATCAATCCCGCCCCCTGGAGATACTCGGGAGCCTTGCCGGACGACTTGCGGTAGTCGGCCAGCTTCGGATTGGCGTATCCCGGATGCTGCTCGGCCCGCTCAAGGCTCCGCTGCAAGGTGTATTCCAGCGCATGCTGCACATCGGCATCGATCGACGTGCGAATCCTGAAACCGCCGGCCGCCAGCGCGTCCTCACCCATCATCCGCCGGATCTCGTCGGCCACCCGCTCGTAAAGATGCGTCGTCCCGCGCTGGAGCGGCTGGGGGTTGAGCTTCAGCGGCGTGCTCATGAGCGCCGCCGAGTGGGCGCGCGTCAACGCATCCAGGTCGACCATGCGCCCCAGCACCAGGTTGCGTGAGTTCTTGTTGCCGTTTGGATTGTTGATCGGCGATAGGTTGGTCGGGTTCTTGATACATCCGACGATCGCCGCGCTCTCCAAGGCATCCAGATCCTTCGGCTCCTTTCCGAAGTAGCCGAGCGAAGCCGAACGGATCCCGTAGTAGCCGCTGCCGAAATAGATGCGGTTCAGATAAAATTCGAGGATCTGAGGCTTCTCATAGCGCTTCTCGATCTGCTGCGCGAGGAAGGCCTCGACCATCTTGCGCTCCATCCCCGACTCGCCGCGCTTCTTCCGGTCGGCTTCGAGGTCGTAGGCATTCCGCGCGAGCTGCTGGGTGATCGTGCTGGCTCCCTGGGTGGTCTCATTCGCCTTCCAGTTCAAATAAAAGGCACGTGCGACGCCGATGTAGTCCACCCCGTCATGGGTATTGAAGCGCTGGTCCTCGCCCGCTCGCAGGGCGTCGATGAAAATCGGCGGCACTTCGGAAATCGGGATCACGCTCCGGTTCTGCACGAACACGCGGCCAATTTCCTTGTCGTTCCGGTCGAGGATCAGGCTGGGGATTTCCAGATCGTTGATCCGGTCGAGATCGTAGGTATAGGAGCGCTCCCGGTAGGGCCGGGTATAGCGCTCCGCGGCCACATAGCCGAGATACAGGAAGGCGAGGCCCGTGAGCATCAGCCCCAGCCAGAAGCGTTTGCGCTTGTAGAATCGCCGCTTCTTCAGCTTGTTCCGCCTGTTTTTTTCGCTCTTCGCCATGCAGGAATCCGTTCGTGACAAGTCCCGGAACCGGTCCGGTGCCCCATCCGCATACCTGCCGGACGAGCAGGATGCAACTCCGGGCTTGGCGG
>NEUO01000176.1 GCA_002304315.1 Verrucomicrobiia bacterium Tous-C4TDCM
TGGCCCGGACGGTCCCGAAACGCTTTTGCTCAATCGATTATGAAGCATCCGGTCTGCCGGAAGGCGGAAGACCCGGCGCTGCGGGATCAGGATGCTTCGCAAGGGATTTTTCGGAGTGCCCTCTGAATGGAAGCGTGAGGATCTCCATCGATTCAAGGTTCAAGGAGCCTGGTGATCACCAGGTGGGGGCGGGCAGGGAAATCCCCCGTTCAAAGCCGCGGGATCGTCAGTCCGCCATCGACCATGATGACCTGGCCGGTGGAGTAGGGGAAGTTGCCGGTGGCGAGGCTGGCGACCGCTTTACCGACGTCCTCGGGAAAGCCCCAGCGCGGGGTGACGCAGAGGCCTTCGGCGATGAGCTTGTCGTACTTGTCGGTGACGCCGGAGGTCATGTCAGTCTTGGTCACGCCGGGGCGGACTTCGTAGACCGGGATGCCGAATTCGCCGAGTCGGGCGGCGAAGAGCTGGGTCACCATGCCGAGGCCCGCTTTCGAGACGCAGTACTCGCCGCGGTTCACGGAAACGACGGTCGCGGAGATCGAGTTCACGTTGATGATGCAGCCGTCGAAGGCGGGGTCGGCCTGGCGGCTTTCGATCATCCAGTTCGCGGCGGCCTGGGTGAGGAAATAGGGGCCTTCGAGGTTGATCCTCATCAGGCGTTGGAACGATTCTTCGGTCGTTTCCAGCACGTCCTTCCGCTCGGCCGGGGCGACCCCGGCGTTGTTGACCAGCACGTTGAGGCGGGGGAAGCGGGAGCGCAGGGTGGCGAGGATCGCGGCGCGGCCTTCGGAGCTTCCGACGTCGCCCTGGCAGTAGATCACCTCGGGGGCCCCGGCGGCACGGAGTTCGGCGAGGACCCCGGCGACCTCGCTATCGGAGCGGATTCCGTTGATGGCGATGGCGTGGCCGGAGGCGGCGAGGGCCTTGGCGCAGCCGAGGCCGATGCCGCGGGAGCCGCCGGTGATGAGTGCGGTTTTCATGGTTTGTTAGAAGAGCGGGCAAGAGAACGAAACGAACCCTTCTTCGCTAAAGCTACGAAGGGCAGGCCGCGGAGGCGCGGAGGTCACGGAGGGGATTGCAGAGGAGGGTGATCGGTGCTGACGACAGGATTCAAAGCATGGACCGGCTCGCAACCCTGAATCGTCATTCAAAAGGGCCGGGCTGGCGATGCCGGGATCACTCGGGCTTCTTCTCTTTCGCCACGGCCTCGACCTTCAGGCGGATGATCTCCGGCCGGCTGTAGCGCTTTTCGTAGTCGTCGGTCCGGTCGCGGAACTGGCGGAGGATTTCGGAATGGCCGGGGTCGGAGGCGAGGTTGGTCAACTGGTCCGGGTCCTTTTCGAGATCGTGCAGCATTTCGAAAACCGGCGTCTGTTTCACATAGCGGGCGTAGGTGTATCGCTTTCCGCGGATGCCGAGCCATTCGGAGATCCGCGGGTTGGTGGAGTGATGCTCGCAAAAGAACTCCTCCCGCCAGTCGGGCGGGGTGGCACCCGACAGGAGTGGCACCAGGCTGCGGCCTTGATACTTTTCGGGAACCTTCAGTCCCGCGAGGTCGAGCAGTGTCGGTGCGAGATCGACGTTGAGCGCCATGGCGGGGTGGACGGTCCCCGGCTTGGTTTTGCCTGACCGGGGATCGTGGATGATCAGCGGGACACGGAGCGACTCTTCGTAGTGCAGCCACTTGTCGGCGAAGCCGCGGTTGCCCATGAACAGTCCGTTGTCGGCGGTGTAGATGACGACCGTGTTGTCGGCCAAGCCGCGGGTTTCGAGTTCCGCGAGCACCCGGCCGATGACGGCGTCCATGCAGGTGATCATGCGGTAATAGGCGCGCATGTTGATGCGGTATTTTTCCGGCGTGTCCCAACGCCAGAACCAGCGGTCGCGGTTCATGGAATCCCGCATGAAGTCCGGGTGCATCTCGTGGATCTTCGGATCACCGAGGCGGGGCGGGGGAGGCTCGATGTCCTCGTAAAGCCCATCTGCCGATGGCGGCCAGGGGTAGTGCCCGCTGCCGGGCCGGTGGTCGTCGTCGCGGGCGTGGGCGATGTTGAAACTCAGGTAGAGGCAGAAGGGTTGGTTTGCGGGTTGGGCGCGGAGGAAGTCCACCGAGTGATCGCCAACGAGGTCGTCGCAGTGCCGCTTTGATCCGTCGGGTATCGTGACGAAATGCGGTCCGCCCTGATAGAGCCGGTGGTCATCATAGAGCCTCTTCATCGCGGGGGCCTGGCCTTCGGCGAACTTCAAGTGGAGCTTCCCATAGAATCCGGTCCGGTAGCCCGCCACGCGCAGCAGGGTGGGGAAGCTGGTGTCGATGTCCGCTTTCAACAGCGGGATCGCGGGCGGGCCGCCGCCGGTGTAGCCGTGGCCGGTTTCGGTCATGCCGGTGAGGATCGTCCCCCGGCTGGACATGCAGATCGGGGTGGTGACGCAGGCGTTGCTGAAGCGCACGCCCTGCGCGGCGAGGCGGTCGATGTTCGGGGTCCGGATGTGCGGGTGTCCGGCGCAGCCGAGGGTGTCGTTGCGCTGGTCGTCCACGAGGATGAAGACGAAGTTCGGCGCGGCGGCGGGCTCTTCCTCCGCGGACGACGAGGTCGCCAGCATCGCGGACAAGAGCAGCGCGCGGATCATGGGGACGACGGGGTGGTTCATTTCGGCTGGAAGGCCTCGTGCTTCGGATTCCCGCCGGAGACCAGATAGGCGATCAGGTCCTTGAGTTCGTCGGCATTCATCCCGGAGATGGTGCCGGGGGGCATCATCGAGGTTTGGGAGAACTCGATCTTCGTGACCTGGTCGGCGGGTGCTTTCTTGAACTCGGCGTTGTTGAAAGGGTTCGGCGCGACGGCGACTTCTTTGTCGTTCTTGTAGATCAGGCGGCCGTGCAGCGAGCCCCCGTCCTTCAGTGACACGACGCTGGCGAGATACTGCTCGGAGATCGACTGGCTGGGCTCGCAGACGGCGACGAGGATGTCGCGGACCGAGAAGCGCTTGCCGACCGATCCGAGATCCGGCCCCGAGGTGCCGCCCGAGCCGCCGAAGCGGTGGCAGGCAATGCAAAGACCACCGGAGAACATCTTCTTCCCGTTCTCGAAATCCCTGCCGTGCAGGTCGGACTCGAAGAGTTTCAGCGCGGATTCAACCGTCCAGGCGACCGGAGGTCCGACGGGAGTCGGGAGCTTCGAAAGATCGATCGTTCCGATGTCCTTGAGAAGTCCTGCCACCGCGGCGGCGTCCTCGGGATTCAAGTGTTCGATGGCATCCTCGCGGATGGCCCGGATGTAGCCGGTGAAGCTCTTGCCGCCGCTGTTCTCCAGCGAGTCGTTCAACCAGCCGAAGTAGTCCTTCCGGTTCTCCAGCGTCCAGCCCTGCTGAACCCGCCGCAGGCAATAGGCATAGTGGATGTTCCGGGTGTTCGGTGTGCTGGCCATCATCTTCAGGATATCTTCGCCATACTCGTGGCGTTCCAGCATCTCCTTGTCGTAGTCCACCGTTTCGGCGCGGGTGGTCTTCATCAGGGCGATGGTTTTTCCGACCACAGAAGGGGCGTCGAGGTAGGAGAGGGCGCGGCAAAGCTCGGCGTTCAAGAGGTCGTCCTTCGCCGGGTAATGCGGATCGAGTTTCCCGATCACCGCCGCGAGTTGCTCACCGGCCGGCTTGCCGAGGCGCATGAATGAAAGCGAATAGGTGCGCAGCAGGGCGAGGCGGTCGTCGGGTTCGAGAGCGTCGAGCGAAATCCCGCCCAGCAGATCGAGCACGCGGCCCGAGAGGGAAGCGTCGGCATGGCGGCAAAGCGCAATGGCGGCGTAGATCACAGCCCGTGGATTTTTCTCGGTGAAGACCTTTTCCCGCCAGAGATCGAGGCTTTGATTCTCAATCGCCAGTCGTGCCGCGTGGCGGATGGCGCGGTCGTCGTGGGCGAGGTGGGGCCATGCTTTTTCCACTGCTTCGATGCCGCCCGCGCCGCCGTCGTGGTAGCGTTCGAGCGAATGCCGCAACGCCCGCTGGTCGCGGTTGGCAAGGAGGGTCTTCGGCGTGCTCTCGTCCTTCTTTCCGGTATGACGGACGCGATAGAGTCGCGAGGCCGTGGTGCGGCCGCCGGTGACGAAATACATCGCTCCGTCCGGGCCGAAACGCATCGCGGCGATGTTCAACGGACTGCCGTGGAGAAACTCCGTCTTGGTGCCGGTATAACTCGAACCGCTTTCCTTTAACTCGACGGTGTAAATCGTGCCGAAGGTCCAGTCGCAGACGAAGAGCTTGTCTTGATAAGTGGAGGGGAAGTTCGAGTGGTGGCCGAAGCTGATACCGGTGGGGGAGCCTGGTCCGACATTCAGGACTGCACCCAGGCTGTCGGCGAAGTATTCCTGCCACTTGGCGGAGCCGGAGCGCCAGCCGAACTCCGCGGCGGAGGTGACGTGGTTGATCCGCGTGGGTCGGTACCAAGGGCAGCCGACATCGAACTCCAGGTCCGAGTCGTAGGTGAAGAGTTCGCCTTCGCGGTTGAGGGCGAGATCGACAGCGTTGCGGAACCCCGAGGCGATCATTTTCCAATCCGAGCCATCGGGGGTAAGCCGGCAGATCCAGCCGCCCGGTGCCTTGAGCCCGACGGCGTGGCCCATCGGGTCGGGCATCGGGGAGAGCAGCGAGTCGTCCTCCCAGACCGGCGGCTGGAGCGAACCCACGCCTTGCGGCACCCGGGTGTAGTTCCCGCTGATCAGGTAGAGCCCCTTGCCGTCGGCGGTCTGGATGATCGAGTGCGCGGAGTGCTCGTAGCCGTAATTCAGGCGCTTCAGCAGCTTGAAGTCATCGTAAGCATCGTCACCGTCCGTGTCCCGGATGCGGTAGAGCCCTTTCATCGTGGACATGTAGAGGCTGTCGAAGGCGTGGAGAAATCCCAGTGCGCCGCCGACTTTGCGCGCACCCCAGTCGATCGGCTCGTAGGGGAAGCCGGGCAGACTCTCGACCCGGATCGCGGAGGAGGGTTCGCCCTCCTTGGGCAGGGTCACGCGGAAGACGCCCTTGTCGTCCTGATCCGACACGATGAGCCGGCCCTTGGGATCGAAAGCCATGGCGACCCAGGAGCCTTGGGATTTCGGGACTTCGTAGAGGATTTCCGCATCGAAGCCCTCCGGCAGGGTGATTCCGGTGTCGGGATCGGTAGAGGTGACCTTTTTTTCCGCGGTGTCCGCCCTGGCGAACGGAGCGGCGAGAAGGCAGGCAAGGATGAGCGGGCGTGGGCGGCGAATCACTTGGGAAGGATGTCTGAAGTAGAACCGGTGTCGAACTTCGTGCGGATTTGGAGAAAACTTTCCCCTTTCGGTAGATTGCTGATCAACTACCTCCTCGAAGCTTTGTAGATTGTCCTGATGCGAACCTACCCGCGCACGATTTCCCTTCTTTCCGTCTCGGGAATCCTCGCGATCCCGCTGCCGGCCTTGGCCGCGGGCCCGGATTTCGCGGCGCAGATCCAGCCAATCCTTGAGCTGAACTGCGTCCGCTGCCACAACGGGGAGAAAGACAAGGGGGGGCTCCGCATGGACACCCTCGCGGGCCTGCTGGAAGGTGGCGACACGAAGGAGGCGATCGTGCCGGGCGACCCTGACAAGAGCGAGTTGCTGGTCCGGCTCCACCTCCGCCCGATCGACGAAGGGGTCATGCCCGACGAAGGCCAGGCGCTGACGAAGGAGGAAGTCGGGCTGCTCGAGGCATGGGTCCGCGCCGGGGCGCTCTGGCCGGAAGGAGTCGTCCTGACCCAGCGCACCCCGCCGCCGCTGAAGCGGGTCGCCTTGCCGGAGAAGGCTCCCGCGTCGCCGGTGGAAGCGGCGGCGATGCTGGACGACATCTTGAAACGCGAAAATGCCTCTGCGCCGGTGGTCACGACCGATCCGATCGCCGATGAGGCCTTCCTGCGCCGCGCGACGATCGACCTCATCGGCCGCATCCCGACCATGGCCGAGATCCGCGACTATGAAGGCCAGGGCAACGGTCGCCGCGAAAAGCTGGTCGCCAAACTGCTCAACTATCCGCGCTTTAACGACCGCTGGACCGTCTTCATGGCCGACATGCTGCGGATCCGCTCGAACATCCCCGGCGGCAATCAGTTGCTGGCCTACATCCACGGCTCGATCGAACAGGAGAAGCCCTACGACGTGCTGGTCCGCGAGCTGATCGCCGCGTCCGGCCGCGCCAATTCGAATCCCGCGGTGGGCTACCTGCTCGGCGACGACGTCAATCCGATGGAGCTCGCCTCTTCCTCGGCACAGGTTTTCCTCGGCGTCCGCATCGGCTGCGCGATGTGCCACGACCATCCCTTCGACGACTGGCGGCAGAAGGACTTCTACCATTTCGCCGCCTACTTCGGGAAGACCCGGAAGGTGCAGGGCCGCCAGGACGGAATGGTTTACACCACCGAGGCCGACGACATGGCGGTGCTCTGGCCACCCGAAGACAAGGCTGCGGGCAAGACGCGGGAGCCGGTCACGCCGCGCTTTCCCTTCAAACTCGCAAAGCCCGGCGCGACGCCCGACCACCTGCTGCGCCTCGAAAAGCTCCGCAGCGGGGAACAGCAAGTCGCGTCGTCGGAGAAGGATGCCGCCGCCCTCGACGCTCTACTCGATGGCGTCGAACCCGCAGTCGGCAGCCCGCGCGACCCGGTGCTGGAGGAGGCGGAGCGGGAAAGCCGGGCGCTCGATGTGCACGGCGACATCTACCGCGCCAGCGTGCTGCGGGAAGAGCTCTCCAAGCTCATCACCGATCCGCACAACGACTACTTCGCGCAGGCTTTCGTCAACCGCGTCTGGGCCGAACTGATCGGCCGCGGCTTCGTCGAACCGCTCGACAATTTCTCCGCCTACAATCCGCCGCGCAATCCCTCGGCGCTGGAATTCCTGTCCCGGGAGTTCATCGCGAGCGGCTACGATTTCCGCCACCTGATCCGGATCATCACGCTGTCCGATACCTATCGCCGCGCTTCGCTGCCCGCCGCGACACCGGTGGTGCAGCGCGAGGAAAGCGAGAAGAGCTTCACCGCCGCGCCGACCCGCCGGATGATCGGCGAGGTCCTCTTCGACAGCGTGGTCGTCGCCGGCCACCTCGCCGATTTCAAGTGGCCGCAGGGTGCCAACGAAAAGCAGGTCAGTCGGGAGATCCAGGTTCCGACCGGTGAGATGGAGGTAGGTAGCCCGGCGGCCGAGATGAAGGAAGCGACCGCGGCTCCGGCCATGCGCGGCGATGGCTACGACCTCGAATCGACCCTCAAGCTGGATTTCGACGCCATCCTCACCAAGCAGGAGCGCGGCGAACTGGAGTCGATGCGGGCGATGTCCGACGAACAGATCGAGGCCGAGAAAATGGCGGCGATGAACAAGGACGCGCAGGGAAACACCATGAAGTTCACGACCAGGACGGTGACGGAGACCGTCGACGACAACCCGCGCTTCGACAGCGCGATGCACATGGCGACCCCCGCGCCGCCGGCGCATTTCCTGCGGGTCTTCGGGCAGCCGGAGCGCGCCGGGCTCGGCGAGTTCCGCGACACCTCATCCTCGCTGCGCCAGCAGCTCATGATGCTCAACGGCCGGATGACCCACGAAGCGTCGCGGGTCGGCCCGCTGGAACCGCTCCACCGGATCCTGCAAAAGGATCACGACCTCGCGATCGAGCACGCCTATCTGGAAATCCTGACCCGCCGCCCCGTTTCCGAAGAACTGGCCGAAGCCCGCGCCCTGCTCGCGGCCGATCCTTTTGAGGGCATGGCCGACCTCCGCTGGGCCCTGCTCAACAGCCACGAATTCCGCTTTCTACCCTGACCCGATCTCACCGCCATGAGCGCTTGCACCGATTACCAAGTCACCCGCCGCCGCCTGCTGAAAATGTTCAGCGCGTCGATCCTCGGCATGCCCGTCAGCCAGTTGCTTGCCCAGGCGGTGCCCGGCAAGGGCCGCGCGGAACATGTCATCCTGTTCTGGAATAGCGGCGGGATGAGCCACCTCGATACCTGGGACCCGAAGCCCGGCCGCAAGGTCCAGGGCGAGTTCGCGCCGATCAAGACCTCCGTCTCCGGCATGGAGATCTCGGAGATCTTCCCGCAGCTCGCCAAGCAGATGCACCATGCCGCGCTGGTCCGTTCGATCGCCGGCACCAATGGCGACCACGGCCGCGCCCAGTATGAACTCCAGACCGGCTTCGGCCAGACGCCGAACATCCTCCATCCCGGGCTCGGCTCGATCGTGGTGTCCGAGCGCGAACCGCTCGGCGACCTGCCCGCTTTCGTCAGCATCAGCGGCCAGGCGGCCCGCGCCGGCTATCTCGGCCAGCAATGCGAAGCCTACTTCGTCGGCCGCCCCGGCGAGAAGGACCCCTACCTCGCCTTTCCTGAAGGCATCAGCCACGCCCGCGGCATGCAGCGCCTGCAGATCCTCGAGCGGATGAACGCCCGGACTTCCGGCAACGTCGGCGCGAACGACATGAAGGCCACCGAGACCGCGCTCAAGGATGCCGTCGCGCTGATGGAAAGCCCCGCGCTCAAGGCCTTCGAGCTCGACGAGGAAACGCCGCAAACGATCGAGCGCTACGGCAACACCGAATTCGGCCGCGGGGCGCTGCTTGCCCGCCGTCTGGTCGAAAAGGGCGTCCGCTTCGTCCAGGTCAACCGCGGTGGTTTCGACAACCACGGCAACATCTTCCAGGCCATGCGCGATCACGGCGCAGTCATGGATTCCGGCATCGCCTCGCTGCTCTCCGACCTCAAGGCCAACGGCATGCTCGAAAAGACGCTGGTGATCGTGCTCAGCGAGTTCGGTCGCACCCCGCGGATCAACGATGCCGGCGGCCGCGACCACTGGGCGGCCTGCTTCGGCTGCATGATGGCAGGCGGCGGGATCAAGGGCGGCTCGATCATCGGCGCGTCCGACGCCGACGGCATGGAACCCGCCGAGCGCTCGGTCAAGGTGCCCGACCTCCACGCCACCATCTGCCACGCGCTGGGGATCGACTTGGACAAGGAAGTCATCACCGCCCAAGGCCGGCCGATGCGCTTGGTCCGCAAGGAGGCCAGCCCGATCCGGGAGCTGTTCGGCTGAGAAGTGGCGTATCGATTGGTGTTCCCGGGCCGGTGATCTCTCCGAGACGGTCCGTAGCTGGGTCGTGGAGGCTTCTTTCATCAGGGAAATGTGAATCCTATAGAACTGAGCCCATCCAGTGCCAGCTGCGAAGTGCCAGCTTGCCAGTCCTGTTGAATCACGTAGCCTTCGACCATGACTCTGGTCTTGGACATTCCTGATTCCTGGAAGCAGGCGCTCGGCTTGGACACTGCCGATGCGGCAGGCCGCGTGCGTGAAATGCTCGTCATCGAAAGCTACCGCGAGGGCAGACTCTCGCGCGGACAGGCTGCGGAAATGCTGGGGCTTGGATTTCACGAGATGGAAACTCTTCTCAAGCAATACGGCGCAAATCAGCAATCGACATGGGAGGAGTTGGAACACAGCACCCAAGCGTTCAAATTACTTATTGAAGCATGAACGCACCTGGCGTGGTCGTGGCCGACACCACTCCGTTGAATTACCTGATCGTCATTGACCGTGCGGAAATCCTTCCAGCGCTCTTCGGCGAAGTCCTGATCCCGGAGGCGGTTATTGAGGAACTTCGACATCCCAAAGCCCCGCTAGCCGTGAGCCGGTGGCTCCGGAAATTACCGGTTTGGCTGCGCATCACGCCTGTTCAGCATTTGGATGAGACGATGAGGCTCGGAAAAGGCGAGAATGAGGCCATCAGCCTCGCTCTCGAACGACAGGTGAAGGTCGTGCTCATGGATGAACGCCTGGGCCGGGGGGCGGCAGAGACCCGAGGGCTCATACCCGTCGGCACACTGAACTTGATCGACCTCGCCGATGAACAGGGCCTCCTCAACGGCATCGCGGCGCTCCACGACTTACGCCAGACGACATTCAGAGCGGATCCGGAACTGCTGAGGCGATTCGAAGCACGAATGAAAGCCAGGCAAGGCTGATTCCGCGATCACTGGGCGGCCTGCTTCGGCTGCCTGATGGCCGGCGGCGGCATCAAGGGCGGCTCGATCATCGGCGCGTCCGACGCCGATGGCATGGAACCCGCCGAGCGCCCCGTCAAGGTGCCCGACCTCCACGCCACCATCTGCCACGCGCTGGGGATCGACCTCGACAAGGAAGTCATCACCGCCCAAGGCCGGCCGATGCGACTGGTCCGCAAGGAGGCCAGCCCGATCCGGGAGCTGTTCGCCTGAGAAGTGGCGTATCGACTGGTGTTCCCGGGGCCGGTGATCTCTGCGGGACGGTCCGTAGCTGGGATGTGGAGGGTGCTTTTATCCGGGGAATGTGAATCCGATAGAACAGACCCCAGGAGACGTCCACTTGTCGCCTCCGGCCCAGAACGCGGGAACCAGCCACTGTTGGTCTCCGGTCTGGAAGGTGACATCGACCTGCACCTCCATGAATGGGTTCCCGTAGCTCCGGTCAGACGTGAACGAGGTCTCGAAGACCGCCGATTGCTCCGCTGTTGCTGCCGCCGGGGCGGGGAGGATCAGGCTGAGCAGCAGTGAGAGGAACAGGAGCGGCCTCATGGGATCTCAGTTGTCCTCAACCACGGTATCCGAGCAGGAGGGATCCAGAACGATCGGGATGGGTCCGCCAGTGGAGCGGTTGCCGGTGATCCGCAGGTTCCGCGCGCCCTTCGCGTTCACTCCCGCGCCTTCGAAGTGGTTGCCGGTGATCCGGATGTTCTCGTGGATCGGTTCATCGGCACGGATGGCATCCTGGGCCGGATTGATCCAGACGCCGCATTCGATGAAGCGGTTGTTGCGGATGAGGGCATCGCGAACCGGGGCGGACTCGAACCATTTCATGGAGTCGGCGGACATCGAAATCGCGTACGCCCGGCAGCGGTGGAACGTGTTGTTTTCCACAATGGCCTTGCCGGGCGTGGTGAGGAGGAATCCGCTGACGGGAGCCACGCTGAAGTGGTTGTTGCGGACGGTGATGTCCGGATGCCAGGTCCGGTTGTCGATCACGTCGTTTTCACCGAAGCGGGGCAGGGGACCGTCGAGGGTGAGGATCCAGTCCTTGTCCGACTTCCGTTCGAGCGCCGTCACCCTGCGGCGCGGGTTGCCTTCGTATTCACGCAGCTTCGGGCCGCAGATCACGGCGACCTCATCGCCCGGGATGAAGGCAGCGAAACCGTAGGTCTGCGGATGCTTGAAGCGGAGATGCAGGCGGCGCTCGTCCACCTTGCCGACGATACTGAGATAGGTGCCGTGGCAGTTGATGGCATCGTCCTGCATTCCGGAGAGCCGGCAGGAGTCGATGAGGACATGTCCCTTGCAATTGGAGAACTGGAAGATGTCGGCCCATGCGGGGCAGGTGCGGATCGTCCCGCCCGGCGGAGCGACGTTGACGCGCTGGAAGGTGAGGTT
>NEUO01000177.1 GCA_002304315.1 Verrucomicrobiia bacterium Tous-C4TDCM
GGCCAGCCGGTCCGGGGGTCGAGGATGTGACCGTAGCGGACGCCATCGTGGATGAAATAGCGGGCGTAGTCGCCCGAAGCGGAGACGGCGCGGTCGCTCACGGCCAAGCCACCCCAGCATTTCCCGGGGTGGCAGCCGTCCTCGATTCCGACATGCCAGAACGGATGGATGCCGTTGCCACCGAGCGCGTGAAGATCGCGCCCGAGATCGATCAGGGCGTCGCGGATGCCGTGGTCACGAGCCATCCGGGCGAGGCGGTCGACGGCGTATTCCTTGCCGAAGCCGCCGAAGTCCAGGCCCATGCCGGCCACCGGCAGGCGGACCGCGCCCGGCCTGCGCGCGACCTTGTCCCAGCCGGTCAAGGCCAGCGCCGCTTTGACCCGGGCGGGCTGTGGCAGCTCGCGATGGACCTGCTTCCAATCCCAAACTTGCTCCAACGGGAGCAGCGTCGCGTCCAGGATCCCCTCGCTTCTCCGAAAAACCTCGTCCGCCAAGTCGAGCATCTGAGCCATTTCGGGATCGATCGCGACCCAGTCGCCGCCGGCCGCGCGGTTGATGCGCGAAAGCATCGAGTCCGGCCGGTAGCGGGAGAACTTCGCTTCGAAGTCGCCCAGCCACTCCAGCGCCCTTGCGGCGAATTCCAGAGCGGTCCGGTCATCGCCGAGCCGGAATTTGATCGAGCAGTTCGTCCCCAGGGCTCGGAAATCCAGCCGACGGACGCCCTGCGGGTCCGGCGGGAGATGGGGATCGGTCGGGCTGCCATTCATCGTGTCAAAACGCCGCTTGGATCCCGAATGTCCAGATGTCCGCGGTGGCGTAGGCCTGGTCCGGTGAGCGGCCTGATGTCCCGCCGGTGGCGTCCATCACGTAGCGCTCATAGGCCGCGGTGGCGGAAAAGTTTTCGGTGATCCGGCAGCTCAGCCGCAGGCCGCCGCTCAAAGCATCGAAGGACGAAAGCCGGTAGTCCGCGGAGTAGTTCGGGCCGCTGCCGTTTGGATTCGAGGAAGGGGTGCCGGGCACGGCATCGACGGTGTTGGTGAAGAAGTCCGCTTCGTCCTGGCGATAGTAGCGGACGAAAGGGACCACTTCGAAGTGTTTGCCAATGGCCTGCCGCCACTCGATCTGCACGGTTTGCGAAAGCACGCCGAAGCTGTCATTGGACAGCCGGAAGACCCCGTCCAAGGCCCCGTTCAGGGGTTCGAAATAGTGCCTCGCCCCGAGCTGGAGCACCTGCCGGAAGCGCGAGTCGGGACGGTTCTCGCGGAAGACATTGACGATCGGGATCTCGATCGTGCCGCCCATGCCATCGGGCAGGGTGATCGAGTCGGTGCGCTGGACGAGTTTGTAGGGATCGTTGAGATAGCCTTCGGCGTAGCCGAGCGTGAAATTCGCGGTGAGCACCGTGTTGGAATCGAGGAGCTGGCTGACGCCGGCGAAGAAGTCGGTGGTCCGCTTGTCCCGGTCGCCGAGGCCGGGGACGAGGACGGTGTCGTCGAGGTAGTTCAGCCCGAAACGCAGCGTCGTGTTCTTCTGGTTGAGCTCCAGCGTGTCGGTGATGGCGAGCCCGCGCGACACGTAGTCGTCTTCCTCGCTGCGGGAGAACTCGATCTCCGCGCGATGGTCGCCGAACTGTCGCGACACCGCGCCGAGGATGCCGCGGCGGACGTCCTCGAGGTTCGCGTAAAACGGCTGGGCGCTTCCCGGCAGGACACCGGTGGGTGAGGCTCCGCTGACGGCGTCGCGCAGATATTGGAAGCGGAACGCGGTGTCTTCGTTCACCTCGACCTGAGCCCGCAGATACTCTGCCTCCACGCGGATCCGGTTGTCGTCTTCCTGATAGAGCTGGAAGCCGTATGCATACTCCTGCGGCGGGAGCTCGCCATGGACCCGCAGGGCCGGCGACAGGACCGAGGCGATGAGAAGCGGGCAACGGGTGCTCATTGGGACGTTGGGTTTTGCCGACCGGGGACGCCCGATCATCCGGGATGGCCGCTTGATTAGGGCAAACCGCGGGGGAAGGCAATTCTCCGGAACGGGCAAATTTGCAGCAAACAAAAGGCCGGTCCCCTTGCGAGGTCCGGCCCTTCGGAAAATCGATCCGTAGATCAGGCGCGGCCGAGATAGGACGCGTCTTCCGTTTTGATGATCAGCTTTTCGCCCGGATTGATGAAGAGCGGCACCTGGACCATGAGGCCGGTTTCCATGGTGGCGGACTTGTAGGCGTTGCTCGCCGAGTCGCCCTTCACGCCTTCCGGCGATTCGGTGACGATCATGACCATGGAAGGAGGGAGCTCGATGTCGGCGACGAGACCATCGGCAAAAAGGAGGGTGTAGGTGTTTCCCTCGATCAGGTAGTTGCGGACGGTGTCGATGATCTCGTCATGGACGGCGACATCGTCGTAGGTCTCGTTGTTGAGGAAGTGGTAGCCGCCGGAATCCTTGTAGGAGTATTCGTGCGGGATGCGCTCGAGCAGGACCGACTCCATCGAGTCGTTCGAGGTCATGCGCAGGTTGGAGACCTTCTTATTCGAGACGCTGCGGATCGACATCACCACGTAGGACGCCATGCGGGGTGGCGTCTTGAGTTCATGGGAGATCACGACGCAGACGTCGTTGTTGTGACGGACGGCGTGTCCTTTTCGGAGGCTGATGACGGGCGTGCTGGCCATGGTTAGGTTCGGGGGATAGGTGGGGACGGGGGCCGGTGCAAGCGCGGAGTGCGGCGGGAGAAGCGGGTGGGCCGGACCCGCCGCGGCAGCGGACGGAGTACAAATTTGCAAGTTGTGACGATGTACGGCGGACAACACCCCCCAGGCTTTGTAGCAGCCCGGAGTGTCCACCCGCCTCAAACCCACCCCACTTGCAGACTCGTATCAGCGCGTCGAGGCGGCTTCGTGCTTTTCTTCGGCGGCTTCGAGGGCGGCGCGTTCCTTGGCGATGACGCGCATGAACTTCTTGAGGCTGTTGTCCCAATCGGCGAGCAGGGCTTTCGCGTGCGGGCTGCCGGTCTTTTCGGCGTGATCGGTGATGAGCTTCTTCAGTTCGGCGACGTCCTGGCTGCGCTGGACGGGCAGCGGAACGACCATCTCGGGGTTGATGCGGGAGTAGAGGCGGCCGTCGACGTCGTAAACGTAGGCGGTGCCGCCGGACATCCCTGCGCCGAAGTTTTTGCCGGTCTTGCCGAGGATCGCGACGGTGCCGTTGGTCATGTATTCGCAGCCGTGGTCGCCCACGCCTTCGACCACCGCGGTGGCGCCGGAGTTGCGGACGGCGAAGCGCTCGCCGGCGCGGCCGTTGCCGTAGAGGTAGCCACCGGTGGCACCGTAGAGCGAGGTATTGCCGAGGATGGTGTTCGTCGCGGGATTGAACTTCGCGTCGGGGGAGACCTTCACGACGATCTCGCCGGCGGCCATGCCCTTGCCGGTATAATCGTTCGCCTCGCCGGTGAGTTCGATCTTCACGCCTGAGACCAGGAAGGTGCCGAGCGATTGGCCGGCGGAGCCGCGGAGCTTGAGGGTCACGGCGGTGTGGCCGTTGAAGCCACGGTCGCCGTGGATCTCGGCGATCCGGCCGGAGAGGCGGGTGCCGATGTTGCGGTCGGTATTGACGATGTCGTAGCTCAGCTCGACCGGCTGGCGATCGGGCAGGACCTGGATTGCTGCGGCAATCGCGTCGGGCGTCGAGAGCGGGCCGTATTCCGGCGTGTCGGCGGAGATTTCGCCGGTGCCGAGCAATTTCGCGAGATCACGCAGGATCTGGAGATCGAGCGGGGTCTTCGAAATGCCGTCGTTGCGCTCTTGGGTGCAGATGCGCGAGAGGGATTCCGGGGCGACGCCGTGGTGCTTGGCGAGGTCGGGGATCACGTCCTTGAGCACCCCGCCGAGGTCGATGAGGTTGGCCTTGGGGTGGCCGGGGACCGAGCGCTGGCGAAGGAACTCGGGGCGGCCGATGATCTCGTCGAGGGTGCGGACGCCGAGGCTGGCCATGATCTCGCGGGCCTCGTGGGCGACGCCGTTCAGGAAATTGATGACCATTTCCGGGGTGCCCTTGAACTTGGCGCGGAACTTCGGATCGGTGGTGGCGATGCCGACCGGGCAGTTGTTGAGGTGGCACTTGCGGACGTAGACGCAGCCCATGGCGATCATGGAGATCGTGCCGAAGTTGTATTCCTCCGCGCCGAGGATGGCGGCGGTGACGATGTCCTTGCCGTTGCGCAGGCCGCCGTCGGTGCGGACGATGACGCGGTTGCGGAGGTTGTTGATGAGCAGCGTCTGCTGGGCCTCGGACAGGCCGAGTTCCCACGGGGAGCCGGCGTGCTTGGTCGAGGAAATCGGGGACGCGCCGGTGCCGCCGTCGTGACCGGAGATCAGGATGGTGTCGGCGCTGGCCTTGGCGACGCCGGCGGCGACGGTGCCGACGCCGGTCTCGGCGACCAGCTTGACCGTGACGCGGGCGCGCGGGTTCAATTCCTTGAGGTCGTGGATCAGCTGCGCGAGGTCTTCGATACTATAAATATCGTGGTGCGGCGGCGGCGAGATGAGCTGGACGCCGGGCTGGGTGTGGCGCAAGCGGGCGATGAGGGCGTTGACCTTCTGGCCGGGGAGCTGGCCACCTTCGCCGGGCTTGGCACCCTGGGCCATCTTGATCTCGAGCTCGTCGGCATTGACCAGGTAGTTCGCCGAGACGCCGAAGCGGCCGGAAGCGATCTGCTTGATCGCGGAGCGGGCGTGGTCGCCGTTGGCGTAGGGCTTGAAGCGGACGGAGTCCTCGCCGCCTTCGCCGGAGTCGGACTTGCCGCCGATGCGGTTCATCGCGATGGCCAGGGTTTCGTGGGCTTCCGGCGACAGCGCGCCGAGCGACATGGCGGCGGTGGTGAAGCGGCGGCGGATGCTGTCCTGCGACTCGACTTCCTCGATCGGGATCGGGCCGGAGGCGGCGGGGACGAACTCGAAGAGGTCCTTGATGGCGACCGGCGTGGTCTCGAGCTGGACCTTGACGTAGTCGTCGTAGTCCTCGGCCTTGCCGCTCTTGACGTAGGTGTGGAAGTTCTTGATGACGTCGGTCGTCCACGCATGGCGCTCGCCGGACTTGCGGTAGCGGTTGTAGCCGGGGTCGCCGAGGTTGAGGGTCTCGCCCGCGGGCACTTCGGTTTCGAAGGCGGCGCGATGGCGGATCAGCGATTCTTCGGCGATCTCCGCGAATCCGATGCCGCCGATCTTCGACTGGACGCCGGTGAAGGCGAAGTCGACGACTTCCTTGCCGATGCCGATGGCTTCGAAAATCTGCGCGCCTTGGTAGGAGTTGAGCACCGAGATGCCCATCTTCGACATGATCTTGAGCACGCCTTTTTCGAGGGCCTTCGAGTAGTTGGTCATCGCCTTCTCGATGCTGATGCCGTCGAGCTTGCCCTTGTCGGCATCCATCGCGACGAGCTGGCGCACGGTGGCGAAGCCGAGGTAGGGGCAGACGGCGGTGGCGCCGAAGCCGAAGGCGCAGGAGACTTGGTGGGTGTCGCGGACTTCACCGGACTCGACGACCAGCGAGCAGCGCATCCGCTTGCGGACGCGGTTGAGGAAATGGTGGACGGTGCCGGTGGCAAGGGTCGCGGGGATAGGCACACGAACGGAGGAAGCGGCGCGATCGCTGAGGATCAGGATGTTGACACCCTTTTCCACGGCGACTGAGGCCTCGGCGCAGAGTTCGTCGAGGCGGACCTTGAGACCCGCGGCTCCGGCGGCGAAGGGCCAGGTGATATCGAGCACCGCCGCAGGGAAGCCATGTTCCTCGAGGTGCTTCAGGCGGTCGACCTGGTGCTCGAACAGGATGCCGGACTCGAGGTTGACGATGCGGCAGTGCTCCGGTGTCTCGACCAGAAGGTTGCGCTCCGGTCCGAGGCCGGCGGAAGCGCTCATCACGGCCCACTCGCGGATCGGGTCGATCGGCGGGTTGGTTACCTGGGCGAAGCGCTGCTTGAAGTAGGTGAAGAGCAGTCGCGGGTAGGTCGAAAGGACGGCGAGCGGGGTGTCGTCACCCATCGCGAACACGGCTTCCTGCGCCGCCTTGATCATCGGCGGGAAGACCATGTCGAGTTCCTCGATCGAGATGCCGTGGGCGACCTGCTGACGGGAAAGGTCGAGCGGCGCGAAGTCTTCCGCCGGGGCGAGGGCTTCGGGCGAGCAGAACTTGCGGAGCTCGAGGCGGTTCTCGTCGATCCACTGGCGGTAAGGTTTCTGCTTGGCGAGCGCTTCCTTGATCTCGCGGTCGTTGCGGACGGTGCCGGTGGCGGTGTCCACGGAAAGCATCTGGCCGGGTCCGAGGCGGCCCTTGCGGATGACCTTGGCGTCGTCGATGACGACCGCGCCGGCTTCCGAGCCGATGTAGAGCAGGCCGTCTTCGGTGAGCTTGTAGCGCGACGGGCGGAGGCCGTTGCGGTCGAGCGAGGCGCAGAGCTTGGTGCCGTCGGTGTAAACCAGGCCAGCCGGGCCGTCCCAGGGCTCGGAGAAAGACCGGTTGTACTGGTAGAAGGCGCGGAGGTCGTCGGAGATGTCCTCGTCGTTGCGGTAGGCCGGCGGGACCAGCATGCACATTGCGTGTTCCAGCGAGCGAGCGGAAAGCACCAGCGCTTCGAGCGCGTGGCCGAGGGAGGCGGAGTCCGACTCGTGCTCGTTCATCAGGTCGTGCAGCAGCGCGACGTCGTCGCCCCAGACCTCGCTCTGGAAGAACTCCTCGCGGGAGGCCATCCAGTTGCGGTTGCCTTCCACGGTGTTGATCTCCCCGTTGGGGCACATCATCCGGAACGGCTGGCCGAGCGGCCAGGCGGGGAAGGTGTTGGTCGAGAAACGCTGGTGGTAGAGCGAGATCGCGGTCTGGAAATCCGAGTCCTGGAGGTCGCCGTAGAACGCGCGCAGCGCGGCCGGCATCGCGAGGCCCTTGAGGAAATCAGGCGGCTCGAGAAAGACGGCATGTAGAAGCCGTTGAGGCCCTTGGTCTGGCGCTCGATCGAGCGGCGGCAGAGGAAAAGCTGGCGTTCGAAGTGATCGGCAGCCCAGCCCGCGGGCTTTTTGAGCAGCAGGTGCTCGATCTGCGGTCGGGTGGTAAGGGCGAGCTTGCCGAGGGCGTCGGGATCGACCGGGGCTTCGTGCCAGCCGATGACGCCGATGCCACGCTGGGTGACCACGTCTTAGGCCATCGCCTTTAGTTGCTGTTGGCCGGCGGCATCGTTGAGCGGCAGGAAAAAGACCGCCACTGCGAGATCACTCTCGTTTTCCAGCGTCGTGCCCAGGTTGGCGGCGGCCTTGAGGAAGATCGGGTAGGGAATCTGCGAGAGGATGCCGGAGCCGTCGCCGGTCTTCATGTCGGCATCGACCGCGCCGCGGTGGGTCATGTTGCAGACCGAGCAGAGGGCGAATTCGAGGATCTGATAGGAGCGTTTGCCGTGGATCTGGGCGATGGCACCCATGCCGCAGTGGTCGCGCTCGGCGGAGAGGCGGTGGAGGGATCCGGGGACGAGCGGCGTGCTCGGGTGGTAATAGGGATTCATCGCAAGGAATGGCAGAAGATGCCGTGTCCCGCGGTTCCGCGCTCCAGTCAGCGCGGAAGAAACCCGCAGCGGGGCGGGGACCAGACGGCAGCTTCCGGAGAGTGCCAAGCAGGAATTGTGCCCTTGCTAGTCGCGGAAACTCAGGAATCGGCGATGCCCTCGTCGGCGGGTGCCGGTGGGAGGAGGTTCAAATCGACGAGGAAGCGGTCAGCTGCGGCGACGCTCCACTCGTAGTGACGGTCCGACACGTTGAAATTGAAGAATGAATGCTCGGCGTTTTCAAAATCGACGACCTCGATGTTGTTCCGGCGCCAGCGCATCGATTTGTAGAATTTCTCCACAAGGGCGAACGGAGTGACGCGATCGTTTTTGCCGTGAAACAGAATCATGGGCGGCGCCTTGCGGCGCACCGCTTTCATCGGGCTGAGGCGCTTGGCGGTGCCGTGATCGGGAAAACGCTGGAGCAAGGGATGGACCAGAGGATCCAGCAGGCTGCTGAACAGAAGAAGCGCGGCCGGTGTGTAGGCGGAAGGCTCCTCGTGCTTTGCCGGCTTGGGAAGGGCCAGTGCCAAAGCGAGGAAAGCTCCTCCGGCGGCTCCGCCGAGCACCACCTTCGTGGGATCAAAGCCGAAGTGTGGCTCGTAGCCCGAGAGCCATTTCAGGAAGGCACGCAGATCTTCCAGCGCCTCAACCGGTCCGGTGCGGTGGATGGCCCCTACCCGTGTCTCGAGGGTCACAGTCACCGCCCCGCGCTGGGCGAAATGAAGACAGTGGGGGACGAACTGCGTGGACATCGCGGTCTCCCAGAATCCGCCGTGAAGGAAAATCAAAAGCGGCCTGCGGTCACCGGCCTCAAAACCGGGTGGTGTGAAAAAATGCGCCTGCAGCGGGCCCTCGGGCGTTTCGGCGTAGTTGAAGCTCGTCGCCGACTTCAGCATCTCCCTGTGCCGGGCTTGGCCGATCAGCGGGGTTCTTTGGAGCAAGCTCATCGAAAGGGTGGGGGCAGGGAGTCCGGAGAGAGCCGGCACGCGAAAAGAATTGTTCTGGGTGCGGTGGGCTTGTCCAATCCATTCCACCGATGACGCGCATCCTTATTCTTCTCAGCCTCCTTTTGTTTCCTTCAATTTGCCGGGCGCAGGTCCCCGCTCCGAGTGTCGGCAAGTCGTTGGTCGCAGTCTATGCCGGCTGGCGGGCCGCGATCATCGGCAAGGATGTTCCTGCTTGGCAGCGCACTACAGCCCAGCACCGGCAGGCGGAGATTCGCAACCGGCTCTTGTCCGAAAAGCGCCCGCATCCGGCCGGGGTATTCATGCTTCCGTCGCCGCCACCATCGCTTGACGGCTTGAAAATGATTCACCTCTCTCAGCGAGGGGCGACCGCCAAGGCCGCCTTTTTTGGCAAGATCAACTTCGGCGTCGGGGGCGAACCGACCGAGAACATTCTGGTGCTGTCGTTCGTGAACTCCGGATCCTGGCGCTACGATCAGGCCGATTTCGTGAACCTCGCGGCACTCCCTGAAGTAAGGAAGGAGATCGCTGCCGGAGACCTGAAGTATGTGGTGGAAACGCCCGACTTTCAGGCAAGCGGCGCGGTTCCGGCAACACCTCCCGCTGTTCCTGCGGCGAAGTATATCGCCAAGGTTTACGTCTTTTGTCCCGGGCGGGAGGTCCAGGTTCAGGTGAATCAGTTCAGCCGCCACCGCTTCGCCAACGCCAAGGAAGCGGAGATCGTGCTAGGGGGCGCCCAGGATGGCGCAAACACGGTGACCTATACTGCGAAGGGGCTGGACGGAGGGACCGGTAAAGAGGCTTTGGCGATCCGAGTTTACCTGATGTCGGAAATTGAAGGCACTCAGCCCATCAAGGTGTTCGAGTATCGCGTGGAAGAGGGTGGGGCTCTGACCCCGTTCGGCAAGGGAACCTTCACAGTGGACCCCGAAACGGCAGCAAAGTTACTTCCGAAGAATCGATAATTAACAAAAATTAACGATTTTTTCCAAAAAAGACGGCCTGGAACCCTCCTGTTTTAAAGGGTTTCTACCGCGGACACTTGCATTTCACTGCTGTTCAAAGATTGGCGAAGGATTTACTTGTTTAGATTTCCTGATCATCTATTTTTGTAAGAACGTTAATTCTTCTAACGGAGTTTGACGATCCACAAGAGTTCCATGAGAAGCCACGCCATCAACGCGCAGGTCATCCATTTCAAGTACCCCAGAGAATCCCGGCTTCTTTCAGCCAAAGGGTGGAATCTGTCGCATGCCGTGAGTTGGTTTGTCCTCGGAGTTCATGCGCGCCCGTTCGCTGTCTTACGGGATCGCAACCTGTCCGTTTCCCCTTCCCGTGAGTGGCTGGCAGCCTGCCATGCAGGAGTTCGCCGACGCTTGCGAATCGATTACCCCTCTAAACTGCGGCCATGGAGCCGCGCCACGTGACAACGACAACCTAAAGTAAAACGAAGAATTCTTTGGTCGCCCCCCATCCTATTCGCCAGCTGATCCAGGAGAATTTCCCGGGCAAACTGCAGGCCGCCACGATCGCCCTTTTACTGGGCTTCGCCACCAGTGTCCAAGCCGCCAATGATGGCGAGGTCACCTTGGCGTGGAATGCCAATACCGAGAGCAATCTGGCCGGATACCGGCTCTTGTATGGCACGACGCCCGGAACCTATCCGAATACCATTGATGCCGGGAACGCTACGACTGTCACCGCCACCGGCTTGAACACGGGAACGGTGTATTACTTCGCAGTGGTCGCCTACAATTCGGCAGGCCAGACCAGCGCGGCCTCTTCGGCAGTCAGCCACACGGTCCCCGGAACGCCGAACACCGCACCCAGCGCGGGATCCTTTGCAATCACCGTTGGCGAGGATGGCCAAGGAGCTGCAACTCTGACCGGGTCCGATCCCGAAGGAGCCCCCCTGAATTACACGGTGGTCACCGCACCCGGCAAGGGGACACTCAGCGGCAGCGGTGCCAACCGCACCTACACGCCAGCTGCCAACGCCAACGGTAGCGACAGCCTCACCTACCGAGTCAGTGATGGTATTCTGCAGTCAGCTCTAGCGACCGTCTCCATCACCATCACACCGGTGAACGATGCGCCCGTGGCCACCGCAAGATCGCTCGCGGCGACTGAAGATACTTCAGGTGCATTCGTTCTTGCCGGCACCGATGTCGACGGGGATTCCCTGACCTATAGTATCCTATCTGCGCCCACGAAGGGGACTCTTGCTGGAACCCCGCCTAACCTGACCTACTAGCCCGCGTCGAATCTCAACGGCCCGGACAGTTTCACTTTCCGAGTCAGCGACGGGACGGTCAATTCCGCGGCCGCGACGGTCAGCATCAGCATCGCCGCCGTGAACGATCCGCCGGTGGCCACCGCGCGCTCGGCGAACACCAACGAAGACACGGCTGTCGCGATCACTTTGGCGGGCACCGATGCCGAAGGCAGCTCGCTTTCCTACACGATCGTCACCCAACCATCGAAAGGAGCCCTGTCGGGAACTCCGCCCAATGTGATCTACACCCCGGCGCTCAACTCGAATGGCTCCGACAGCTTCACTTTCAGGGTCAGCGATGGCTCCGCAAACTCCGCTGTCGACACCGTGAGCCTGAGCGTCGCGGCCTTGAACGATATCCCGGTGGCAAATGTCGCATCCGTCAGCACCCCGAAAAATACTCCCGTCGCCATCACCCTTGCGGGCAGCGATGTGGAAGGCAGTCCGCTCACCTACTCGGTCGTCTCTTCGCCCTCGAAGGGTATTCTGTCACCGATCACTTCAAAATGCACCACCTGTGATCACTTCAAAGTGCACCACTCCGGACGGGTGTTTTCTGATGGATTGAGGGCGTGGTTGGCAAGGAGGGATTGCGTCGTGCGGCGAGGT
>NEUO01000178.1 GCA_002304315.1 Verrucomicrobiia bacterium Tous-C4TDCM
GGATCGGTTGAAGGAGAAAATACGCCGCGAAGGTCCCCTGCTCTTTCCCGATTTCATGGCCGCCGCGCTCTATGACCCGGCGGACGGCTACTATGCCCGTCCCGCCGGCCAGGTCGGCCGCGGTGGCGACTTCTTCACCAGCGTCAGCACCGGGCCGCTGTTCGGAAGGCTGCTGGCCCGCCACATCGCGGCGTGGCACCGGGAAGCCGGCTCGCCGGACCGATGGCGGATCGTGGAATGCGGGGCAAATGACGGATCGCTCGCCGCCGACATCCTCGCGGCCCTCGGTTCTTCACCCGGCCTCGAATACACCATCGTCGAGCCGCTCCCGCTGCTCGCCGCCGCCCAGCACGAACGTTTGCCTGCCGCCCGGATCCTCGCCTCGCCGGACGAACTCGCCGCCGATCCCCTGCCGTCCTTCGTGCTCGGCAACGAAGTGATCGATGCGCTGCCCTTCCACCTCATCGAGTCCGATGGCTGCGCGTTGCACCTCCAAGGCGTGACCCTTTCCCCCGACGGCCGCTTCGTCTGGATCGACCTCGGCGAAGCCCCGCCCGAACTCGTCGCCGGAATCCCGCTCCGCCCCGCCGGCTACCGGACCGAAGTCCGCGACTGCCTGCCCACCTTCCTCGCCCCGCTCGCCGCCGGGATGAAGGGCGGCCGGATGCTGTGGCTCGACTACGGCTTCGAGCGCGACGACTACTACCACGAATCCCGTACCACCGGCACCCTGCGCACCTTCTCCCGTCACCGCGCCGCGGAAGACCCGCTGGAATCGCCGGGTGAAATCGACATCACCGCCCACGTCGATTTCACCGCTCTGTCCGCCGCGCTTTCCCAAGCCGGCGGAACCGTGCTCCGCTTCGAGCCCCAAGGCCGCTTCCTCACCGAAGTGGCCAGACCCTGGCTGCTCGAACTCGAAGGCCGCACCGACGAGGCCACGCGGAAGGACCTCCGCGCCTTCCAGACCCTCACCCACCCCGGTCACCTCGGGTCGAAGTTCCATGGGATCGAGGCGGCATTTTAGACACCCCGGCCCTTGCGGCGACCTCCCTGCCAGACTATTCCCCGGGCATGGACTTATCCCAATTTCGCAAGGAATACTCCGACCGCGGCCTCCACCGCGAGGACCTGGCCGCCGACCCGATGGTCGAGTTCGAGAAATGGTTCCACCAGGCCATCGAACTCAAGCTCCACGAGCCGAACGCGATGAGCCTCGCCACCGCCGACGCCTCCGGACGCCCCCTGCTGCGGACCGTCCTCTTGAAATACTTCGACACCTCCGGATTCGTCTTTTTCACCAACTACGAAAGCCGCAAGGCCCGCCACATCGCGGAGAACCCCCACGTCTCGCTGCTCTTCCCGTGGATCGTCCTGGAGCGCCAGGTCATCGTGCAAGGCCGCGCCGAGAAAATCTCCGCCGCGGAGTCGCTCAAATACTTCACCTCCCGGCCCCGCGAGTCCCAGCTCGGAGCCTGGGTCTCCAGCCAGAGTTCGGTGATCTCCTCCCGCAAGCTGCTCCTCCAGAAGCTCTCGGAGATCCGCGACAAGTTCAGCCACGGCGAGATCCCCCTACCCTCCTTCTGGGGCGGCTTCCGCGTCGTCCCGAAAAGCATCGAATTCTGGCAAGGCGGCTCCGCCCGGCTCCACGACCGCTTTCACTACGAGCGTGACGGAGAAGGCTGGAGCATCGCGCGGCTGTCGCCGTGAGTCCGACGGACACCAAGAACAAGAGGGGCGCGGACGGCTCGCCCGCAGCACCGTGGCTTCAGGGAAGATGACTTGCCGCAAGCCTCCATTGTCTTTCCCGCCGAAACCGCCTTCAATTCTCCAGTCAGGCCGCGATATCCTCCCGATTCCAGGAATCCCCCTCCCCATGAACCTCCACGTCCCCACCCTCATCGCCCGCAAACGCGAAGGCGAAACGCTCGATCCCGCGGAAATCCGCAAGCTGATCGACGGCTACACCGCCGGTGAGGTCCCGGACTACCAGATGTCCGCCTTCGCGATGGCCGTCTTTTTCCAAGGCATGGACGCCGTGGAAACCTCCGCGCTGACCAAGGCGATGCTGGAAAGCGGTGACGTCTTCCACCACCGCGCCGGCCACCCGACGGTCGTCGACAAGCACTCCACCGGCGGCATCGGCGACAAGGTCTCGCTGATCCTCGCCCCGCTGGTCGCCTCCACCGGCGTCTGGGTCCCCATGGTCTCCGGCCGCGGCCTCGGAATCACCGGTGGCACCCTCGACAAACTCGAATCGATCCCCGGCTTCACCGTCGGCATCACCATCCCCGAGGCGCAGGAATTGTTAGAAAAAATCGGCGTCGTGATGATGGGCCAGACCGACCGCTTCTGCCCCGCCGACAAGAAACTCTACGCCCTGCGCGATGTCACCGGCACCGTGCCCTCCATCCCGCTGATCACCGCGTCCATCATGTCGAAGAAGCTGGCCGAGTCGCTCGACCAGCTCGTGCTCGACGTGAAGTTCGGCAGCGGCGCCTTCATGAAGACGGAGGCCGATGCCCGCGTGCTCGCCGACTCCATGATCGCCGTCGGCAAGGAGATGGGCGTCGAAGTCCACGCCGTCCTCAACCCGATGAGCGAACCGCTCGGCCGCGCCGTCGGCAACGCTCTCGAAGTGATCGAATCCCTCGAGTGCCTCGAAGGCCGTGGCCCGGCCGATCTCCACAAGCTGGTGCTCGACCTCGCGGAGAAAATTAGCCCGCTGTCCCGCGCCGACCTGCAAGGGCTGTTAGACGACGGCAGCGCACGCCGGAAGTTCGCCGAGATCGTTACCGCCCACGGCGGCGATCCCGCCGACCTGCCGAAGCTCGGGCAAATCCACCACGCCCCCGTGATCCGCGATTTCCCCGCGCCGTGCAGCGGGACCGTCGTGCAAGTCGACGCCGGCCTCATCGGCCAGGCCGCCCTCCAGCTCGGCGCCGGCCGCGCCCGCGCCACCGACGGCGTCGACCACGCCGTCGGCTTCGACCACCTCGTGAAATGCGGTGAGCACGTCCACCAGGGCCAGCCGCTGTGCCGCGTCCACGCCCGCACCGCCGTCGATTTTGAGATCGCGGAGGCGCTGTTAGAGAAAGCGATCCGCATCGAGCCATGACCCGCAAACTCGCCTCCATCGAGACGGTCGTCGCGATCGAGCCGATCGCCAATGCCGATGCCATCGAACTGGCCCACATCCAGGGCTGGCAGTGCGTCGTGAAGAAGGGCGAGTTCCGGCCCGGCGAGTCCGGCGTATTCTTTGAGATCGATGCCATCCCGCCCGACGACCCGCGCTACCAGTTCCTTTGGCGCGCCAAGGACGGCACCGTGCCACCCCAGCCCGCGAATTTCCGGCTGCGCACCATCCGCCTCCGCGGGGTGCTCTCGCAGGGCCTGCTGATGCCGCTCGACCGCTTTCCCGAGTTGCCCGCCGATCTCCCCGCCGGCACCGATCTCACCGAGACGCTCTCCGTAGCCAAATGGGAGCCGCAGATCCCGCTCAACGACGAGGTCGACGGCCCCTTCCTTCCCGGCGTGCCGAAGACCGACGAGATCCGCATTCAAAGCGCCCCCGAAGTCCTCGCCGAACTCGCCGGCCGGCCCTACGTCATCACCGTGAAATACGACGGCACCTCGGTGACCTACGGCATCCACCGCCACACCCGCGCCTTCACCGTCTGCGGCCGGAACTGGAGCATCAAGCGCGGCACGAATGCCTACTGGCACGCCGCGGAGAAATACCGGCTTGAGGAAGTCCTCGCCCGTCATCCGCAAAAGGTCATCCAAGCCGAACTCATCGGCCCGGGGATCCAGAAGAACCGCCTCGCCCTCCGCGGCGTCCAGCTCGCCGTCTTCAACGTCTATGACCAGGAAGAGCGCCACTTTCTCTCGCACGACGAAGCCGCGGCTTTCCTGAGTTCCATCGGCGTCCCGATGGTCGAAGTGTTAGAGCGCGGCGATGCCTTCTCCCACGACCAGGCCTCGCTCCTCGCCCTCGCCGAAGGTTTTTATACCGGCACCCAGAACGACCGCGAAGGCATCGTCATCCGCCCGCAAACCGAAACCATCAGCGCCGCCCTCGGCGGCCGGCTATCGTTCAAAGCGATCAGCAACCGCTTCCTGCTGAAGGGCGGCGAATAGACCTAAAAACCGAGTTGAGAGTCGATGGTTGATTGTTGATAGTTCAGAATGAGAAGCTTGTTCCGCATCCTTGGCACACCCGGAGAATGAGGTGAATCCGCGACGCAAAGTCCCCTGGATCAACTATCAACCATCCACTCTCAACTCTCAACTTCCCCTCGAGGATAAACCCGGCGAGGGCCGCGATCTATCCGAGCCTCCGATCACCGGACATGGCGATCCGCAACGGGTGGTTGCCCGTCCCGCAGAAACGCGGTAGGGATCGACCGTCCGAATCCCCCACACCTCCTCATGAACAAGCCCCTCTTCCTTTCCCTGCTCGTCGGCTTGTCCTTCCTTCACGCGGCGTCCTCCGAACCCTTGTTCAAGCAAAAGGGAACCGATCCCTCGTTCGAGCAGATCGTGAAAAGCGGCAAGCTGCCGAAAGGGGGGAATTCGAAGACCGGCGTGACCGGATCGACGATCAGCGTGGACAACCGGCGCGTCGAAATCACACCCAATACCAAGCGCTCGATCACCCGGGAAATCAAACTTCACACGCTGGGGAACAGCGCGATTCCGCGGCAGGATTTCGAGAACTGGTCGCGCTGGTATCAGGAAGACGGGAACACCCAGGTCTTCCGCTTGTTCAAGGGCGAGGAGAACGTCCACAACGCCCGCGCCAACGCGGCGCGGACCGAGGCCTTCAGCGAGCTGAACTGGAAGGAAGGCGACTGGCACCAGTGGAGTGGGACCTACACCCTCATCAAGCCGCACGGCGCGGCGATCTTCCAGGCGAAGAACGACGTCAACGACTGGTCCGTCCAGCTCAACATGAACTCGAAAGGTGATGTCACTCTCAACCACCGGCGCGGCGGGGACCAGGTGATCGCCAAGGACATGGTGGGAAAGCCCTTCCACATCCTGGTGCGGGACAACGGCAAGGACTACGAGGTCCATCTCGACGGCAAGGAGGTCGGCAAAGGTTCTTATCCGCGGCCCGCCGGGAAAACCAACTTCCGCTGGGGCATGTATCTCGGGAAGAACGTCGTAACCCAAGACGCCATGATCTTCGTCTCCGGCGCCACCGTGGATGGCAAGGAGAAGAAGTAAGCCCCGGGACCGGACTTGTCCTTGCCGCCGGGAATGGCTTGCAAAGGCAAGCCGCACGACGGGTAGTAGGAAGCATGAAAACGTTCGCGGTTGCTCTTTCAAGCCTCGCCCTCGCAGCGCCGCTCGTCGCGGAATCCGGCTGGCCGAACTGGCGCGGCCCGTCCGGTCACGGCGTGGCGGAGACCGGCAAGACCCCGGCGGCATTCGGCCCGGAGAAAAACGGCGCCTGGAAGGTGAAGCTCCCCGGCCGCGGCGGCTCGACGCCGATGGTCCTCGGCGACCTCATCGTCATCACCTCGGAAATCGACGGAAAGGACGGCGTGCTCGCCGTGGACCAGGCGGGCAAGGAACAGTGGCGCGCCACTGTCGGCACCGTGAGCGCCTTCCAGCACGCCAGCGCCGGCAGCGGGTGCAATCCCTCCGCTCTCACCGATGGCAAAAACATCTTCGTTTACTACAAGTCCGGCAACCTCGCCTCGCTCGATCTCTCGGGCAAAGTCGTCTGGAGCAAAAACCTGCAACAGGACTACGCCAAGGACGGCCTGAAGTGGGACCTCGGCACCTCGCCGGTCCTCGCCGGCGGGCATCTGGTGGTCGCGTTGATGCACAACAAGAACCCCTCTTTCCTCCTGGCCTTCGACCCCGCCACCGGCAAGGAAGTCTGGAAAGCCCCGCGCGATTACAAGGCCCCGGCCGAGGCCAACGACGCCTACACCACGCCCTTCGTCGCGGAAATCGACGGCGTGGAAACCATCGTCTCCTGGGGCGGCGACCACTTGAGCGGCCACGACGCGAAGGGCGGCAAACTCCTTTGGGATCACGGCGACTTCAATCCCCTCCAGCAGACGAACTGGCGCGTCATCGCCTCCGCCGCAGCGACGAAAGGCATCGCGCTCGTCCCCTTCGGCCGCGGCAACCACGTCGCCGGTGTGAAGATGGGCGGCAAGGGCGACACGACGAAAGACCGACGCCTGTGGACCCTCGAAAAGCGCGGCTCCGACTGCGCCACCCCGGCCGCGCAGGACGGGAAATTCTACCTGCTCCAGGACACCGGCCCCACCCGCGGCACGGTGAGCTGCCTCGATGCGGAAAGCGGCAAGATCCTTTGGGAAACCGTCCTGCCGAAGGGACCGGCGATCTACTACGCCTCCCCGATGATCGCCGGCGACCTGCTCTACTGCGGCCGCTCCGACGGCACGATCTTCAGCGGCCGCATCACCGATGCCGGCCTAACAGACGTCACCGCCAACGAACTGGGCGAACCGCTGGTTGCCACACCCGTCGCAGTCGGCGATTCCCTGCTGGTGCGGACTCACGAACATCTCTGGTGCTTCCGCTGAAGACGGCTTTGTTAGAACGAACCGCGGAAGAACGACTTGAAGGCAAACGACAACAGCCGAAGCCATGAAGACCCCGGTGACCGGCATCGCTCCGTGAGCAGGCGGAACCTCGCCATCGGAATCCTGCTGCTGGGCCTCGCCATCGGCTTCGGGTGGTCGATGGGGTTCTTCTGGCTCCGAAGAAGTGAAGCCGTCCCCACCGGGAAAGCGCTTGCGGAACCAACTGCCTCCGACGCCACCCTCGTCCAAAATCTTCTTGGAAAGAACCTGGACCACCGCACCTTCTCCTTCGCCACCGTCGCCGAAGCCTGTTCCGGCAAGAAGGTCATCCCGCTCGCCGCCAAGGAAAGCCACACCCGCGTCCAAGCCGCCATCGAGTCCGCCCTGACCCGTGCGATCGAAAAGCTCAACGCCCCCGACTCCCCCGTCCGCTCCCTCCGCCGCATCAACGAGGCTTCCCGCTTCTTCGAGGACGCCCTCCACGAAAGCCTCAACGCCGAGCCCGACCTTTCCTGCGACATCCCGCCCAACCGCCGCGGCGAGGCCCAGCGCAGCGGCTACCCCGACCTCCGCATCGTCCACGAACCCAGCGGCGAAGTCTTCTACCTCGATCCCAAGCTGGTCGAAGACGACTCCTGGAACAGCACCCTGCGCACCTTCTACTTCGAGCCGAAGGACGAGACCCTCAAGATCACCGACGACGCCGTCCACCTGCTCGCCGGGATCAGCCACGACGGCAAGGACGGCGCATGGACCTTCACCGGATTCAAGCTGATCGACCTATCGACCCTCAAGGTTCGCTTGAAGGCGGAGTTCCAAGCGTCGAACAAGGATCTGTATCCGGAATAAGCGATCGACGCTCGATCCACTTTGAAACCAAGCGCCGCGCCCAAAAGGCCGCGCCTCCCACGACCGCCCAGCAAACCGGCCAGGCGATTCCCATGTTTCGAATCCGAGCAATCTCAGCGGGGATCCACACGATCAAACAGAAGGCGGAAACGAACATCACGACCTCGGTCATCATCACCACCTGATGTCCCACCGGCTTGAGCGGATCCGGACCTCCACCCCCGGGATGTTGGTGCCTTACATGGATCACTTCTTTGATCCACTTGGCACCCACCGCCATGGCGATCAGCAGTTCTGCAATGACAAGCGATCCAAACGGGATTGCGATCATACTCCTTACCGATCCCCCGCTAAAGCACCCCACCACAATAAAGAGGAAAGTCGGCATTAAGACAGCCCCCGCCAGAAAAACCAGGATCGTCCTCACCACTGCCAAAAACCCCATTGCCAGCCGCGCCCCGATCGCCGGCCGCCTCTGGGGCGACACGGGACCGGGTTGCGGGTCTTCAGCCATGTTCGGGACCGGCGCTCACTTCAGCACCGCGGCATGGAACTCATGCCAGTCGTCGAGATTGTTCAGGTTGATCGCATCCTTCGCCGCGCTCGCGTCGTCGGGTAGACCGTCGGCCGCGAGGATCCCCTGGCGGGTCGCGTCGGCGTGGAGGTAGCCGGTGATCGCCGCGTTGATCGTGGCAATGGAGTCGGCGTCCAGCTTGGCACCCGGCTGGGCTTTCACCCAGGCTTCGAACTGCGGATAGGTCGGGCGCTCGGCCGTGATGGAGGCGATCACCGCGTCGCGATCCAGGCCGAGGGCGTCGATGACCATCTGGTCATAGCCTTGGCCGGCGCCCGGATAGCCGTCGGCCAGCGCGCCGCGGGCTTCGAGCGAGACTTTGAGCCAGAGGCGCGGCAGATGGAGAACGCCAAGCGGACCGGCCGTGCCGGAGCTGATAAGGGGTACGATTTTCATAACGCCGCCAGAAAAGCCGCGAATGCCGATCCCGTCAACCGGCGGCTTTCCCGGGGTCTTCCCGACGCCTTCTTCTTGCAAGGCCCCGCCCTCGACTGCGTATCCTCCACCCATGCGTGTCCCCGCCCTTCTCGCCCTGCTGTCCTTACCGCTGCTTTCCGCGGAACGGCCGAACATCCTCTTCCTGTTCTCCGACGACCACGCGCTGAACGCGATCTCGGCCTACGGCGGGCCGCTCAAGGACGTCGCACCGACTCCGAACCTCGACCGCATCGCGAAGGAAGGCGCCATCTTCACCCGCTCCTACTGCGCGAACTCGATCTGCGGACCGTCCCGCGCCTGCATCATGACCGGCAAGCACAGCCATGTGAACGGCTTCCCCGACAACGATTTCTCCCGTTTCGACGGCACCCAAACCACCTTCCCGAAGCTCCTCCAGAAAGCAGGCTACCAGACCTCGCTGATCGGCAAATGGCACCTCGTCAGCCAGCCCACCGGCTTCGACCACTGGGAAATCCTCCCCGGCCAGGGCAGCTACTACAACCCCGAGTTCATCACCGCCGCGGGTCCCCGTAAGGAGCAAGGCTACTGCACCGACCTCATCACCGACAAGGCCCTCGCCTGGCTTGAGACCGGCCGCGACAAATCGAAGCCCTTTGTCCTGATGTGCCAGCACAAGGCCCCTCACCGCAACTGGGCCCCGGCTTCGCGCCACCTGGGGCTTTTCAAAGACGTCACCCTCCCCGAACCGAAGTCCCTCTTTGATGACTACGCCGGCCGCAGTTCCACGCTGAAAGAGCAGCAGATGACCATCGCCAAGGACTTCCACTGGGGCCACGACATGAAGTTCCACGGCAAGACGGAGTTCCCCGAGCACTTTCTCGGCGGCATTCCGAACGGCGAATACGCCCGGATGACCCCGGATCAAAAGAAGACCTGGGACGCCTCTTACGACCCGGAAAACCAAGCCTTCATCGCCGACATGAAGGCCGGCAAGCTCAAGGACGACGATGTGACCCGCTGGAAATACCAGCGCTACCTCAAGGACTACCTCCGCTGCATCCGCGCCGTCGATGAGAACGTCGGCCGCATGCTCGACTACCTCGAAAAGAGCGGCCTCGCGAAGAACACGCTGGTGATCTACTCCTCCGACCAAGGCTTCTACCTCGGCGAGCACGGCTGGTATGACAAGCGCTGGATGTTCGAGGAAAGCCTCGCCATGCCCTTCCTCGCCCGCTGGCCCGGCGTCGTGAAGCCCGGCACTCGCAATGACGCCCTGATCCAGAACATCGACTACGCCCCGACCTTCCTCGAAATGGCCGGCGTGCCGATCCCCGCCACGGTGCAAGGCAAGAGCCTGGTCCCCGTGCTGAAAGGCGAGACCCCGGCCGACTGGCGCAAGGCGATCTACTACTTCTATAGTGGTGAGAACACCCACAACGTCGCCGCCCACGACGGTGTCCGGACCGATCGCTACAAGCTGATGTTCTTCGCCAAGACCAAGGAGTGGAACCTCTTCGACCTCGAGAAGGACCCGCAGGAAATGAAGTCCCTCCACGACGACCCCGCCTATGCCCCGGTCCTCGCCGAGATGAAGAAGACCTACGACGAGAAGCGCGCCGAATACCGGATGAACCCCGGCACCGTCCCCGCCAACCGCAATCCCGAGGACTGGTGGAAGCAACGTCACCAGCAGAAGAAGCCGCTCGCCAAGAAAGGCGGCCACGAACTCGTCTTCATCGGCGATTCCATCACCCAGGGCTGGGAAGAAGCCGGCAAGCCGGTCTGGGACCAATACTACGGCAGCCGCAAGGCGCTCAACCTCGGCTACTCCGGCGACCGCACCGAGCACGTCCTCTGGCGCCTGATGAACGGCGAGCTGGAGAACGTCGATCCCAAGCTCTTCGTGGTGATGATCGGCACCAACAACACCGGCCAACGGCAGGACCCGCCGGAACAGACCGCCGCCGGCATCCAGCTCATCGTGGAGCTGCTCCAGGACCGCAAGCCCGACGCGAAGATCCTCCTCCTCTCCATCTTCCCCCGCGCCGAAAAGCCCGACCACAAGCTTCGCCAGCTCAACGACGCCATCAACCAGCGGATCAAAACCTTCGCCGACGGCGACAAAATCCAGTGGCTCGATGTCAGCAACACCTTCCTCGCCGCCGACGGCACGCTACCCAAGGAAACCATGCCCGACTTCCTCCACCCCGAGGCCGCCGGCTACGCCCTCTGGGCCAAAGCGATGGAAGCCAAAATCGCGGAGCTGACCGGCACGCCGGAAGTCCGGTAACAGGGGGAGGTTGAGAGTCTATAGTTGATGGTTGATAGTCAAAACCCAGCCGCGTGCGACAGTACTCCTGTCTTCCGCTCTCAACTATCAACTCTCAACTCTCAACTCCGACCCGGCTCACTCCAGCGGATGCCGGCTGAGCACGGCCGCGAGGTGGCGGAGCTCGTCGTCGATTTCGTCCGGGTGCGACACGGTCTGGGCCACCGCGTCGCGGACCGACTGCCGCCAGGTCTTCCGCATGCGGTGAAGCTGGGCGCGCAGGGCGGCATGGGTGCGGCCCATGCCACGGGCAATTTCCTTCAGAGTGGCATCCCCGGGGTCCGCGAGGATCCACGGCCGCAACACCGGCAGCATCTCCCGGGTGGCGGGAGTTCCGGTATCGAGGGCGCTGAAGGCCAGCCGGAGAATGTGCTGCGCCCAGTGGCGGTCGTAGGCCTCGGTGTCAAAAGCCAGCGGCAAGCCGGATTCGTCGGCCGCCCGCTCCTGATGGGCCGCCGGATTGGTGGTATTCAGGCTTTTAAACTGCCGCTTGCCGCCGCGCATCTGGGCGGTGGCATGCCGGTGCTGGTTCCTGAGGTAGTTGTCGAGGATCTTGCACAGATAATACCATTTTTTCAAATTAATGTGACACTCACTTTGGATGCGTAGCGTTTGCTTGATCCAGCAGCCACGGCCGGCCGATGAGGCGCAGCACTCCTGCCATGTCATTCCAAAAGCGTTCGAGCTCCGGCAGCAT
>NEUO01000179.1 GCA_002304315.1 Verrucomicrobiia bacterium Tous-C4TDCM
TCGACCCAGCGGCGGAGCAGGGGCGCGGCCTTCATTTCCTTCGGATAGACCCGGCCGGTGCGCTGCTCGAAGGTCTCGATCCCCAGCCCGGCCGCCCATTCGCGGAGGTCGGCGGGGGTGAAGCTGGCGAGCAGGTTTTCCCAGAAGCCGTCCGGCTGTCCCGGGCCGGAGTAGCGGGTGATGAAGCGCGAAAAGTCTTCGCCGTGGGTAAGGTTCAGCCCGCCGCGCCCGGCGACCAGCAGCTTGCGGCCGACCGAGGGCTTGGCGTCGAACAAGGTCACCTCCGCCCCCCCGCGCGCCGCTGCCTCCGCCGCCCGCAACCCGGCCGGCCCGCCGCCGATGACGGCGATCTTCATGGGGCGGAGAGGTTCAAGAGGCTGGTCATCGGTTGCGGTGCTGCTCAGGATTCAGCATGAAGTTACAGCAAAACCAAGTGTGGAAGAAGGGTGCGGAGTTCATCCGGATCACGCGGCTGGAGCGCTTCGAGGTGGCTTACAAGGCGATGGCGGACCTGGAGACCAGGGAGGGCGAGCACCACGTGCTGTCGAAGAAGGAATTCTGCCGGCTGCTGCACGGGGCGAAATTGCAGGAGCCGGAGAAGGAGTTGAAGCCGGAGCAAGAACCTTGATCAGCCGCGGAGCACTTGCCGGAGGACCTGCGCGACTTCGGTGGCGGAGTGCTGGCGAAGGAAGTCTTCGTGGCAGCCGGGGACTTTGAGAACTTCGATCCTGGTCCTGGACTTCCAGCCGAGGGTCGCGGGGCGGGGCAGCCAGCCATCGTCTTCGGCGCGGACCAGGACGATCCGGCGGGCGGCGGGGAGGCGCGGGATGTGGAGATGGAGGGCCTGCCAATGACGCTCGGCGCGGTCCTGGGATTCGGAGTCGAGGAGATCGAGATCGAGCACGCCGCGGATGTCCGGAATGCCATCGCCGCGGAGCAGGGAGCCGGCGGCGCGGTGCTTCATTTTCAGGCGGCGCAGGGCATGCCGGCTATCGCGGGCCATGAGGCTGCGAAGGCGGGCGGGCAGGCGCGAAAGGAAGCGCCCCCAGGTGGCGGGGCGGAGCCACGGGTTGATGCCGGGCTCGGCGGGGAGGGGCGGCGAGGATTCGAGCAGGCAGAGGAGTTCGATTTCCTCACCCTGGTCGTCGAGGCGGGCGGCGACTTCCGCGGCGAGATTTCCGCCGAAGCAGAAGCCGGCGAGGCGGTAAGGGCCGTGCGGCTGGACGGCGCGGATTTTCGCGATGTGGGCGTCGGCCATTTCGGCGATGCTGCCGAAGCTGCGGGTGCCTTCGGCGATGCCTTGGGAGTCGGTGATGCTGCCTAACAGACGGGCGGTTTCGCGGTAAGGCAGCAGACCCATGCCGCCATCGACGAGGGTGTGGCACCAGAACAACGGCCGGCCGCCGTGGCCGCGGGACAGCGGGATGACGCGCGGCTCGGCGAGATCGACAGCGGCCTTTTCGCGCATCCGCTCCGCCATTCCGGAGGGCGTGGGTTGGTCGAAAAGCCAGTCGAGCGGGACGGTGATGCCGGTGCGCCGGGCGACTTCGGAAACCAGCCGGGCGGCGGCCAGCGAGTGACCGCCCAGCGCGAAGAAGTCATCGTCAACGCCGACGCCGTGGCACTCGAGGATGTCACCCCAGATCGCGGCAAGTTCGCGTGCCAGAGGATCGGCCGCCGACAGGGCGGTCGATTTTTCCGCTGGAGCTCAGCGGCAGGTGGTCGAGGGCGACGAGGGGCGATGGCACCATGTAATCGGGCAGCCGGGCTCGCAGGTGGTCGAGGATTTCCGAGGGATCCAGCCCCGGGAAGACCGGCCGGTACCAGGCGACGAGGCGCTCGCCGGCGAGGACGGTCGCGGCTTCGGCGACGCCGACGTGGGAAAGCAGGGTGGCATCGATCTCGCCGAGCTCCACCCGGAAGCCGCGGACTTTCACCTGGCCGTCCGAGCGGCCGAGGCACTCGAGCGTGCCGTCGGGCAGCCAGCGGGCGAGGTCGCCGGTGCGGTAGTAGCGGGGCAGGCGGGGCAAGACGGGCTCGACGAAGCGTTCCGCGGTGAGCTCCGGCCGCTGCCAGTATCCTTCGGCCAGGCCGGCGCCGGAGATGAAGAGTTCGCCGGGGATGCCGGGCGGCAGCGGGGTGCCATCTTCGGCGGCGATGAGGATGCGGGTGTTGGCGATCGGCTGGCCGATGCCGATGCGCTGCGGATTTTCGGGGACCTGCCAGAGAGTCGACCAAACGGTGGTCTCGGTGGGGCCGTAGAGGTTCCAAAGCTGGCGGCCGAGCGGGCGGAGCTTGCGGGCGAGCTCCAGGTCCATCGCTTCGCCACCGCAGAGGATGGCCATGCCGGGCGATCCTTCCCAGCCGGTGTCGAGCAGCATCCGCCAGGTGGCCGGGGTCGCTTGCATCACGTCGGGGCGGGTGGTGGCGATGCGGTCGGCGAGCGCGACGGGATCGCGGGCGGTTTTCCCAACTACGAGATCCACCGTACCTCCGGCGACCAGCGGCAGGAAAATTTCCAGCGCGGAGATGTCGAACGACACGGTGGTCAGGGCGAGCAGCCGCTGGCCTTCGCGGAAGCCGGGTTCCTCGCGCATCGACAGCAGGAAGTTCGCCAGCGCGCCATGGGATACGACCACGCCCTTGGGTTTTCCGGTGGAGCCGGAAGTGTAGAGGATGTAGGCGGCATCGCTGGGCTGGACCGGCGGGACTGCGGGGCGGTCGGTGCCATCGGCCATCGCGGGTTCGAGCACGATGGCGTCCGTGCCTTCCGGCAAACGATCGATGAGGCCCGGCGAGACGAGGACGTGGAGCGGGCTCTGGTCAGCGAGGATCAAGGCGAGGCGCTCGGGCGGATTCGCAGCGTCGAGCGGCACATAGGCGGCCCCCGCTTTCCAGGCGGCGAGCAGGGCGACGGGCAGCAGCAGGTCGCGCTCTAACAGGAGGGCGATACGGTCGCCCGGCATCACGCCGCGGCGCTGGAGCGATGCGGCGAGAGCGGAAGCGCGGTTGTCCAAGTCCCGGTAATCGAGTGCCTCATCTCCGCACACCAGCGCGGTGGCCTTTGAAAGTCGGCGACACGTTTCGGCAATCAGGCCGGCTGTGGTGCGATCGAGGAAGTCCGGGCGGTCCGGGCCTTCGCCGACGGTGAGAAGCTGGACGAGGTCGCCTTCCGCAAGTCCGCTGATGCTGCGAATCGGGCGGCCGGGTTCGCGGCAGACTTCTTCAAGCGTGGCGAGGTAGCGGTCGAGCATGGCGGCCGCGGTTTCGTGGCGGAAGAGATCCGCGCGGTATTCGAGGACGACCTGCTGGCGATCCGAGAGGACGAAGCAGAGCAGGCTGAGGTCGAACTGCACCGCGCCGCGATGGGCGAGGTGGGGGCGGCAGCGGAGTCCGCCGTGCCAGGATTCGGGGATCGGGAGTTCCTGGTGGTCGAACATCACCTGGGCGAGCGGCGAGCGGTCGCGGGCGCGCTCGGGGCGGACGGCTTCGATGATGCGTTCGAAGGGCGCGTCCTGGGCGTCCTGCATTTCAAAAGAGGCGTCGCGCACGCGTTCGAGCAGCGAGTGGAAGGTCTCTTCGCTGTCGAGCGTGAGGCGGAAGGGCAGGGTATTGACCAGGGTTCCGACGAGGTCGCCGGTTGCGGGGTGATGGCGGTTCGCGACGGGGACGGCGACGACCGGACCGTCATCGGCACCGTGGCGGCGCAGCATGAGCAGGAAGGCGGCGAGCTGCACCATGAAGGGCGTGGCGCGACGGGACTTTGCAAGCGCGGCGATGCGGGTGGCGAGGGGAGCGGGCAGGTCTTTCACCACCGCGCCGCCGGCGGACGAAGCGCGGACCGGACGTGGGAAATCGGTAGGCAAGTCCATGATGCCGGAGTGGCCGGCGAGGCGTGATTTCCAGTAGTCGATCTGACGGTCGGCCGCGCCGCCATCGATGTTCCGGCGGTGCCATGCGGCGTAGTCGAGGTAGTCCGGTCCACTGAGCGGCGGCGGCAATTCCCGGCCGGTGGCGAAGGCGGTGTAATGGGCGGCGAGGTCCTGCACGATGACGCGCACCGACCAGCCGTCCGCCGCGATGTGGTGGGCGCAGAGGGCGAAGAGGTGGCGGTCGCTGCCGGTGGAAAGCAGCAGCGCGCGAACGGGCGAGCCGGATTCGAGATCGAAGGGGCGGAGGGCGAAGTCGCGCAGCACGGTATCGGCATCTCCGGCAGCGTGTTCGAGCCGCGGAGGCGTCTCGTCGCTGAGGATCACCACGGGCCGGCCGTCGTGCGAAAGGTGGCGGCTGCGGAGGATCGGGTGACGGCCGGTCACCGCGGCGTAGGCGTTTTCCAGCGCGGCGATGTCCAGCGTGCCTTCGAGCTCGAGCGCGCCGAAGACATGGTAGGCGGCGCTATCCGGATCGAGCTGGTGGAGGAACCACATGCGCTCCTGCGAGTGGGTCAGGATGCCGGAGGACGCGCCGGAGCCGGGGACGATCTCGGGCAAGGGCTTGGCGGAGCGGCTCTCTAACAGCGCGGCCACATGGGCGAATGACGGGGCGGCGAACAGCTCGCCGAGCGGGATGCCGATGCCGGTGGCGGCTTGGAGCAGGGCGGCGAGGCGGGTGGCTTCGATCGAGCTGAGGCCGAAGCTGACCAGGTCGTCTTCCGCGCGGGCGCCTTCGCGGCCGGAGACCTCGCGGACGGCGTCGAGCACGCGGTCGAGCGCCGCGCCGACGTTGGGCAGGACGTTGGCGTCATCGAACAGGAGGATCAGCCGGCCCTTTTCAAATGCCTCGCGGGTGGTTCCGCGGCGGATCTTGCCGCTGGTGGTGCGGGGCAGTGTGCCGGCGCGGACGAAAAGCAGGCGGTGGAGAGGGATTTCGAGGTCATCGGCCAGGCGCTGGCGGACCTTGATGGCGAGCGCGGCGAGCGCGGTGGCGGGGATTTGGCCGGACTCGATCGCGAGGACGACGCCGTCACCGGAGGGGGTTTCCTGAGGAAAGGCGGCCGCACCGGGGAACTCGGGGAAGGCGGCTGTTAGAGCGGCTTCGATGTCTTCCGGCGCGTGGTTGATGCCGTCGAGGATGATCAGGTCTTTCAGGCGGCCGATCACGTAGAGCTCGCCTTCATTGAGGTAGCCGCGGTCGCCCGTGAGCAACTCGCCGTTGGCCATGAAGACGGCGGCGCTTTCCTCCGGGCGCTGCCAGTAGCCGGCGGCGATACCGGGACCCTTCACGCGGATTTCTCCAACCTCGCCGTCGGGCAGGGTGCGGCCCGTGTTCGGATCGGCGATGCGGAGGGTGTTGCCTTCCAGCGCGGGTCCGCATGAGACGTGGCTTCCGACCGTCGGGTGGCGGGAGATCTTTTGTCCCCGGCCGGGGCGGCAGGCGCTGACGGTGAGGGTGGCCTCGGCGAGACCGTAGCCGGGGAGGAAGGCGTCGCGATTGAAGCCGCAGGACGCGAAGCGGCGGGCGAAACGCTGGAGGGTATCGGCGTGGACTTTCTCGGCACCGCAGGGCGCGGCTTTCCAGCAGGAGAGATCGAGCCCGGCGAGATCCTCGTCGCGGACGGAGCGCAGGCAGAGTTCGAAGGCGGAGTTCGGGCCGCCGCTGAATTCCGCGCGGTGGCGGCTGATTGCGCGGAGCCAGCGGACCGGCCGCTGCACGAAGTGATCCGGCGAGAAGAAGGTGAGCGGAAAGCCGGCGTCGACCGAGAGCAGTAGTTTGAGCACCAGGCCCATGTCGTGGTAAGGCGGCAGCCAGCTCAGGGCGGAGCGGATGTGCAGGGACTTCACCGTGCCGGCGAGCGCGGCCAGATGATGGCGGAGATGATGGTGGTGGAGCACCACGCCTTTCGGCCGGGCGGTGGAGCCCGAGGTGTATTGGAGCAGGCAGGGTCCGTCGCTTTCGGGCGTTTCGGCGTCGAAGAATCGGCCGCTGTTCTCGACCCGCGTGATGCCGGTCAGCGGGTGGTCGGGATCGCCGCCTAGGGAGAGGCGGGCGCCGGAGTCGTGGAGGATGGCTTCGAGCCGTTGGCGGTGTCGTTTTCCGCGCGGTGGGTAGGCGGGCACCGCGATCGCGCCGGCATACCAGCAGGCGAAAAGTCCGGTGATAAAGCCGAGGCCCGGGGGCTCGATCAACAGCACCGGCTGGCCCGCAGCTCCGGCGTTGAGCAGGGATGCGGCGCGCGAGCGGGCTTCCTGCCGGAGTGCTTGGAAATCCATCAAGGACTCCGACTGTTCGCCATCGCTCAGAAAGCGGTAAGCAAGGCGTTCCGGGTGGTCCTTGGCGCGCTGGTCCAAGAGGTTGGTCAGCGCTTGGGCAAGCGGCGACGAGACCGGGGGAGGAGAGGTGAGGGTGGCAGCCATGCGATGTGAGGGGGCGTCGTGATCCTAGCGGATCGCAGAAGCCTCGGCAAACGCTCGACTGTTACGTGATCGCGGGGGATGGGGGCCCTCCGTCTTCCGCTGAAAAAGCCGCCCGGGGAGACCCGGGCGGCTTTTTTCGCGCGATGAAGGAAAGGGTGGCTGCGGCAGAATGGGAGCCGGGGTGTTCTCGATGCAGCAACACGACCTGTGGTTTACTTCGCTTGTGCGCTCTCGAGGGCGGCTTTGACGAAGCCGGCGAAGAGCGGGTGCGGGTGGTTCGGCTTGGACTGGAACTCCGGGTGGAACTGAGCGCCGAGGTAGAAGGGATGATCGGGCAATTCAACGATCTCGACCAAGCCTTCCTTCTCGGAGACCGAGGAGATGACCAGCCCGCATTCCTGGAGCTTGTCCTGGAAGTCGGAGTTGAACTCGTAGCGGTGGCGGTGGCGTTCGTGGATGCGATCCGCGCCGCCGTAAAGGTCGGAGGCACGGGTGCCGGCGAACAGCACGCTGACGCAAGAACCGAGGCGCATCGTCGCGCCCATGTCCTCGACGCCCTTCTGCTCTTCTTGAAGGCAGATCACGGGGAACGGCGAGTTCTTGTCGAACTCGGTCGAGTTGGCGCCGCGCAGCTTGCAGACGTTGCGGGCGAACTCGATGGTCGCGATCTGCATGCCGAGGCAGATGCCGAAGTACGGGATCTTGTTCTCGCGGGCATACTGCGCGGCGAGGATCTTGCCTTCGATGCCGCGGTCGCCGAAGCCGCCGGGAACCAGGATGCCGTCGACATCGCCGATCACCGCTTTCGCGCCGTGGTCCTCGACCGCCTCGGCCTCGACCCGGATGATGTTCACCTTGGTGTCGTGGTGCGCGCCGGCGTGGATCAGCGATTCGTAGATCGACTTGTAGGCGTCCTGCAGTTCGACGTACTTGCCGGCGACGGCGATGGTCACCTTGTGCTTCGGGTGGATGACGCGGCGGACGAAATGTTCCCAATCGTCGAGCGCGGGGGACGGCGTGTGGCCGAGGCCGATCTTGTCGACGACGAGTCGGTCGATCTTGTCGCGGCGCAGGTCGAGCGGGCACTCGTAGATCGTGTGGGCGACATCGCGGAAGGCGACGACGTTCTTCTTCTCGACGTTGCAGAACATCGCGATCTTCTTGCGGTTGTCCTCGTCGAGGTCGGCCTCGGTGCGGCAGATGATGATGTCCGGCTGGATGCCGAGTTCGCGCAGCTTGGCGACCGACTGCTGGGTCGGCTTGGTCTTCACCTCGCCGGCGGCCTTGATGTAGGGCAGCAGGGTGACGTGGATGAAGCAGACGTTGTCCTTGCCGACTTCCAGCGCGAACTGGCGGAGGGCCTCGATGAAGAGCAGGCCTTCCATGTCGCCGACCGTGCCGCCGATCTCGGTGATCAGGACGTCGACGTCGGGGTTGGTGTCGGTCACCATGTGGATGCGCGCCTTGATCTCGTCGGTGACGTGGGGGATGAACTGGACGGTCTTGCCGAGGTAGTCGCCACGGCGTTCCTTTTTGATCACAGCGTCGAAGACCTGGCCGGAGGTCAGGTTGTTGAGCCGCGACATCACGCCGGAGGTGAAGCGCTCGTAGTGGCCGAGGTCGAGGTCGGTCTCCGCACCGTCGTCGAGGACATAGACCTCGCCGTGCTGGAAGGGCGACATGGTGCCGGGGTCGACGTTGAGGTAGGGGTCGAACTTCTGCATCAGGGTCTTCAGCCCGCGGTGTTCGAGCAGCGCGCCGATGGACGCGGCGGCGAGGCCTTTGCCGAGGGAGGAGACGACGCCGCCGGTGACGAAAATGTATTTCATGTGAGTGGAGATTGGCTGGTGAGGATGGCTTCGACTTGGGCGGCTTGTTCGGGAGTATCGACACCGGGCGAGGTGTCGTGGGTGATCAGGACCTTGATGCTGGCGCCGTTTTCAAGGGCGCGGAGTTGTTCGAGCGATTCGGCTTTCTCCAGCGGCGAGGGCGGCCAGGTGACGAAGCGTTCGAGGAAAGTACGACGGTAGGCGTAGATGCCTTTGTGGCGCAGGACGGGCAGACCGTCCACGGCGTTGCGGAAGAAGGGCAGGGGCGACCGGGAGAAGTAGAGCGCGCGGCCGTCGAGGGTGGTGACAACCTTCACCACGTTCGGGTCCTGCACGGCGGGGTCGGCGGGGTCGAGCGGGTTGGCGGCGGTGGCCATGTCGAGCGAGGGATCGGCGGCCATTGCGGCGGCGAGCTCGTCGATTAGGTCGGGATCGATCAGCGGCTCGTCGCCCTGGATGTTGACGATGATTTCCGCGCCGGGTAGCGAGCGGACGGCTTCCGCGAGGCGGTCGGTGCCGGTCGGATGCTCGGGCGAGGTCATCACGGCCTTCGCGCCGAAGCTTTCCGCGGCGGCGAGGATGCGCTCGTCGTCGGTGGCGATGATTAACTCATCGAGCCGCGAGCATTTCGAGCACTGCTCCCAGACAAGCTGGATCAAGGGTTTGCCGGCGATGAGGTGGAGGGGCTTGCCGGGGAAGCGGGTGGACCCCCAGCGCGCTGGGAGAATTCCGATGATCGATGGTGCGCTGGAACCCATAAAAACCTGCTCGGCAGCGAAGCTAGTGGTTCGCTCCGGGGCGGGGCAAGGCGAACAAGCGGCGAGAGCGAAGTTCCAAGTGCCAAGGGGGAAAAGTTCCAAGGATGAAGTTCCAAGTGCCAATGGGAAAAGGCGCGGCGAATTGAAGGCCTGGAAGCGATTCCTGCCTTTCTTGGCACTTGGCACTTGGCACTTCGTCCTTGGAACTTCCCTGCCTGGATTGGCGCTTGGAACTTCCCCACTTGGAACTTTTCCCTCAGTGGCCTGTCCAGGTGCCGTCGGATTCGAGGAATTGCAGCGCCTTGTCGAACGAGCAGCCGCCGAGGAAATGCTCGAGCCGCGGTGGCAGGGTGCCGCGGTGGGCTTCGTGCCATGCGGTAATTTCAAGCGACACGGCCTTCAACGCCTCCAGGTGCGAGGCGGGATCGCGGTCGCGGAAGCCGTGGTCGGCGATGGTTTCCTTGCGGCGGCGCAGGAGGGCGGCGAGGTCGTCGTGCATGCAGGGGCCATAGCGGGAAAATCCCCTGCCGGCAATTGCGGCATCGACGGCGGGAAGCCGGGCGGCTAGAGCCCGGTATGGGAGAATACTGGATCGACGGGTTGGTGCTGCTGGCCTACTTCGCGGTGATTTTCGCAATCGGCTTTTCGCAGCGCTCCAAGAGCGGATCGGTGGAAGGCTTCGCGCTCGGGGACCGGCAGACGCCGTGGTGGGCGGTGCTGGCGTCGATCCTGGCGGCGGAGATCAGTGCGGCCACCTTCCTCGGGGCACCGGAGTCCGGCTACGTGAAGAACAACTGGACCTATGCGCAGTTCGCGATCGGCACGCTGCTGGCCCGGATCATTGTCAGCTATCTGTTCATCCCGGTCTTCTACCGGCACGGCGTGGTGTCGCTCTACGAATTCCTCGGGACCCGCTTCGGGCCGGTCACGCGGGTGGTCGCCTCCGCGACTTTCCTGGTGACCCGGGTGCTGGCCATGGGCACCCGGCTGTATGTCTCGGCCATCATCCTGGTGCTTGCCTACGGTTTGTGGAAAGGCGAGTCGGTCAGCAACGAGGAGAAGTTCTGGATCTTCGCGGTGGCGCTGGTCTTCATCACGGCGGCGACCGCGGTTTACACGGCCGTCGGCGGGATCCGGGCGGTGATCTGGACCGACTTCATCCAGGTGGGCGTGCTGGTCGCGGCACTCGGGTTCACGATCTGGTTCTTGTTGCGGGAAATTCCAGGCGGCTGGGAGACCGCGATGAAGCAGGTCAAGGAGCCGGCCTTCTTCAATTTCGCCAAACCGCAGGAGGAAGGCTTCGGGCCCTGGATCCGCAACGTGCTGACCCAGGACTACACGATCTGGGCGGCCATCATCGGGTCCACCTTCGTCACGATGGCCACCCACGGCATCGACCAGGACACGGTGCAACGGATGCTGACCGCGAAGAATCGCCGCCAGAGCGCCTTCGCGACGATCCTCTCCGGAGTGGTCGATTTCCCGGTGGTCGGAGCCTTCATCCTCATCGGCGTCCTCCTGTCCGCTTACTACACGGCATTGCCGGATGCCACGCTGCCGGTCACCGGGCGCGAAGTATTCCCGCACTTCATCCTGACCCGGATGCCGCACGGGATGTGCGGGCTGGTCATCGCGGGACTGCTGGCGACGGCGATGGGCTCGCTCAGCACCGCCCTCAACGCGCTGGGCACCAGCTTCGCCCGGGACTTCGTGTTCCCCCGGGTCGGCGAGCACAACATGGACGATGCCCGCCGCGTGCGGATCCTGCGGTGGAGCACGGTGCTTTTTGCGGTGTTCATCATCATCGTCGGCCTGGGCACCGCGTGGTACATGGCGCACCAGCCGGGAGCACAGATCATCCCGCTGGTGCTCGGCATCCTCGGATTCACCTTCGGCTCGTTGCTCGGTGTGTTCCTCGTTGCCGTGCTGACGAAGACGCGCGGCAACGACCTCGGCAACGTAATCGCGATGTCGTGCGGATTCCTCGCCGTCGTGGTGCTGAGCAACCCGTTCGGCATCCAGCAGATCGCCGGCATTTCCGAACCCTTCGTGCTGGCGTTCCCCTGGCGTGTGACGCTGGGCACGCTGGTCACGGTGGCAATCGCCCTGTGCTTCGCAACGCCTGCGGCGACGGTGACCGAGAGCCGGCTGAACGAGGAATCCGGCCTGCCGGGCGACGCGTGAGAGGCAGAGGCACCCTCAGATCACCGCGAATCCTTATGGGACGGGGCGTTTGAATTTCAGGTGCCGGGCGGCGGCACTTTGGATCAGGAGAAAACCGTTGATTTCGAACACTTCGCGGCTTTTCGCTGAATGGTTCCAACGCGATTGGTTCAGGAAGTTTAATGAATTGCCCGGTCAAGTTTTTAAATTTCCAGAGCGTGGAACGCTTGTGGAAATGGGGCTATCCGGGACGGACTGTTAGACGACCCGAAAAAAGAATCCCCC